>CAMCJI010000014.1 GCA_945874805.1 Asaia bogorensis | reverse complement strand
GGCCAGACGCCGGGCGATCCCCAGCCGCTGCTCGATCTGCCGCAGCACCAGAAGGCCTCCATCGGAGGACATCAGCCCGCCGTCGAAGCGCACCTCGATCGGCCGTCCGCAGATCGGTGACAGGCCGGGCAAAGCGGGAGTAGCGTCGTCACTGGCGGGCATGGCGCATCCAAGATCGGATCGAATAAGTATCAATACCCAAATCCTACTTCAGATCAGCGGGTTGTCTCGATGCCCGCCACCCGCCACCCGTCATGCATAATTCAGGTTATCTTAACCAGGTGTCCAGCGAACCAGCAGCAGGCCAATTGGCTCCGTCTGAACGAAGAGGGGCAGTTGGCCCAGCCGATCGCGGCCCGGGTCACGCCGGAGCGCATTGCCGCCTATGTTGCGGGCCTGCGCGCTCAGGTTTCAACAGGCACGGTCGCGGGTTACATCCTCGCTCTTTGCTCGGTCACACAGGCCTTGGCGCCGGGGCTCAACTGGCAGTGGCTGTGGGATGTTGCCAACCGGTTGAAGCGTGTCGCGCAACCACCCGCCAGCAAGATCGGGCGGATCCTGCCATCGAAGGCGCTGTTATCCCTTGGCATCGAACTGATGCAGGAAGCCGAGCGGCAATCCGACGGCGTTGGCCGCCACCAAGCCGCATCCTACCGGGATGGATTGATCATTGCCCTGTTGGCCGCGCGGCCGTTCAGGATCTCGAACTTTGCGTCGATCGAGATCGGCCGACACCTCGTCAAGCAAGGGGATGGCTTTTTTATCCGGTTCGCGGCCTCGGAGACCAAGACGCGCAAGGCGCTGGAGGCGGGCTTTCCAGCGGCCTTGATCGGCTACCTCGAGACCTATCTTTCGATCTATCGGCCGCGCCTGCTCGAGAGAGCGACCGTCGTCTCTCGCAATGTCCAGAATACGCCGGAATCGCAAAGACTTTGGATTTCGACGAGGGGAGGGCCGCATCCGCGAGGGACGCAGCATCGGCACCCCACCCTACGGCTACCGCGTCGTCCGCCGTCTCACCGGCGACGGGGAGATCGACCGTGGTCTGCGCGAGATCGCCCCGGACAAGGCCGCCATCGTCCGCCGCATCTTCGCCGACTACGCCGCCGGCCTCGGTCCGCTGCGCATCGCCCGGACCCTGAACCAGCAGGGTATCCCTGGCCCGGGCGGCGGCATCTGGTACGACGCGACCATCCGTGGCCGCGCTGAACGCAATGACGGCATCCTGCGCAACCCCACCTATACCGGCCAACTCGTCTGGAGTCGCCGCCACGCCGTGAAGGATCCGGTGACCGGCACGCGTATCCGCCGCACCGGCGACCCCGCCGATATCGTCGTCCGCGACGTTCCGCATCTGCGCATCATCGACCAGAACATCTGGGAGCGCGTTCAGGCACGGCTGGCAACCGAGGCCGCACCCGTCGCCCGCCCCGCCGAAAGCGCGACCCATGCCTTCTGGGAACGCCGCCGCCCCCGGCACCTGCTGAGTGGCAAAGTCGTCTGCGGCCTCTGCCACCGCCCGTTCAGTGCTCGTGGCCAGGACTATCTCGGCTGCCGCACGGCCACCAACGGCGCCTGCCGCAACACCGCTACGATACGCCGCGGCCCACTTCAGACCTCTGTGCTCCAGGCCCTCGGGCGCCAACTCATGCACCCGGCCCTGGTCGCCGCCTTCACCGAGGCCTACGCCGAGGCCTGCCGCGCCATCGCCGCCGAAGCCGCCACCCAGGCGGATACCCGGCACCGACAGCGCGCCGCCATCGAGCGCAAACTCACCCACCTCGTCGATGCCGTCACCGAAGGTCAGTCCCGCCCAAGCCTCCTCCAGCGGATCGACACCCTCGAAGCCGAACTCGCTCGTATCCCCACCGAGGCGGCGGTTGCACGCCAAACCGCTCCGCCGCTCTCGCCCGGCATCGCCGAAGCCTACCAGCGGAAAATCACCGACATGCAGATCGCCCTAACCAACGGCACAGACCCTGAAGCCCTGGAAACCGCCCGTCAGCTGATCGACCGCATCATCATCACCCCGCCCGAAATCGACGGAGATCCGTCAAACATCGAACTCGTGGGCGACCTGAAAGCCATGCTAACTACCGCCAACCCGCCAAAACCCAAGGAATCCCGCCAAACCGACACCTCGGCCCTAGACAGGTTCATCAGTTCGGTAAAAGAGGCTCCAGGGGCAAAGCCCCTGGCCTTACTTGCCTACACGATCAAGCCGCCCGCGCGAGCTGGCCGGGCTGGTTCATGACCGGCACCTTCGTGCGGATCAGTTTCTCGATATCGCGCAGGAAGGCGCGTTCGTCGGGCGCGCAGAAGCTGATCGCCATACCGTCCGCCCCGGCGCGCGCGGTGCGGCCGATGCGGTGGACGTAGCTTTCCGGCACGTTCGGCAGGTCGAAGTTGATGACGTGCTGCACGCCGTCCACATCGATGCCGCGTGCGGCGATGTCGGTGGCGATCAGCACCCGTGCCGTGCCCGCCTTGAAGTTGGCGAGCGCCTTCTCCCGCTGCGGCTGGCTCTTGTTGCCATGGATCGCCGCGGCCGGCACGCCGGATTCCTCAAGATACTTCACCACGCGATCGGCGCCATGCTTGGTGCGGGTAAACACCAGCGTCCGCCCGAGTGCGGTGGACTTCAGCAGGTCGAACAGCACGTGCCGCTTGCGCGCGGTATCCACCATGATGACGGCCTGTTCCACCCGCTCGGCGGTCGTTGCCACCGGGGTTACGGCCACGTGTGCCGGGTCCTTCAGCATCGAGCTGGCGAGGTTGCCGATCTCCTTCGGCATGGTGGCCGAGAAGAACAGCGTCTGCCGGTTCGCCGGAATGAACCCCACGATGCGGCGGATCGGAATGATGAAGCCGAGGTCGAGCATGTGGTCCGCCTCGTCGAGCACCAGGATCTCCACCGCGTCGAGCCGCACGGCGCGGTCCTGCAGATGGTCGATCAGCCGGCCTGGCGTTGCCACCAGCACGTCCACGCCGCGTTCGATGGCGCGCACCTGCTTGCCCTTCGGCACGCCGCCGAACATCAGCGCCACCCGCACGCCCATGAACTTGCCATAGACTCGGAAGGATTCGGCAATCTGGCTGGCCAGCTCACGCGTCGGCGAGAGCACCAGCACGCGGCAACCCGCGCGCGGCGGCTGCTTCTTGATCGAGGCGAGGCGCTGCAGGATCGGCAGCGCGAAGGCGGCGGTCTTGCCGGTGCCGGTCTGGGCGATGCCCTGCACGTCACGGCCGGCCAGCACATGGGGGATGGCCTGTTCCTGAATCGGCGTCGGCGCCACATAGCCTTCGGCGGCCAGCGCCTTCAGCAGGAGCGGGTCGAGGCCGAGCGAATTGAAGTCGAGCATATGAAATAGTCTTTCGTCTGGGACGCACGTCGTCGGCGCCGCCCCGCAATCGGGGGAGGCCGCAGCGCGGTCATTCACGGTCAACAGGACCGTGGGCCGGCGCAGTTTGCTGGTAATGGAGCTACCGGGGAGCGTGTTGGCCGGCCGGTGCTCCCGGATCGAAACCCAGAAAAGCGATGGCAGGCTGGCAGCGCGCAGAAACACATCAAGAGGCGCCACCGGGAAATAGTTGTGCGCCGCAACAAAGTCAAGAATTTTCCACCCGCGCCGTTCGCGGGGCAGCCGGCGCGAAGGGAAGGGGCAGAAAGGGAAGCATCTTCTTTTTTGGAAAAAAGAAGCAAAAAACTTTTTCCTGGCTTCGCCGCCTAGCCGGATCGTCGGTTCAAAACCCGGCGAAGCCCCAAAACCCCCTCTCCGTCAAACCCACCACCGAGAGCGAACACCAAACCAAAGGACAAAGTTTTTTTGCTTCTTTCCTGCGCGGCGCCTTCGCCGTCGCAAGTTCACAAAAAGAAGACCCTTGCCTGTCCCTTACCTTCCCGCCAACGAGCCTCACCCCTGATCGACATACCCGTAAACGCTGGAGCTGAACGGCCCCAACGGCAGTCCGGTCATGCCGATCTCCACGCGCCGCCCCGGCGGCCAGACCGCGCGCAGCTTGCCGGTCGACATCAGGATGAGGTTGGTGGGGTCCGCCCATTCCGTCTTGCCGGTCAGCCGGCAGGCCAGTGCGAAGCTCGCGTCCCAATAGTGCAGCAGCGGAATGCCGGTATGGTGTTCCACCGGGAAGAACCGGTTCGGCACCGTCACATACACCCGCCGCGCCACGCGCAGCATCTCCGAGATCAGCAGGCGCTGATGTTCGGCGCTGCCCACATGCTCCACCACCGCGTTGGAGGTCGCGATATCGAACGTCTTGTCGGCAAAGGGCAGGGTCGTATTCGGCACGATCTGCCGATACGTCACCGCGGGGAAGGCCTCCTGGAACGCCTCGGCCGTGCCGATCCCCACCGCGGTGATCTGCGCCTGATGCGGATGCAGCCGCTCGAGCATGTTGGCGCTCTCGCCGACCACGTCGGATATCCCGACATCGAGGATTGTATCGGAAGCGGTGCAACCAGTCCGGCGGATGAAATCCGCGTAAATCGCGTCTCGCGCCCGCACCACCAGCCGGTCGGCGAGCGAGCCGGGCCGGGCGATCTGATAATATTTGCCGTCAACCTCGCCGTTGCTCATCTTGCGGCCCACTAAAATGCATTGACCGCTGTTGCCGCAGAGGCGCCGAATTGTCCAGAGAGGAGCGGAATCGATGCCGATCTGTGAGGCCGACCCCTGGCGCGAGCAATACTTCACCGCCGCCGCCTGCCCCCCCGGCATCCGCATCCCCACCGAGGATGCGGACGCCTGGGCCTGGTACCCCGCCCACCGCTGGCTCTACGACAAGCTGAGCATCGCCCACTCCCAGGGCCTCCCCGCTGCCCCGCACGGGGTGATGCCGCCGGCCTTCCCGGTCTTCTCCAAGCCCATCGTCAACCTGCGCGGCATGGGCACCGGCAGTCGCGTCATCGCCGACGCGGCCTCCTATCTCGCCGCCCTCACGCCCGGGCATTTCTGGATGCAGTTGCTGCGCGGCACCCATGTCAGCAGCGACGCCGCCGTGCAGGGTGGCCGCGCCGTCTGGTGGCGCCACGCCACCGGCATCCCCCGCCCCGGCGGCACCTTCGACCGCTGGGTGGTCCACGCCGCGCCCCGCCCCAGGCTGGAGGCCGCCTGCGCCACCTGGATCGCCGCCAACCTGCCCGGCTACACCGGCATGCTGAACCTCGAGACCATCGGCGGGCGCATCATCGAGGCGCATCTGCGCTTCGCCGACCAATGGCCAGACCTCTACGGTCCCGGCTGGGTCGATGCCCTCATCGGCCTCTACGCCGAGGGCCAGTGGCGCTTCGCCGACACCGCCCGCACCACCGGCTTCAGCCTCGCGCTGTTCGGCCCGAACGGCCGCCGCTACCGCCACCCCCCACCGGCCCTGACCGCCGAGCTGGCCGCCCGGCCTGGCATATCGAGCATCCAGATCACCTTCCACGAAGACCGCGACCCCGCCACCCACGCCATGCCCCCCGGCGGCTTCCGTGTCGCCATCGTCAACTGCACCGACCTCGCCGCCGGCCGCGCCGCCCGCACGGCCCTGCGCCGCGCGATCATCGGGTGAGGCAAGCGCGTTCTTTTTTGAAAAAAAGAACCAAAAAACTTTTATCCGTTTTCGAGTAGGGCGGAAAAGCGCAGCGCCTTCCGCCACTTGCACTGGCAAACAGATGCTTTCTCCTTGGCATAGACCCCCTCCTGGCTTCGCCGCCAAGCCGCAAAGACGGTGCAAAGCCCGGCGAAGCCCAAAACCCCCCACCGCCAGCGCCCCCACCGTGAGCCACCCCCCACCAAGTCCCAAAAGTTTTTTGCTTCTTTTTTTCAAAAAAGAAGACTCTTCCCGTGCCTTATAACTAACAAAAATGTTAGTTATAAACCATGCACCCCTCCACCCCCCTAGGCGAGAACCTCTCCCGCACCGTCGAGCTTCTCCGTGAGAAGGTGGGCCAGTACGCCGTGAAGTTCCGCGCCCTGGCGCCGCTGATTCTCCTCGTGTGGAACCGCATCTGCCGCCTGCGCAACCGCTTCACCCGGCTCATGCTGCTGTGGGAGCGCGGCCAGCTCCCCACCGCCCGCCCAAGGGCCAAGCGCCCGAGCAAGCCCCGCCCGAAGCCCGAACTGCGCCTGCCGACGGCCGAGATGTGGCTGGTCAAGCTCGTCCCGTTCACCGCCGAGAACATCGGCCACATCGAGGGCCTGCTGAACGACGCCGACATCAAGGCCCTCGTCGCCGCCCACCCTGCCGCCGGCCGCATCCTGCGCCCCTGGGCCAGAATGTTCGGCATCAAGCTGCCCGAACATCTCCGCCTGCCGCCGCGGACGCGCAAACCCTATGTGCCGAAGCCCCGCAAGCCGCGCGAGGACCTCTCGGACCTCCGCCCGATCGCGATCCGCTTCATCCCCCCGAAAGACCGCGCCCGCCTGCGCCGCCTCGGCCTCAGATTCAAAACCGGCCCCTGAGCCTCGGGGGAGAACCGCGCGCTATATTATTACGATAAAAAAACTAACTCCGCCCGCGCTGCCGCGGGTCCAGCACCTGGCTCAGCCGGTCGCCAACGAGGTTGACGCTCATCACCGCGAGGAACAGCGCCGCCCCCGGAAACAGCATCGTCCAGGGCGCATAGCGGATGAACTCGCGGCCCGCATTCAGCATCGCCCCCCATTCCGGCGTCGGCGGCTGCGCGCCCAGGCCGAGGAAGCTCAGCGTCGCCGTCGCCAGCACCGCATTGCCCAGATCGAGGGATGCCAGCACGATCAGCGTCGGCGCCAGATTGGGGATCAGATGCCGCCGGATGATCCGCGGATGCGTCGCCCCTACCGCCTGCGCCCCTTCGATGAACTCCCGCGCCGCGAGACTCAGCGTCGCCGAGCGCACCACCCGGGCAAACCGCGGGATGCCCGCGATCCCCACCGCCAGCGCTGCATTCCACAGCCCCACCCCGAGCACGGCCACCACCAGGATCGCCAGGATGATCGGCGGAAACCCGAGCATCACATCGATCACCCGCGTCCCCGCCGCATCCACCCGCCCGCCGACATAGCCGATGATCGTCCCGAGCAGCGCGCCGGCGAACAGGCTGACGGTGACGGTGGCAATCCCCACCGATAGCGAAAACCGCCCGCCATACAGCACCCGGCTGAAGATATCCCGCCCGTACAGGTCGCAACCGAACAGATTGGTCCAGGAAGGAGCCGCCAGCCGCGCGCAAACCCGCGTCTCGTTCCAGTCGAACGGCGCGATCCAGGGGGCCAGCAACGCGCCGAGGATCAGCACCCCCAGGATCGTCGCCCCCACCGCCGCCCCCGGCGCCGCAAATATCCGCGCAAGCACCCGCTCCGGCGGCGGCAATGCGCCACTCACGTGCGTGCAATCCGCGGGTCGATGATGCCGTAGAGAATATCGATGAGCAGATTGATCAGGATATAGGCGCTGGTCGTCATCACCACGATGCCCTGCACCAGCGGAAAATCCTTGCTCAGCACGGCTTCGACCAGCATCGCCCCGATCCCCGGCCGGGCGAATACCCGCTCAGTGACCACCGCGCCGCCGATCAGCACCGCGAACTGCACGCCCAGCAGGGTGATCGGCGGGATCACCGCATTACGCGCCACATGCTTGCCGACGATCAGAAAGGTCGGCAGCCCCTTGGCGAAGGCGGTGCGGATGTAGTCCTGCCCCATAACTTCGATGATGCTCGCCCGGATCAGCCGCGCCAGCCCGCCTGCCAGAAACAGCCCCACGGCGATCGATGGCAGGATCAGTGCCTGCACCCCCGTCCCGATGATCGGCACCCAGCCGAGCATCGTGCCGAACACATGGATCAAAACCATGCCGATCCAGAAACTCGGCAGCGACAACCCGCCGAGCGCGGCCGTCATCACCGCCGCATCCGTCCAGCCATTCGGCCGCAACCCGGCCAGCGTCCCCAGCACCGTCCCCAGCACGCCCCCGACCAGCAGGCCGCCGAACGCCAACGATAAGGTATAAGGAAGCTGCGACCCGATCATCGAGACCACCGGCTGGCGCGTCCCGAACGCCAGGCCGAAATCCCCCGTCGCCGCGCGGCGGAGGAAATCGACATACTGCACGATCACCGGCCGATCGAGCCCGAGCCGCTTGCGCTCGTTCTCCATCACCTCCTGGCTCGCCGGCTGCCCCCCCATGGACATCGACACGGGGTCGCCGGGAATGGCGTGCATGGCCGCGAACACCACCGTCCAGGTCAGCAGCAGCGTGGGGATGACCGAGATCAGCCGGCGGAGGATGAAGCGGATCACGCGCCGGGCAACACAAACGGCGCGGGGTCGAGGAACCGGCGCAGCACGTTCTCGGTCAGCTTGCCCAGGGTGCTCTTGCCCCCCGCCACCGGCAGGCTGCCGGCATAGGTCATCGAGCCGACGGAAAACACCGCCCCGCCCGAGGCCGTCTCGAAGAAGGACATGTCCGCACAGGACCAGTCCTCCTGCGGCAGCGGATGGCGATGCGTCAGCATGTCCTCATTGACCCAGCCGTAATCGGGATGGATCACGATCCCCTTCGCCACGGTGAGGATATGCGGCGGCGACCCGTACTTGAAGTTCACGCTGTCGAGTTCGAACCCGGCCGCCCCACCGCCCATGTAGCCGGCATCGCCGAACACGGTGCCCGGCGCCGTCTCGATCCCCGCGCGCATGAAGGCCACGCGCGGATCGTTGATCCCATCGACGAACTTGTACGGGAAGCCGAGATGCCGCCCCTGGCTGGAGAAGTTGATGCCGACCAGCCGATGGCCGGACTTGCCGACCCGGCGCAGCAGCCCGCCATAGCCGCCGCCGAACTGGTTGTAGCTCTCCCCCGGCTCGGTCGCCCAGACGCGGATGCCGGACTCGGCCCGCCGCACCTCGAGTGCGTCGGGCACATGCTCGCTCATCTCTGCCCGCCAATAGAAGCCGTTGCCGCCGAGATACATCAGCCGCCCCCCGGCTTCGAGGAAGCGCTCGAACCCCTCGATCATCTTGATCGAGTGGTACTCCGGATGCTGGGCCGCCAGCACGACGCGATAGCCCTTCAGGATCTCCGGGTCCTCATGGATGTCGTGGTCGGTGATCACGTCATGCGCGATCCCGGCATCGGTCATCCACTTGATGAAATAGCTGTCGCAGCCCAGCCGCCCGGTGCCGGACCCGCCGGGGGCCGGGTCCATCAGGCTGAACTGCCGCGAACGCGTATCCAGCATCGGCCGCAGCATGGATACGAGCGACACGCCCGAGCCGTCCGAATGGTAGTTGTAGGTCGACAGCCCGAACTCCGGATTCATGTCCGGCGTCTCCGGCAGCGCCCCCCACTCCTTCGCCCGCGCCGCGATCTCGGCGCCGCGGCCGGGGCGGACGAAGCAGGAATAGACCTGGTAGCTGAAGGTCGGGATGATCAGCGCCGCATCGGCGGTCGGTTTGATCGGCCGGACGATGAAGGGGATGTAGTCCTGGCCGGCCTCGCTCGAGATCGCCAGGGCATAGAGCCCGCTCTGCCAGTCCGCCGGCACGTCCAGCGCGAATGTCTCCGGCCAGCCGAGGTCGCCCTGGTCGTCGTCGTGGAAATGGATGGCGCCGTACTGGGTGGGATCGGTCTTCCAGTCATGCACCGCCCCGGTCCAGGTGCTGCCGGTCATCGCCCGCGTCGGCAGGTTCCGCAGGGTGGCATGCGCGGCTGAGGGTCCGGTCTCGGCGGCGATCTGGGTGGGGATGCCGATCGAGAAATCCCAGGCGGCCACAGCGGGCCGGGCGAAGGCGGCGTGGCGCCAGATCGCCGGCGCCTCGATCTTGCCGTTGTAGTGGGCACTCGCCGGCGCGCCCGAGCCGTCGGGCGGGCAAGCGGCGAGAAACACCGAGGCGACGGCCGCACCGAGCGGGGCGGCGGAGGCGCTGGCCTCCCCGGCATCGGCCAAAGGCGCCTGCGGGCGCTGGGCCACATGCAACCGGCCGGCGGCATCGATCCCGGCCTCGACCTGATACCAGCGCCGGCCGAGCAGGGCGCGCGGCACCTCGGCGGAGGCGGTGCCGGCGGACGAGACCGCCTCGACCATCGCCCCGCCGTTCGGCCCGATGCCCAGCGTCAGCGTCCAGCCGGGCGCGGCGACCGATACGATGCCCTGCCGCCCCTTGCCCGGCGTGGTCGGCCAGATCGCGGCCGTCAGCACCAGCCCCTTCGCGGGATCGACGGCGAGGCCCGGCGCATGGCCGAAGCTGCCAAGCCAGGCCTGGCGCGGCGCGCCGGCATGGCTGCCGTCCAGCGCGGAGGCGACGGGATGTTCCTCATAGCCCGGCCCCTGCGGGTTCGGGTCGGCGCAGACATGGCGGACGACGCGGGCAGTGAACGCAGCGGCGGCGGAGGAGATGTGGAAGCCGATCCGCCCCCCGGCCTTGACGCTCCAGCGGTCGGTATAGCCGGTCAATGCGTGCATCGTGCCTGTCCCCGTCTGCGGATTATTTTATGCTAGCCGCTCGCGGGCACAGAGCAAGGCTGGTGCTGCTGAAAATCCGCCGCCATAGTCGTGGTCTGTCATCTAACGGAGGGTTCGATGCGCCGCACCACGCTGCTGGCTTCCGCCTTTCTGCTCGGGGGCGCGCTTCCCGCCGCCGCGCAGGGACTCACCATCACCTGGGGCGAGGACGACAACTCCGCCCGCACCTACGACCCCCGCGTTACCCAGTCGCGGCACGAGTATCAGGTGATCGTCAACGTCTTCGATCAGCTCATCGCGTCGGACGCGAACAGCAAGCTGTCTCCGGGCCTGGCCGAATCCTGGGTGGTGGCGCCGGACGCGCGCAGCATCACCCTCAAGCTGCGCCAGGGCGTGACCTTCCATGACGGCACCCCCTTCGATGCCGAGGCGGTGAAGTTCACCTTCGACACCATCGTCGATCCAAAGCTCGCCAGCCAGACGGCGGTCGATCAGCTCGGCCCCTACGCAAGTTCCGATATCCTCGGCCCCTACGAAATCCGCATCAACTACAAGCGCCCCTTCGGCGCTGCCGCCCCCTCGCTGGCGGAGAACACGCTCTCCCCCGTCTCGCCGACCGCCGTGCGCAAGCTCGGCGATGGCGGTTTCGCTTCCGCCCCGGTGGGCGCCGGGCCGTTCCGCTTCGTCTCCTGGGAGCGTGGGCGCTCGGTGGTGCTGGAGCGCAACCCCGCCTACAACTGGGCGCCGTCGTTCATGAAGCCCGGCCCGGCCAGCCCGGCGCGCGTGGTGGTGCGCTTCATCCCAGATGCCTCCACCCGCATCGCGGCACTGGAATCGGGCGAGGTCGATATCGCCGATCTGACGCCGATCCTCGACCTGCAACGCCTCGGCGCCGATCGCCGTTACAAGACGATGGTGGGCGAGGCGACTGGCCTGCCTTTCGGCCTGCTGATCAACTCCACCAAGGGCGCCTTCAGCGACATCCGGGTCCGCCAGGCCTTCGCCATGGGCATCGACCGCAAGCGGCTGACCGAGGACCTGTTCTTCGGCCTCATCAAGCCGGCCTTCGGCCCGCTCTCGGCCACGTCCGCGGGCTACTGGAAAGGTGTCGAATCCTACTTCCCCTTCGACCCCCGCCGCGCCGCCGCCCTGCTCGACGAAGCCGGCTGGAAGCCCGGGCCAGACGGCATCCGCGTGAAGGACGGCCAGCGCCTGACGATGAACTACGACCCGATCGCGGCCCTTGAGCCGGACACGGCGGTGGACATCCAGGCCCAGCTGAAGAAGCTCGGCTTCGAGATCAAGGTGGAGATCATCACGGTCGCCCGCCGCGACGAGCTGGCGATGACGGCGCAGAACGGCATCATGCCGCTGCGCTTCATCTCCGGCGACCCCTCGGTGCTGGAGATCATGTTCCATAGCCGCAATATCCCGGCGCCGAGCTACCACAAGTTCAACTACGGGCGGCTGAACAACCCGGCGTTGGACAAGCTGATGGAAGACGCCGCCAGCCAGGGCGACCCCGCGCGTCGCGACGCGATGTATGCGGATGCGCAGAAGATCGTCATGGACGCCGCGGTGTGGGTTCCCATCCACGACCAGGTGAACCCGGTCGCCCACCGCGCCAATCGCACCGGCTACCAGTGGGCGCGGTTGCAGTGGAACGTGCTGTTCAAGGACGTGGTGGAGGTGAAGTAGGCCTCACCCCCTACCGCCCGAAACGGCGGCGCCGCATACTCGGGGGCGAATCACGGAGCCCCCGAGCATGACCACACGCGACACCGCCATCAGCACTGCCCTCGGCTTTTTCGATGCGGGCAGTTTCCGCGATCGGCTGGCGGGGCTGGTGGCGATCCCGTCCACCCTGCAGGACGACGACCATCTGCCGGATGTCTGGCGCTACCTGCAGGAGGGCATCGCCCCCTGGGTGGAGCGGATGGGCTTCTCCGTGGTGGTGCATCCCAACCCCGTAGAGGGCTTCGGGCCGATCCTGGTGGCCGAGCGGATCGAGGACCCCAGCTATCGCACCGTGCTGACCTACGGCCACGGCGATACCGTGCGCGGGCTGGACGACCAGTGGGATGCGGGCCTCAAGCCTTGGGAACTGCAGGAAGTCGGCGACCGCTGGTACGGCCGCGGCACGGCGGACAACAAGGGCCAGCACGTGGTGAACCTCACCGCGCTGGAACACGTCATCGCAGCGCGCGGCGGCAAGCTGGGCTTCAACGTCAAGCTGATCCTGGAGACCAGCGAGGAGCGCGGCTCGACCGGGCTGCGCGAGTTCGTCGCCGGCAACACCACGGCGCTGGCCGCCGATGTGCTGATCGCCTCGGACGGCCCGCGCGTGGCCGCCGAGATCCCCACGGTGACGACCGGCACGCGCGGCAGCTACCATTTCGATCTCGTGCTGGCGCTGCGGCCGGGCGGGGTGCATTCCGGCAACTGGGGCGGCATGATCGTCGATCCGGCGATCGTGCTCAGCCACGCCATCGGCTCCATCTGCGACCGGCACGGCCGTATCCGCGTGCGCGACTGGCTGCCGGCCAACGGGCTGCCGGCCGCGGTGCGCGGGGCGCTGGCGGGGCTGGAACTGCCGAGCGAGGCTTCGGCCACGATCGATCCGAACTGGGGCGAGCCGGGCTTCACCGCCGCCGAGAAGGTGTTCGGCTGGACCAGCTTCATCGTGCTGGCGATGGTGGCCGGCAAGCCGGAAAACCCGGTGAACGCGGTGGCCCCCTTCGCGCGGGCGACCTGCCAGATCCGCTACACCGTCGATAGCGACCCGGCGAAGTTCGAAGCCGCCGTCCGCGCGCATCTGGATGCCGAGGGCTTCGCGGAGGTGGGTGTGGAGAACGCCGGCCTCCGGCTGCCGGCCAGCCGCACCGACCTCGCCAACCCCTGGGTGGGCTGGACGATCGCCAGCATGGAACGCTCGCTGGGCAAGCGGGTGCAGCTGATCCCCAATGGCGGCGGCGGGCTGCCGGGCGACGTGTTCGTCGATCACCTGCACGTGCCGCTGGTGTGGATTCCGCACAGCTACAACGGCTGCAAGCAGCACGGGCCGAACGAACATTTCCTGATCGCCCCGGCCCGCGAGGGCCTGGCCGCCTATACGGGCATCTGGTGGGATCTGGGGGAGCCGGGCGCGCCGTAGGGGCGGTCGCAAGGCAAGGGGTAGGAAGGGTCTTCTTTTTTTAAAAAAAGAAGCAAAAAACTTTTGGCCGTTTGCGGGGGCTGAGCGCCGGGGTTGCGTTTGATTGGGGGGATTTTTTTTGGCTTCGCCGGATTTTCAACCATCTACGCGGCTCGGCGGCGAAGCCATCAAACGCGAAGTCGCGCAGAACCAACGCAGTAGCTCCACCGCCCGCCCATGAACAAAGTTTTTTTGCTTCTTTTTGTTCACAAAAAGAAGACTTCTGACTTCCGCTTGCCTGCACCAAACGCAGATGGGGGTAGCCGGGATGGTGGGCGCGACAGGGATTGAACCTGTGACCCCCGCCGTGTGAAGGCGATGCTCTACCGCTGAGCTACGCGCCCATCCCGAGGCGGCGAGGGATAGGTCTGGGGGTTCTGCCTGTCAAGAGATCGCAGCGGCTCTTGCGCGGGGGCGGGGGCGGGCCGACATGACTGCCATGCGTATCCTGATCCTCCTGGCCGCGATTCTGACCCCCGCTCTAGCTGCCGCGCAGGCGCCGGTGCAGCTGGGCTTCACCGGGCGCGTGGCGGGGCTGCGGATGTTCACCGTCGATGCCCTGGTGGAGCAGAGCGAGGCGGCCTACAGGGTGGAGCTGGCCTATCGCACCGTCGGCGTGGTGGGCGCGCTGTTCAGTGCGGACCTGCACAGCCGGGTGCAGGGGCGGTTCGCGCAGATGAACCCGCAGCCGCAGCGGTTTCTCAACTGGGGCCACTGGCAGGGCAAGCCGCGGCAGACGTTGATCGACTATCCCGCCGGCGAGCCGGTGGTGGTCGCCCTGGTGCCGCCGAACGATGGGGAGCGCGAGCCGGTGCTGCCGGCGGAGCAGGCCGGCACGGTGGACAGCCTGAGTGCGATTGCCATGCTCACCCGCCAGTTCGCCGCCACCGGGCGCTGCGACGGCGGCTTGCGGGTGTTCGACGGGCGGCGCCTGTCCGCCATCGCCAGCCGCACCGTCGGCGAGGAGGTGCTGGAGGCCGATCGCGGGTCGTTCTTCGCGGGGCCGGCGATGCGCTGCGATTTCGAAGGGCGGCAGATCGGCGGGTTCTGGCTGGATGACGACCGGAACAAGGCGGCGCGGCCGCAGAACGGCTCGGCCTGGCTTGCCCGGCTCTCGCCGGGGGCGCCGCCGGTGCCGGTGCGCATGCGCTTCGATGTGCGGCTGCTCGGCCAGGCGACGATGTATCTGACCGACGTGATCAGCCCGCCCGCGCCAGCAGTGCCGCCGCCAGCCTGGGTACGTCATTGAAGCTGTGCGCCGTGGCGTCGGCGTGCGCGCCGGTCTCCGCCGGGCCATAGCCCCAGGCGCAGAAGATCGCCGGCATGCCGGCACCGTGGGCGGCGGCGATGTCGTTGTGATGGTCCCCGGCCATCACGGCCGCGGCCGGGCTGCCGCCGGCGGCGGCGAGGGTTGCGAGCAGGTGGCCAGCGTCGGGCTTGCGGACGGGGAAGCTGTCGCCGCCACCCAGGGCTGCGAAGTGCTGCGAGAGGCCGAGCGCGTCCAGCAGGATGCGGGCGGCTTTTTCGGGCTTGTTGGTGCAGACCCCCAGCGTCCAGCCGTCCTGCGCGAGGGCGGCCAGCGTTTCGACCACGCCGGGATAGGGCTGGGTGAGGTCGGCGGCGTGGGCGGTGTAGTCGGCGAGGAAGTCATCCAGCGCGGCGGCATCGACGGGGCGGGCGCGGGCGGCGAAGGCGCGCTCGATCAGCACGCGCGCGCCGTCGCCGACCATGGCCGCAACCTCGGGGCGGGTGAAGTCCGGCAGGGCGCGGCTGGCCATCAGCCGGTTCAGGGCGGCGGCGAGGTCGGGCACGGAATCGACCAGCGTGCCGTCGAGGTCGAGGATCAGGGTGCGTTGCATGCTGGGTGCCTTGGGGCTGGCCGGATGTGCGCGGTTTCGCTAGAGCGGTATTCTCTGCCATGACGCCGCACGAGCCGCCAGATCGGGATCAGCCATGAGCGCCACCGCCGTCATCCTCGCCGCCGGGCAGGGAACCCGGATGAAATCCAGCCTGCCGAAGGTGATGCACCGCATCGCCGGGCGGCCGATGCTGCGCCATCTGCTCGCCTCCTGCGAGGCGGTGTTCGACCGCATCGTCGTCGTCGTCGGGCCGGGGATGGAGGCGGTGGCGAAGATCGCCGCTCCGCATGCCTGCGTGGTGCAGACCGAGCGGCTGGGCACCGCGCACGCGGCCTTGCAGGCCGAGGCGCTGTTCGGCGCGTGCGAGGTGGCGGTGCTGTATGGCGACAATCCGCTGATCACCGCGGCGACGCTGCGCCGGCTGCTGGCGCGGCGGCAGGCGGGGGATGCGGGCCTGGCGCTGCTGGCGATGCGGCCGGGCGATCCTGCCCGCTACGGACGGGTGGTGGCCGAGGGCGGGTTCGTCGAACGCATCGTCGAATACAAGGATGCGAGCCCGGACGAGCGGGCGATCGGCCTGTGCAATGCCGGCGTGCTCTGTGCCGACTCGGTGCGGATGCGGGATTGGCTGCGCGGCGTGAGCGATGAGAACGAGGCGCGCGAGTTCTACCTGACCGACGTGGTGGTGCAGGCCCGCGCCGCCGGGGCGCTGGTCGCCGCCGTGGAGGCGCCGGAGGCGGAGCTGCGCGGCATCAACTCGCGCGCCGAGCTGGCCTTGGCCGAGGCCACCGTGCAGGGCTGGTTGCGGGCGGCGGCGATGGAGGCGGGCGTGACGCTGACCGCGCCGGAGACGGTGTTCCTCTCCGCCGATACGGTGTTCGAGCCGGATGTGACGGTGGGGCCGCATGTGGTGTTCGGGCCGGGGGTGACGGTGCGCAGCGGCGCGGATATCCGCCCGTTCAGCCATCTGGAGGGCTGCGAGGTCGGCCCTGCCAGCAGCGTCGGCCCCTTCGCGCGGCTGCGGCCGGGGGCGGTGCTGGGCGAGGACGTGCATATCGGCAATTTCGTCGAGGTGAAGGCAGCCAGGCTGGGGGCGGGGGTGAAGGCCGGGCATCTCAGCTATATCGGCGATGCCGAGGTCGGCGCGCGGACGAATATCGGCGCCGGCACCATCACCTGCAATTACGACGGCTTCGCCAAGCACCGCACGGTGATCGGCGCCGATGTGTTCGTGGGATCGGATTCGGTGTTGGTGGCGCCGGTGAGCGTCGGCGATGGTGCCTTCGTCACCGCCGGCAGCGTCATCACCGGGGATGTGGCGGCGGATGAGATGGCGTTCGGCCGGGCGCGGCAGGTGGGCAAGCCTGGGGCGGCGGCCGCCTTCCGGGCGGCGCATAAGAAGGAGCGTGGCTGATGTGCGGTATCGTTGGCGTCATCGGCCTGGCCCCGGCGGCCGGGTGCATCCTGGAGACCCTGCGGCGGCTGGAATATCGCGGCTATGACAGTGCGGGCATCGCCACGCTGAATGCCCAGGGCGAAATCCATCGCCGCCGCGCGCCGGGCAAGCTCCTCAACCTCGCGGCCGTGCTGGCCGAGGCGCCGCTGGCCGGCACCACCGGCATCGGCCATACCCGCTGGGCGACGCACGGCGCGCCGACCGAGGGCAACGCGCATCCGCACGGCACCGCGCGGGTTTCCATCGTGCATAACGGCATCATCGAGAACCACGCCGAATTGCGCACCGAACTCGAGGCCGCCGGCCAGGTGTTCACCTCGCAGACCGATACCGAGACGGTGGCGCAGCTGGTGGATCTCTATCTGCAGCAGGGCCTCGCCCCGGTGGCGGCGGCGGGAAAAGCCCTGGCGCGGCTGGAGGGCGCCTATGCGCTGGTGATGATGTTCGCCGGCCACGCCGAGCTGATGATCGGCGCCTGCCACGGCGCGCCGCTGGCGGTGGGCTACGGGGAGGCGGAGATGTATCTCGGCTCCGACGCGCTGGCGCTGGCGCCGCTGACCCGCCGCATCGCCTTCCTGAAGGACGGTGACTGGGCGGTGCTGAGCCGCACCGGGGCGGAGTTCTTCGACCTCGCCGGCGCGCCGGTGCAGCGCGAGATCAAGCTGACCGCGCTGTCGGGTGCGGCCGTCGGCAAGGGCAACTACCGGCATTTCATGGAGAAGGAGCTGCACGAGCACCCCTCCGTGATCGGCGACACGCTGCACCGGATGATCGATCCGGCGACGCGCGCGGTGATGCTGCCGGAGCTGCCGTTCGATCCTGCCAGCCTCGCCCGCGTGTGCCTCAGCGGCTGCGGCGGCGCCTATTTCGCGGCGCTCGCGGGGCGGCAGTGGATCGAGGAGATCGCCCGGTTGCCGGCGGACGTCGATGTCGCCAGCGAGCTGCGCTACCGCGCGCCCCCGGTGGTGCCCAACAGCCTTGGCCTGCTGGTCAGCCAGTCCGGCGAGACGGCGGATGCCATCGCCGCCCTGCACTACATGCAGGGCCAGGGGATGCCCGTGCTGTCGGTGCTCAACGTGCCGGAAAGCACGATGGCCCGCCTGTCGGACGCGGTGATGCAGACGGTGGCGGGGCCGGAAATCTCGGTCGCCTCCACCAAGGCGTTCACCGCGCAGCTGACGGTGCTTGCCTGCCTCGCCATCGCCTTCGCCCGCGCCCGCGGGACGATCGACGCGGCGCGCGAGCGGGCGCTGACCGACGCGCTGCTGCAGGTGCCGGCCGCCGCCGCCGAGATCCTCGACAACCCCGGCGATATCGACCGCGTCGCCCGCCGCGTGGCGGAGGCGCGGGACGTGCTCTACCTCGGCCGCGGCGCCAACTTTGCCATCGCCCTCGAAGGTGCGCTGAAGCTGAAGGAGATCTGCTACATCCACGCCGAGGGCTACGCCGCCGGCGAGATGAAGCACGGCCCGATCGCGCTGATCGACAAGGCGGTGCCGGTCATCGCCATCGCCCCCTCCGGCCCGCTGTTCGAGAAGACTGCATCCAACCTGCAGGAAGCCGCCGCGCGCGGCGCGCAGCTGGTGGTGCTGAGCGATGCGGCAGGCGCCGAGAAGCTGCGGGGGATCGCGGCGGACGTGATCGTGCTGCCGACGGTCGATCCCTTCGTGGCGCCGATCCTGTATGCGATCCCGGTGCAGATGCTGGCCTATCGGGTGGCGGTGCTGAAGGGCACGGATGTGGACCAGCCGCGGAATCTGGCGAAGAGCGTGACCGTCGAGTGATGCTGCGGCTGACTGAACTCCGCCTCCCGCTCGACCACCCGCCAGAGGCATTGAACGCGGCCGCTGCCGCTCGCCTCGGCGTGACGGTGGCCGACCTCGCCGACGTCCAGGTGTTCCGGCGGGGCTGGGATGCGCGCGGCAAGAAGGCCGTCGTGCTGGTCTACACCGTCGATGTCGCATTGCGGCCGGGTGTTGTGCCGGCGGTGGCGGCATCGGCCTCGCCCGACATGGCCTATCGCTTTGTCGCCCATGCGCCTGCGGGCATGACCGAACGCCCGGTGGTGATCGGGGCGGGGCCGTGTGGGCTGCTGGCCGCGCTGATCCTGGCGCAGTCTGGTTTCCGGCCGATCATCCTCGAACGCGGCCAGGTGGTGCGCCAGCGGACGAAGGACACCTGGGCGCTGTGGCGGCGCGGGGTGCTGAGCCCGGAGAGCAATGTGCAGTTCGGCGAGGGCGGGGCGGGCACCTTCTCCGACGGCAAGCTCTACAGCCAGATCAAGGACCCGCTGTTCCGTGGGCGCAAGGTGCTGGAGGAGTTCGTGACCTCCGGCGCGCCGGAGGAGATCCTGTGGGCCGCCAAGCCGCATATCGGCACGTTTCGCCTGGTGACGATGGTGGAGAGCCTGCGCGCGACGATCGAGGCGCTGGGCGGTGAATACCGCTTTGGCACCAGGGTCGAGGGGCTGGAACTCGATGGCGCGCATGGCGTGGCCGGGGTGGTGCTGGCCGGCGGCGAGCGGATCGCCACGCGGCATGTGGTGCTGGCGGTGGGCCACTCCGCGCGCGACACGTTTGCGATGCTGCACGCGGCGGGGGTGGCGATCGAGGCCAAGCCGTTCTCCATCGGCGTGCGCATCGAACACCCGCAATCGCTGATCGACCGCGCCCGCTTCGGCGAATTCGCCGGCAACCGCACGCTGGGGGCGGCCGACTACAAGCTGGTGCATCACGCCTCGAACGGCCGCAGCGTCTATAGCTTCTGCATGTGCCCGGGCGGCACGGTGGTGGCCGCGACCAGCGAGCCCGGCCGCGTCGTCACCAATGGGATGAGCCAGTATTCCCGCGCCGAGCGCAACGCCAATGCCGGCATCGTCGTCGGCATCACGCCGGCCGATTATCCAGGCGGCCCGCTGGCCGGCATCGACTTCCAGCGCCACTGGGAGAGTGCTGCTTTTGTCGCCGGTGGCGGCACCTATGCCGCGCCCGGCCAGCGCGTGGTGGATTTCCTGGCCGGCCGGGCCTCGACGCATCTGGGGGAGGTGATCCCGAGCTACCGCCCCGGCGTCACCCCCGCCGACCTGCGCGACTGCCTGCCGGATTTCGCGGTGGCCGCCATCCGCGAGGCTCTGCCGGCGTTCGACCGCAAGCTGCCTGGCTTCGCGCTGGATGATGCGGTGATGACGGGGGTGGAGACCCGCACCTCCTCGCCCGTGCGCATCCCGCGCGACGCGGCGTTCCAGAGCCCGAACACGCCCGGCCTGTTCCCGGCCGGCGAAGGCGCGGGCTACGCCGGCGGCATCCTCTCGGCGGGGGTGGACGGCATCCGGGTCGCCGAGGCGGTGGCGCTGTCGATCACCGGCACCGCCCGGCCGGACTGGCTGGCGCGGGACCGCGGGATGGCGGAGAGCGAGATGATATACGGCTGATTGCCTCCGCGCCGCCGCTGCGCCACGCTGGGGCAAAACCGGAGGCGCGCCATGATCGACAATCCCCCCATCCTGACCATCCATCGCGGCTGGCAGCGCCCGGACCCTGCGGTGGTGGCGCGGTTCAAGGGCGCGCAGACATCGCATCTGGCGGACGCCATGCAGGGGCGCGGCGCGGTGGACTGGCGGATCAAGCCGATGCATCCCGATCAGGCCAGCTTCGTCGGCGTGGCGATGACCGCCTATTGCTATCCCGCCGACATCGCCGCGATGTTCGGGGCGCTTTATGAGGCGCAGGCGGGCGACGTGATCATGTGCGCCTGCGACGCCTTCACCGGCACGGCGGTCATCGGCGATCTCGCGGCGGGGATGATGGCCAACAAGGGCGTGGCGGCCTTCGTCACCGACGGGCTGGCGCGCGACCGGGCGGGGATCATCGCCGCGGGGATGCCGCTGTTCGCCATGGGGATCAACCCGAACTCCCCGGCGCTGAACGGGCCCGGGGTGGTGGGCGCGCCGATCGTGCTCGGCGGCGTGCATGTGCGGCCGGGCGACGTGGTGGTGGGCGATGCCGATGGCGTCGTCGTCATCCCGCAGGACCGGCTGGGCGAGGTGCTCGAAAGCCTCGCCCGCGTGCAGGCGGCCGAGGCGATCATGGTGGAGCGGGTCGCCGCCGGATTGACCATGAGCGACGGCGGCCGGCGCGTCGCCGAAGCCGCGCATATCATCGGAGGCTGACCAGATGCGTATCCATCACCTTTATGTCGATGACGCCGGCGAGACGCATTTCAAGGATATCGAGATCGATTGGGAGAAGGACGGGCCGGGGGGGCGCATGTCCAAGACCTTCCCCGCCACCGGGCTGATCTTCCGCGAAACACCCGGCACCTATGATTACGACTGGCACCCCGCGCCGCGCCGGCAATACATCGTCAACCTCGATGCCGCGGTGAAAATCACCGTCAGCTCAGGCGAAAGCCGGATCATCGGGCCGGGCGAGGTGTTCCTGGTGGAAGACACGCATGGCAAGGGCCATATCAGTCAGGCCGTGAATGGCCAGATGCGCCGTTCCCTGTTCATCCCGATCGACTGACCCTGGAGACCGCGCCATGCTCAACCAAGTCGCCGCCCCTGCCGCCCCTTTGGCGCTGAAGGACCCCAGCCTGTTCCGGCAGGCGAACTATGTCGACGGCGCCTGGATCGGTGCCGATAGCGGGCGCACGCTGACCGTGCGCAATCCGGCGGACGGCTCGGTTGTCGGCACGGTGCCGGCGCTGGGGGCGGCGGAGACGCGGCGCGCCATCGAGGCGGCGCATCGCGCCCAGCCGGCCTGGCGGGCGATGACGGCGAAGGAACGCAGCGCCATCCTGCGCCGGCTGTTCGAGCTGATGATCGCCAATACCGACGACCTCGCGATCATCATGACAGCCGAGCAGGGCAAGCCCTTGGCCGAGAGCAAAGGCGAGATCGCCTATGCCGCCAGTTTCATCGAGTGGTTCGCCGAAGAGGGCAAACGCGTCTATGGCGACACGATCCCGCAGAACGCCCGCGGCCGGCGCATCATCGTCACCAAGGAGCCGATCGGCGTGTTTGCCGCGATCACCCCGTGGAATTTTCCGGCTGCGATGATCACCCGCAAGACCGGCCCCGGCTGGGCCGCCGGCTGCACCGGGGTGATCCGGCCTGCGAGCCAGACGCCGTTCTCGGCGCTGGCCATCGCCGTGCTGGCCGAGCGCGCGGGCATGCCGGCCGGCGTGTGCAACGTCATCACCGGCCCGGCGGCGGAGACGGGGGGCGAACTGACGTCCAACAAGCTGGTCCGCAAGCTGACCTTCACCGGCTCCACCGAAGTCGGCGCCAAGCTGCTCGCCCAATGCGCGCCGACGGTGAAGCGGACGAGCATGGAACTTGGCGGCAACGCGCCGTTCATCGTGTTCGACGACGCGGATCTGGATGCCGCCGTGCTCGGCGCCATGGCCAGCAAGTATCGCAACACCGGCCAGACCTGCGTCTGCGCCAACCGCATCCTGGTGCAGGCCAGCGTGTATGACGCGTTCGCCGCCAAGCTGAAGGTCGCCGTGGAGGCGCTGCGCGTGGGCAACGGCATGGAGCCCGGCATGACCCAGGGGCCGCTGATCAACGCCGATGCCGTGCTGAAGGTCGAAGAGCATATCGCCGATGCCCTCGCCCGTGGCGGGCGCGTGGTGACCGGCGGCGGGCGGCACGGCAATGGCGGCAACTTCTTCCAGCCGACCATCCTGGCCGACGTGCCGGCGGATGCGCTGATCTTCCGCGAGGAGACCTTCGGGCCGGTCGCCCCGCTGTTCCGCTTCGAGACGGAGGCCGAAGCCATAGCGCTCGCCAACGACACCGAATTCGGCCTGGCTGCCTATTTCTACGCCCGCGACGTCGGCCGCATCTTCCGCGTGGCCGAAGCGCTGGAATACGGGATGGTCGGCATCAACGAAGGCATCATCTCTACCGAGGTGGCACCCTTCGGCGGCATGAAATCCTCCGGCCTCGGGCGCGAGGGGTCGCACCAGGGGATCGAAGAGTATCTGGAAGTGAAGTATCTGGCGTTGGGCGGGATCGGGACGTAGGGGAGCGAAGGCAAGCGTCTTCTTTTTTTGGAAAAAAAGAAGCAAAAAAACCTTGTTCGTTTGGGTGCGGCTTTCGTGGCGGCATTGTTATTGCCGCGGGTTCGTTTTTTTGGCTTCGCCGGTATTCAACCGTCTATCCGGCTCAGCGGCGAAGCCATAAGACCCTCTCGCCTCGAAACCCAATTCTGACACTAAAGCTCCATCCCAACGGATAAAGTTTTTTGCTTCTTTTTGTTCACAAAAAGAAGAATCCTTCCTGCCCCTTGCCTGCCTTCAGGAGACCAAAATGCCCTACGATTTCGACCTCTTCGTCATCGGCGGCGGTTCCGGCGGCGTGCGCTGCGCCCGCATGGCGGCGGGGCATGGCGCGAGGGTCGCCGTGGCGGAGGAGGGCGCCTGGGGCGGCACCTGCGTCAATGTCGGCTGCGTGCCGAAGAAGCTGCTGGTGATGGCCAGCGAATACGGTGCGGCCGCCCAGGATGCGCGCGGCTTCGGCTGGGCGCCGCAGCCTGGCGCGCATGACTGGCCGGCGCTGATCGCCGCGAAGGACCGGGAGATCGCCCGGCTGAACGGCATCTACAAGCGGCTGATGTCCGGCTGCACCAGCTTCGATGCCCGGGCCATCTTCATCGACGCCCATACCCTCGATGTCGGCGGCCAGCGGGTGACGGCGGAGCGGATTGTGATCGCCACCGGCGGCCGCCCCACCCCGCCCCCCTTCGCCGGCGCCGAGCATGCTATCATTTCCGATCAGGCGTTCCATCTGGCGCATCTGCCGGCCCACATCACCATCGCCGGCGGCGGCTACATCGCCGTCGAGTTCGCCGGGATTTTCGCCGGGCTGGGGGTGCAGGTGGACCTGATCTACCGCGCCGATCTGCCGCTGCGCGGCTTCGATGAGGACATGCGGACGGGGCTGGCCGAGGCGCTGGTCAACCAGGGCGTGCGCCTGCTGCCCGGCCGCTCCATCGTCCGCGTGGAGGCGGACGGGCTGGCAAAGCGGGTTACGCTTGATGATGGGGAGAGCTTCGAGACCGGCCTCGTCTTCTCCGCCCTCGGCCGCACGCCCTACACGGCCGGCCTCGGCCTGGAGGCCGCCGGCGTCGCCACCAAGCCCTCCGGCGCCATCATCGTGGACGACACCAGCGCTACGTCCGTCCCCCACATCTATGCCATCGGCGACGTGACGGACCGGATGAACCTCACCCCCGTCGCCATCGCCGAAGGCCACTCCCTCGCCGACCGCCTCTACGGCTCCGGCCCGCGGCGGTGGGAGCTGGATGCGGTGGCCACCGCCGTCTTCTCCACCCCGCCGATCGGCACCGTCGGCCTCACCGAGGCCCAGGCCGCCGCCCGCGGCCTGACGGACATCTACCTCACCGCCTTCACCCCGATGCGCCACACGCTCTCAGGCCGCAAACGCCGCACCATCATGAAGCTGGTGGTCGACCAGCCCACCCAGCGCATCCTCGGCGCCCACATGCTCGGCGAGGACTCCGCCGAGATCATGCAGGGCCTGTCCATCGCCATCAACGCGGGGGCCACGAAGGCCGATTTCGACCGCACGGTGGGCATCCACCCAACGGCGGCCGAGGAGTTCGTCACCATGCGTACCCGCACGCGGGTGGTGGGTGTGGCGCAGGAAAAGGCGGCGGAGTAGCCAACCCCCCCGTTTCCGTGGATAAACCCAAAGCTTGAACCGTCGCGGGAGCGCCCCGTGCGGCGCCGGAATGGAAACGTATGAGCACCAATTGGACTCCCGACTCCTGGCGCAATCAGCCGATCCGCCAGGTGCCCGCCTATCCCGACATGGCCAAGCTCGTCGCCATGGAGGCCAAGCTCGGCAAATATCCGCCGCTGGTTTTCGCCGGTGAGGCGCGGCGGCTGAAGGCGGCGCTGGCGCAGGTGGCCAATGGGCAGGGTTTTGTTCTGCAAGGTGGCGACTGTGCGGAGAGCTTCGGCGACTTCACCGCCAACGTCATCCGCGACACCTTCCGCGTGCTGCTGCAAATGGCCGTGGTGCTCACTTTCGGCGCCGGGGTGCCGGTGGTGAAGATGGGCCGCATGGCTGGCCAGTTCGCCAAGCCCCGCAGCTCCGACACCGAGACGATCGGGGCGGAGACCTTCCCCAGCTATCGCGGCGACATCATCAACGGCCCGGAATTCACCGCCGAGGCCCGCATTCCCGATCCCGCCCGGATGGAACTGGGCTATTTCCAGTCCGCCGGCACGCTGAACCTGCTGCGGGCGTTCGCCACCGGCGGTTATTCCGATCTGCACCAGGTGCACCGCTGGAACCTCGACTTCGCCGCCCGCTCGCCGCTGGCCGCGAAATACCAGGACCTCGCCGGGCGGATCGAGGAGACGCTGGCCTTCATGGCCGCCTGCGGCATGACGAGTGCGGCCATTCCGCAGATCCGCGAAACCGATTTCTACACCAGCCACGAGGCGCTGCTGCTGCCCTATGAGCAGGCGCTCACCCGCGTCGATAGCACCTCTGGCGACTGGTATGCCTGCTCGGCGCATTTCCTGTGGATCGGCGACCGCACCCGCCAGCCGGACGGCGCGCATGTGGAGTTCCTGCGCGGGGTGAAGAACCCGCTGGGCCTCAAGGTCGGGCCGACCACCACGGCGGACGACCTGCTGCGCCTGGCCGATACGCTCAACCCCGCCAACGAGCCCGGCCGCCTGACGCTGATCAGCCGCATGGGGGCCGAAAAGGTCGAGACCCTGCTGCCGCCGCTGGTGCGCGCCATCCGCAAATCCGGCCACAAGGTGGTCTGGCTGTGCGACCCCATGCACGGCAACACCATCTCGACCGCCAGCAAGATCAAAACCCGCAACTTCGACGCCATCCTGCGCGAGGTCCGCGGCTTCTTCGACGTGCATGCCGCCGAAGGCACGCATGCCGGCGGCGTGCATGTGGAGATGACCGGGCGCGAGGTGACGGAGTGCATCGGCGGCGCCCGGCGTCTGTCCGAGACCGATCTCTCCGAGCGGTATGAAACATTCTGCGACCCGCGGCTGAATGCCGAGCAGTCGCTGGAACTGGCCTTTCTGATTGCCGAGGAGTTGAAGCAACGGCGTGACGTCGCGCCGGCGCTGGCGGCACAGTAGCCATGGGCAGTCCGCTCAACGACGACATCGCGGCCCGCACGGACGTCTATTTCAACCGCACCCGCCAGATCGTCCGCCAGTTCGGCGACAAGCGCGTCACTTACGCGGTGTTCCTGCGCCGGCCGGTGATCTCGGCTGCGGGCCTGATGCTCGACTGGCTAGGCCGGGTGGCCGCCGAGAGGGGCGTGGCGTTCGATATCGATGTGACGCATGCCGAGGGCGAATGGGTCGGCGCCGGCGAGCCGCTCGTGTACATCACCGGCAGCTTCGCCCAGCTGGCGGACCTGGAGACGATCTTCCTGCAGAAGACCGGCCCTGCCTGCGTGGCGGCGCACAACGCCTATCAGATGTGCCTGGCCCTGCCCGCCGTGTCCTTCCTGGCTATGGAAGCGCGCCACTGCGCCGGGGCGGAGATGCAGGACATGATGGCCTACGCCGCGTCCGTCGGCAGCCGGGCGGCGCAGAAGGAAGGCGCCCGCGGCTTCGTCGGCAACGCCAATGACGGCACGGCTCACTGGTTCGGCGCCGCCGCCGGCCGCGGCACCATGCCGCACGCCCTGATCGGCTATGCCGGCAGCACCGTGCGCGCGGCCGAGATGTTCCACGCGGCCTTCCCCGAGGAGGTGCTGACGGTACTGGTCGATTACTTCGGCCGCGAGATCACCGATGCGCTGGCCGTCTGCGCCCGCTTTCCTGACCTCGCCGCCGCCGGCCGGATGCAGGTTCGCCTCGACACGCACGGCGGCCGGTTCCTGGAAGGCCTCGACCCCGCCGAGAGCTATGCCGTGCTCGAACGCCGCGCGCCCGGCGCCATCCGCCGCTACCGCAGCGACAGCGAATTGCGCGCCCTCGTCGGCACCGGCGTCTCTGCTGCCGCCATCTGGCGGATGCGGGAGGCGCTGGACGAAGCCGGCTACCCGAAGGTCCGCATCGTCGCCTCCTCCGGCTTCGGTGTGGACAAGTGCCGGGTGATGGCGGACGCGCATGCGCCGATCGACGTGGTGGGCACCGGCAGCTTCATCCCGGACGTATGGAGCGAAACCTACGCCACAGCCGACATCGTCGCCTATGACGGGGTGCCGATGGTCAAGGTGGGCCGCGAATTTCTGCTCAAGCGCAACGGCAATCGCAGCAGCAAGCAATTGGAAAATCCCTCATCCTGAGCCACCTGGCGAAGGATCCACGCTTTTCCGTTGGCAGCATGCACCTGCTGTCCAACAAGGCTTAGCAAAAAATCCTAGCAATGGAAAAATAACCGTTGCAGCGACCGCCGCGTGGGCGTATAGCACAAACCATGAACATACCCGCCAACCCGATCACCGGACTGAAAGGCGCCCTCGCCGGGCTGATGTCCGGCGGCTGGATGGGGCTGGTGCTGCACCTGTTCTTTCTCCGCCGCATCACCGCCGCCCTCACGGCGCTGGAGAGCCTGTTCGCCCAATGGCAGGCCGGAACCCTGGCCCCGCTCCCCGCCGCCACCGAGCCCCCCACCATCGCACCCGCCGCCATCCCGGTGTCATCGGCCGCAGCGGCACCGCGCCGCCCGTCCGGCAGCCCCAGGCGAACCCGCGCCCGCGATCACGCGTCGGCTTGCCGGCCGCCCGCGTCGGCGGATGGCTCGCTCCCGGTGGTCCAGGCGCGTGGCACGGCCATCGCCGTCACCCCGCCGCATGCCTCATTCGGCTCGGCGCCGGCCCGGACATGGCCGCGCCGCCATGCCCGATGTAGCACCAAGGCCATTGCAACCGGCGCCGCCGCACGGCCTTATAGTTGCTATATCGTAATATAAATCAAGCTGGCCCTAAGCCCAGCCGAGATCCTTCAGGCTCTGCCAGGAATGCCAGATCTTGGTCATGTGGCTGATCTTGTCGCCGGTGAACTGCATCACATAAACGTAGTCCGCATGGATCGTTTTGCCGGTGGGCGGAACCGGCCCGCCCTGGCCGGTATGGGTGCCGGTGAACACGCCGAAGGCGGTGACGTTGTGGCGCGCCGCATCGGTGCCGAAGGATTTGATGACGTAGCTGCCGTCCTCCAGGATGGTCAGCAGCCCCTTCATCCAGTCGCAATAGGCCGGCAGCGTGGCAATGCCCGCCAGCGCCTCGCACTGGGCGGAGAAGGTGGCGTCGGGGGTGCAGTAGGCGGCACACCCCTCCCAGCCTTTGCCGGATTCGCAGGCGTCGAAGAACAGTTGGGCCGTCGCGGTGATGCTGGACATGGCGGAGGGCTCCCGTGATATGGCCCCGAAAGCGTATTGGTCCGATAGAAGAACGTCAAGCGTCGGCGGCACGGGCGCGGAGAAATTCGCGCACGGCCGGATCGCTGGCCAGGCTGCCCGCACGGGCATAGGCGGCCGCCGCCTCCGCCGTGCGGCCGAGAAGCTGCAGCAGATGCGCGCGCACCGCCCACCAGGGCTGGTAGCCGTCCGCTCCGGCAATCGCCTCCAGTGCTGCCAGCCCGACCTGCGCCTCCCCCGCCTCGGCCAGCGCCGCGGCCCGGCCGACCAGCGCGCCCAGGCCGGGGGCGAGGCCGATCAGCGCGTCGTACAGCCGCACGATGCCGGCCCAGTCCACCCGCCCGGTGGCGGCGCGCCCGGCATGGGCGGATTGGATCGCCGCCTCGATCTGGAAATGGCCGATCCGCCGCAGCGCGAAGGCGCGCCCCAGGGTCTGCTCGGCGGCGGCGATCATGCCGCGGTCCCACAGCGCGGTGTCCTGCGCGGCCAGCGGCACGAAGGCGCCACCCGCGCCGCGGCGGGCGCCGCTGCGGGCTTCGCAATGGAGCAGCAGGGCCAGCAGGCCCAGCACCTCCGGCTCCCCGGGCAGCAGATCGGCGGTCAGCCGGCAGAGGAACAGCGCCTCCGCCGTGAGGTCGCGGCCATCGGGTGCGTCCCAGCCAGTGCCGTAGGCGGCGTAGATCGCCTCCAGCACCGGGTCGAGCCGCTCTGCCAGCTGATCTGCCCCGGGGACGGCGAAGGCGATACCGGCATCGCGGATTTTCGCCTTGGCCCGCACGAGGCGCTGGCCCATCGCGGCGGCGGTGGTGGCGAAGGCGCCGGCGATGCGCGCGGCATCCAGCCCCAGCACGGTCTGCAGCATCAGCGGGGTGTGCACGCTGCGGTCGATCGCCGGATGGGCGCACACGAACAGCAGGCCGAGCCGCTCGTCGGGGAAGGGGGAGGCGGTCGTCATCCGGTCCTCCGCCTCCTCGGCGAGCAGGTGCAGGGCCTGGGCGGCGGCGGCGCGCACGCGGGCATGGCGCTGGCCGTGACCGAGCACGCGCCGGGCCGCGGTCAGCAGCCAGGCCTCCGGCCGGTCGGGCACGCCGCGCGCGGGCCAGGTGGCCAGCGCCGCGCCGAATGCCTCGGCCAGCGCGTCCTCCACCGCCGCGAGGTCGCAGGTGCGCCCGGCGAGGATGGCGACGAGCCGGCCGTAGGATGTGCGTGCGGCCTGTTCGGCCGCGCGCGCCGCCTCATGCACCGGGGGGCGGGGGCAGCACCGGGCGGATTTCCACCGCGCCGTTGGGCAGCGCCGGGCATTTCGCCGCCCAGGCCAAAGCGGTGTCGAGGTCGGGCACGTCGAGGATGAAGTAGCCGCCGAGCTGCTCCTTGCTGTCGGCGAAGGGACCGTCCTGCACCAGCCGCTTGCCGTCCTGCATGCGAAGCGTGGTGGCCGTTGCCGGCACCGCGAGGCCGTTGCCGCCGCGGGTGATGCCGGCGGCGTTCAGGGCGGCGACATAGTCCATCCAGACGCCCCAGTAGGGGCCAGCCTCGTCGGGGTCGTTACGCCGGCTCATGTCCGACTCGTGCTCATAGATCGCCATCATGTACTGCATTGATCGCTCCTGCCTGTCCGGCGCGGCCCTTCGCCACGCCTGCCCCCATGAGCCGCAGGCGGGGCGGATTTCGACAGATGGTGAAAAAAAACTCAGCCGAGCTTGCTGGCCGAGAACACCAGCGAGCTGTGGATCGGCCACGTCCGCTTCGTCAGCTCGTCGAACAGCACGGCCTTGTCGATCGGTTGCAGGTCGCTGGTGTACCAGTTCAGCGGGGCGAAGACCGACAGGGCGTTGATCATCTGCGCCGCGCGATACGGCTCGGCGGGCAGGCCCGGCGGATTGAGGTTCCATTCGTGGAAGCTGACGCACCAGACGCAGCGGGAATCGGCAACCACATCGGCCAGCCGCGGCAGGATGCGGAATTCCGCCCCCTCCACATCCATCTTCACGAAGGTCTGATCGCAGGCCGCATAGCCGCGGTCGCGGAACACCGCGCGCACGTCGCGCACGCCGGCCAGCACCGATTCGCGCAGCTCGCGCATTTCCGTGCCGCGCTGGTGGCTGGCGTAGATCGAGGTCTCGGAGTTACCCAGGGCGGCCGAATACAGCCGCATGAACCCATCCTCCTCGCCGATGGCGTGTTCGTAGGTGGTGATCCGGCCGGCGAGGTCGGGGTTGGCGCCGATGTTGCGGCGGAGCGCGCGCAGGGCCACCGGGTCGCACTCATAGGCGTCCACCCGGGAAACCTTGCGTGCGGCATAGAGCGAGGTCGGCCCGATCCAGGCGCCGATATCAACGAACCGCCAGTCCGGCAGCAGCACGCGGTCGAACAGGCGGAACGTGTCCGGCTCCCAGCGCCCATCCGCCACGCCGGACCAGAACGGGTGCGGCAGCGTCTCATCGACGTTGAAGGAGGTGCCGTTGACGGTGATGCGGGTGACCATGAAGCGGATCCTGACGATTGCTGGGCGCCGATATGGCGCAGATGCGGCGGCAATGCCACGCCGATGTGAACCGGCGGTGAACCGGCCGGCGGGGGCGGGATTTCCGCCCCGCGCGGATTGCTTTAGTTTGATCGCATGTCGGACACCCTGAAGCTCGCCCTCGCCCAGATCAATCTCCATGTCGGCCAGGTGGAGGCGAACCTCGCCGCCATCCGCCGCGCCCGCGCCGAGGCCGCGGCATTGGGGGCCGACCTCGTCGTCACCCCGGAAATGTCCATCGCCGGCTATCCGACGGAGGACCTCGTCCGCAAGCCGGCCTTCGTCGCCCGCTGCGCCGCCGCGATCGAGGTGCTGGCGGCAGAGACGGCGGATGGCGGCCCGGCGGTGATCGTCGGCACGCCCTGGCAGGATGGCGACAAGCTGTATAACGGTGCCTTCCTGCTCGATGGCGGCCGCATCGTCGCCCGCCGCGCCAAGCACGAACTGCCGAACTACGGCGTGTTCGACGAAAAGCGGGTGTTCGACGCCGGGCCCGCCCCCGGCCCCATCCCCTTCCGCGGCTTTCGCATCGGCCTGCTGATCTGCGAGGACTGGTGGTTTCCCGCCGTCGCCGAGACGCTCGCCGAAAGCGGGGCGGAGATGCTGCTGTCGATCAATGGCAGCCCCTATGAGGTGGACAAGCACCGCCAGCGCGTCGATCTCGCGGTGCACCGCGTGGTGGAGACCGAATTGCCCTTCGTGTTCTGCGCGCAGATCGCCGGGCAGGATGAGCTGGTGTTCGAGGGCGCGAGCTTCGTCCTCAATGCCGACCGCCAGCTCGCAGTCCAGATGCCGCATTTCGCCGAGGAGGTGCGGCTGACCACTTGGCAGCGCGATGGCGACCGGCTGGTCTGCGCCGCGCAGCCGCTCAGCCCGGAGCCAGAGCGGCTGGAATCGATCTACCAGGCGATGGTGCTCGGCCTGCGCGATTACGTGCGCAAGAACGGGTTTCCCGGCGTCATCCTCGGCCTGTCCGGCGGTATCGACTCCGCACTTTCGGCCGCCGTTGCCGTCGATGCGCTCGGGCCGGAGCGGGTTCGCTGCTTCATGATGCCGAGCCCCTACACCAGCCAGGACAGCCTGGACGACGCAGCCGAATGCGCCCGCCTGCTCGGCATCGCCTGCGACACCATCCCGATCACCCCGGCGATGGGGGCGTTCGACGGAATGCT
>CAMCJI010000013.1 GCA_945874805.1 Asaia bogorensis | reverse complement strand
GGCGCGGGCAACCCGCGCCGCCGCGAATGAACAAGGATCAGCCCAGCCGGATTCCGGCGCCGTTCCGCATTGCCGGATTCCGGTCGCAGTTCGCCGGCGACCTCGTGACGTCCTGCGCGTTCGAGATGGAATCGCTGATCCTCGGCTGGTTCATCCTTGTGCAGACCGAGTCGGTGCTGCTGCTTTCGCTGTTCGGGGCGCTGCAATCCCTCGGCACGCTCTGCGCCCCGTTGTTCGGCCTGGGGGCGGAGCGGATGGGCACGCGCAATCTGCTGGCGCTGATGCGGGCATCCTATGCCTGCTTTGCCCTCACCCTGACCGCCTGCGCCTTTGCCGAGGTGCTGACGCCGGTGGTGGTGCTGGTGATCGCCGGGCTGATGGGGCTGGTCCGCCCGTCCGACATCGCCATGCGCAACCTGCTGGTCAGCGACCTGATGCCGCCGGACCGGCTGTTCGCGGCACTTTCGATCTCGCGGATGACGCAGGATATTGCGCGCGTCGCCGGGGCGCTGACCGGGGCGGGGCTGTTTGTGGCGCTGGGGATCGGGCCGGCCTATGTGGCGGTCACCCTGTTCTATGCGGCCAGTCTGTTGCTGACGCTGCGGATTCCGCGGCCCCCGGCCAGGCCGCGCGGGACCATCCTTGCCTCGCCGTTTGCCGATCTGCAGGCGGGGTTCCGGCATGTCCGCGCGACGCCGATCCTGATGGCGGCGCTGCTGCTGGCGTTCCTGGTGAACATGACCGCCTATCCGATCTCCGGCGGGCTGCTCGCCTATATCGCGCGGGATGTCTATCACCTGGACCAGAGCGGCTTTGCCACGCTTTCGGCCAGCTTCGCCATCGGCGGGCTGGGCGGATCGCTGACGCTGGCGCTCACTCGGCGAGTGCGGCGGCCGGCGCTATGGATGATCGGCAGTTCCCTGGTCTGGCACACGCTGCTTGTGGGTTTCGTGCAGACGGAGTCGCTGCCGTTGGGGGCGCTGACGCTGGTGGCCGCCGGGTTCGTGCAGAACTTCTGCATGATCCCGATGTCGCTGGTGATCCTCAGCAATGCCGGCGAAGGCTTTCGCGGCCGGGTGATGGGCATGCGGATGCTGGCGATCTACGGCCTGCCGCTGGGGTTGCTGGCGGCCGGCGCGCTGACCAGCCACATCAGCTTCGCCACCACCGGCACGCTGTACTGCCTCATCGGCGGGCTCGTCACCCTGGCGATCGGCCTACGCTGGCGCGAGGCGTTGCGGCGCGACGCCAGTGCTTGAGGAAGGCAAGGGGAAGGGAAGAGTCTTCTTTTTTGAAAAAAAGAAGCAAAAAACTTCTGATCTTGGCTTCGCCGCAAAACCGGATAGTGGTTTGCAAGGTCGGCGAAGCCAAAAAATCCACCCACGTCAGAAACCCTACTCATCGTTAAAGCCAGCACAAAACGGACAAAGTTTTTTTGCTTCTTTTTGTTCACAAAAAGAAGATTCTTGCCTTCCTCTTCAGGCGCTCACCGCCGGCGCGGCAGGTCCGGGTTGACGGCGAAGGCGCCGCCGTGGGCTGCCAGTTCCCAGGGTGCGTCGACCGGGATGCCTGTGGCGCGCATCGTTTCCAGATGGGCTTCGGCGTCGTCGGTGGGGGTGTAGCCGAGGAAGTCCCAGTGGGTGCGCGCGGCCCGCAGGCGGGTGTTGTTGGAGTAGGCGTTGACCACGAGGGCGCCGGGGTCGGGGTGCAGCAGGGACCGCTCGACGAGTTGGGCCATGTCCGCGGGGCTGAGCCAGGTGGCGAGCGAGCGCTGGTCGATCGGGTGGGGCTGGTAGGTGCCGATGCGCAGGCTGACGGAGCGGATGGCGTAGCGGTCGAAATAGCTGCGCAGGATCAGCTCGCCGTAGGCTTTCAGTGCGCCGTAGTGGCCGTCGGGCCGGGCGGATTCGTCGGGGCTGACGGGGTGGGTGATCGGCTGGAAGCCGTGCGCGTGGTTGGAGCTGGCGAAGACGATGCGCCGGGCGCCGGCGATCCGGGCTTCCTCGAACACGTCGAACATGCCGCGGGCGTTGACGCGGAAGAGCGTCTCCAGGTCGTCATTTGCCGCGCCCGCGAGGTGGACGACGGCGGCCGCGCCGGCCATGACCCGGGCGAGGGCTCCGAGATCGGCGATGTCCGCCGCGATCCAGTTTTCGCCGGCAGCATCGGCGGGGATGCGCTGGTCGGTGAGCAGCAGATTGCGGAACCGGCCGGCCAGCGCCCGACGCAGCGCGGTGCCGATGCCGCCGGCAGCGCCGGTGATCACCACCCTGTCCTGCGCGGGGTTGATGGGGCGGGCGAAATCCGGCGTCTCGGGCATGGCGGGCTTCCTGGGTTTCCGGGGCGCATCCTCGGCCAGAATCCGCGCCGGGCCAACCGGGCGAATTGACCGCCGGGGGTCCTGCGGTTAGGCCGGAGCGTCTGAGGCGGGGGTTCGGATGGCACAGAATGACAACTGGGGCTGGCAGGCGCGGATTGGCCTGTTCATCGTCGGCAATGAGGCGGTGCCGGAGGCCGAGTGGTGGGCGATGTGCCCGCCGCATGTGTCGGTCCACGCGGCCCGGGTGACCGCCCGCGCGCCCTGGGCGGGATGGCGGGAGGGGCGGGTGGGCGTCGATCTGGCCGAGGACCTGATGCGCGGCGCCCGGCAGTTCGCCGCCATGCCGCTCTCGGCGGTGGTGGTGGGGCATAGTTCGAGCAGCATCCTGGGCGGGGCGGGGTGGGATGAGGCGGTGGTGGAGAGCCTCGCTGGCGTGCTCGCGCCTGGCACGACGCCCACAACCAACGGGCTGGACAGTGTGGCCGCGCTGCGCGCTTCAGGGGTGCGCCGGCCGTTCCTGGTCATCCCGCCCTGGTTCGACGCGGCGTTCGCCGAAGCCGCCGTGGGGTACTATGCCGATCGCGGGCTCTCCCCCGCCGGCGCTCTGCGCTACGATCCCGGCCGGAAGTGGCGCGATCTGCCGCCGGGCGAGTTGTATCCGCAGGGCATGGGTTTCGCGCAGGAGGTGGAGCCGCTCTATGCGCAGATCCGTGCCGCCTGCCCCGCCGATGCCGATGGGGTGCTGATCGCCGGCACCGGGTTTCGCTGCGTGGCGATCATCGAGGCGCTGGAGCAGGACCTGAAGCGCCCGGTGATCTCGGCCAATCAGGCGAGCCTGTGGCACTGCCTGCGGCTGTCAGGCGTGCATGCGCCCGTCGCCGGCTATGGCAGCCTGTTGCGCCTGTAACTCTGGGGGAAGCCGCCATGTCCGACGCTGTCATCGCCTATCTCGCGCAGGAGCGCCCGGCCATTCTGGAGCGCCTGAAGGCGCTGCTGCGCATTCCCAGCGTCTCCACCGACCCCGCCTTCGCGCCGCATATGGACGAGGCGCGCGCCTTCCTTCTGGCGCGGCTGCGCGAGGCCGGGCTGGACGATGTGCAACTGCTGGAAAGCGACGGCCAGCCGGCGGTCTATGCCGCCTGGAACGGCGCGCCGGGCAAGCCGACGCTGGTGATCTACGGCCATTACGACGTGCAGCCGGCCGACCCGATCGAGCTTTGGCGCACGCCGCCGTTCGAGCCGACGGAGATCGACGGGCGGCTGTATGGCCGTGGCGCCTCGGATGTGAAGGGCTCGACCACCATTGCCATCGAAACAGTAGCGGCCTTCCTCAAGGTGACCGGCGGCTGCCCCGTCAATATCCGGATGTTTCTGGAGGGCGAGGAGGAGAGCGGCAGCCCCAGCCTGCGCGGCATCGTCACCCGCCATCGCGACAAGCTGGCCGCCGATGCCCTGCTCTCCGCCGACGGGGGCCGGCTCAGCACCGATGTGCCCACCGTCGGCGTGGGCGGGCGGGGCATCACCGGCTTGGAATTGACCCTGCGGACGGCCAACAAGGACGGGCATTCCGGCCGCTACGGCGGGGCCGCACGCAACGCCCTGCGTGAGATGGCGGCGCTGATCGCCTCCCTGCATGACGACCAGGGGCGCATCCTCGTTGCCGGCTTCGGCGATGACGCCAAGCCGCTGACCAACGCCATGCGCGCCGCCGCCGCGGCTCTGCCGTTCGACGAGGCGGCGTGGTACGAAAGCTTCGGCGGGCTGCCCTGGGGCGACCCGGCCGACACGGTGCGCGAACGCACCACCCTGCGCCCGACCATTGAGGTCAACGGCATGTGGGGCGGCTACACCGGCGCCGGCGGCAAGACGGTGCTGCCCGCCGAGGCGCACGCCAAGATCACCATGCGCCTGGCGCCGGGCATGGACCCGTCCCACGCGCAAGCCCGCCTGCGCGCCCATCTGCAGGCGCATATCGCCCCCGGCGTGCAGCTGACACTCAGCGCGGAGCGCGGCGGCACCCCGGCGGCGACGCTGGATGAGGAGCACCCCATGCTCCGCGCCGCCCTGCGCGTGCTGGAAGAGGTGCACGGCCAGCGTGCCTATGCCGGCCGCGCCGGCGGCACCCTGCCGATCACCGCCATCTTCAAGGAGATGCTGGGGATGGAGTCGATGATGTTCGGCCTGGCCATGCCCGATGAGGACGTTCACGCCCCCAACGAGTTCTTCCGCCTCAGCTCCTTCGACGAGGGCTTGCGCACTTGGCCGATGCTGCTGAGCGCGCTGGGTCAGCTCTCCGCCGCCGACTTCACCCCGCGGGAGGGGTGAGGCGGCTGTAGGTGGCCAGCGGATTGGCCACCGCGATCTTGGCGGCAAGCGCCGGCGAGAGGCTGTCCGGCAGCGCGTCCAGGCCCTGAAAGTTCGGGTGCGGGTAGTCGGTGGAGAACAGGACCAGCTCGTCGCTGTCCATGTGCTCGAAGATGCGCTCCAGCGCGCCGCCGGTCGCCGGCGCGTCCACCGGTTGCAGGGAGAAGCGGATGTTGGTCCGTACGATCTCGTCGGGCGTACGGTCCACCCAGGGGATCTCCATGCGCAGGCCGCGCCAGTATTTTGTCAGCCGCCATAGATGCGCCGGCAGCCAGGTGAAGCCGGATTCCAGCATGACCACCACCAACTTGGGGAATTTGGTGAACACCCCCTCGCAGATGAGGCTGGTCAGCTGGGTCTGGAAGCTCTGCGCCTGGGCGACCTGATCCTCGATGAAATAGGTCGGCCAGCCGACGGCCGTCGGCGGGTTGTGGTAGCTGGAACCGGCATGAATGCCGATCGGCAGGCCCAAGCGTTCGGCGGCGCGGTAGATCGGCCAGTAGAAGCGCTTGCCCAGCGGCATATCCGCCCCGGCGAGCATCAGCACCTGCACGAAGCGCGGGTCGGCCGCACAGCGTTCGATCTCGTCCACCGCCATGTCCGGGTTCTGGGTGGGGATGACGATGGAGGCGCGCAGGCGGGGGTCGCGGTCGAGCCATTCCGCGCGCACCCAGTCGTTCACCGCACGGGCGAAGGCGGCGGCCATGTCTTCGCTGTGCAGCAGTTGCACCCCGTAGAGCGGGTTGAGGATGGCGTGGCTGAGCGCGAAGGGGTCGAGCGCCTGGGCCTGCATCGCGGCGAGGCTGGCCCCCGGCTTGCCCTGCGCCGGCCGCCAGTCCGCCCGGGCGGCGGAGGGGGCGGAGAGCGGGAAGCTGATCGAATTCAGCTCATCCATGCCGCGCAGCAGCACGATCTCCCGCCAGTATTCGTCCAGATAGGGCAGCAGGGCCTGCAGGTTCGGCACCGCCGGATGCAGATCGCAGTCGATGGCCCCGTGCGGTACGCGCATGCCTCTGTCCCCATTCTCTTGATCACAACTAGACGGCGTTGCCAGCGCCCGGGCAAGTATGGTCAGGTCTGCGCAGCGTTGCTGTGCACCGGAGAAGACTGCCATGAATGTCGAGGTCCGCGACCCCGCTTTGGCCACCGCCGCGGCGAGCCGGATGGAGATCGCCGACGGCGATATCCACCACAGCCCGAAATCCTTCAAGATGATCCACAAATACCTGGAAAAGCGCTGGGTGGATCACCTGGAGCTGTTCGGCCAGCGGGCGCGGCAGGGCAATGCCTCCGGCCCGCAATACCCCAAGGGCCAGCCGGACGCCTCGCGGCGGGACGCCTGGCCGCCGGGCGGTGGCAGGCCGGGGAGCGATCTGGACTTCATGCGCTCGCATCTGCTGGACAGCTGCAACATCACGCTCGGCATCCTCAACATGATCCGCCCGCATCCCGGCGGCTTTGCCAATATCGAGCTGTCGGTCGCCGTCGCCCGCGCGCTGAACGACTGGCAGGTGGCGGAATGGACGCAGCCGGAACCGCGGCTGAAGGCCTCGCTGGTTGTGCCTTACGAGGACCCCGCCGCCTCGGTCGCCGAGATCGAGCGGTGGGCGGGGCATCCGGACATCGCCCAGATACTGCTGCTCAGTCGGACGATGCAGCCGCTGGGCAGCCGGCGCTACTGGCCGATCTACGAGGCCGCCGCGCGCGCCGGGCTGCCGGTGGGCGTGCATGCCTTCGGCAATGGCGGGCAGCCGGTGACCTCGACGGGGTGGCCGAGCTTCTACATCGAGGACATGATCGGCCATTCGCAGTCCTGCCAGTCGATGCTGACCAGCTTCGTGATGGAGGGCGTGTTCGCCGCCATCCCGGACCTGAAGCTGGTGCTGATCGAGGCCGGCTTCGCCTGGCTGCCGTCGCTGGCCTGGCGGATGGATAGGGCGTTCGAGACGCTGCACGCCGAGGTGCCGCACCTCAAGCGCCGGCCGAGCGAATACATCCGCGACCATGTCTGGCTGACCACCCAGCCGATGGAGGAGCCCGTCACCGCCGCGCATCTGCGCGACACGATGGAGTGGATCGGCTGGGACCGGCTGATCTTCGCCACCGACTATCCGCATTGGGACTACGACGACCCCGCGACCTGCCTGCCGATCAAGGCGAACCCGGCCGAGCGGCAGGCCTTCTTCGCGGGGAATGCCCGGGCGCTCTACACCCGGGCGTAACCTCATCCCCAATCGGCCACCACGACTTCGTGGTCGAGGATTTCGGGGACGTCGAAGACAAGCGCGCCGCCCTCCATATGGGCGGGCACGCGGATGCCGGCGACGCGCAGGGCTACCTCGGCTGGCGGCGTGGCTGTGCCATCGATGCGCAGCCGCACGGTGACGGGGCCGATGGGGATCAGCTCCGCCATGCGGCCGGGCACGCGGGAGGTCTGGATACGGTTGTTCAGGTGCAGGATCTGGCGGCTGCCCTGACGGTACAGGCTCGGGCTGATGCAGCTGCGCGCCCCCGTGAGCGACACCGCCAGCCGCCCATCCAGCATCCATCGCACGGCGTTGGCGATCATCATGCCGTGCTCGCCGTTGTCGTCGCGGGCGAAGCAGCGGTCGATGTCGGCGGCGAACCAGACGAGCTTCGCGCCGGACGCGGCCGTGCGCTGGGTGATTGCCACGATGTCGGTCTTCGGTTCGCGCATCCACGAGGTCTCGGGCGGAAAGATCGGAAATTCCGGCACAAAGGTCGCCAGCACCTCGACACCCGGATCGACGCTGACGTTGCCGAGGAAGCCACCGAAGGGGATCACGTCGGCCTGCTCCAGACCGGCCAGCACCGGGTGGCGCGTGCCGGTGGCCGCGGGGGCAGTGGCGTCCTGCGGGCCATCGACGCCGGCGCGCAGTTCGGGGCTGAGGCGCAGATAGGTGTGGCGGTTGTAGAGTTCGATATTGGCATCGATCGGCGCCTGGCTGCCGCGGTCGCCGCGCTTGCGGTGCACGCCGAACAGGTCGCCGAGGGCGAAGTCGCTGCGTGGGGCGCCGAATTCGCCGAGGATGCTGGTATCGCCGGTGGCGATCACCGAGCCGCCGGCGGCGACGAAGCCGCGCAACGCCGTCACCTGGGCATCGGACATCACGCCGAGGTTGGGCAGGATCAGCACGCCGAAGCGTCCCGTCGCGGCGGCGATATCGTCGGCATGCACCGGCAGGAAATCGATGCCCGCCTTGTCCAGCGCCTTCAGCACGCCGCGATAGGGGTGCATCGTCGCGTCCTGGGCGTCGCCCTGGCCGTGGTAGTCGTGGTTTTCCTGCGACCAGACCACGCCGACATCGGCCTGCGGCACGCGGTTGCCCAGCACGTCCTGGTTGGCCGCATGCCAGGCGAAGATCGGGGCGGCGGTGGTGTATTGCCGGCGATCCTCATGCATCGCGCCGATATGATGCCACCAGGGCTGGATGCCGCCGGCGAAGGCGGCCGAGGACCACAGACGGACCTCCGCCGGCTGCATGCTGGCCACCCGGAAGGAGGGGGCGCCGAGCTGATATTGCGGCATGCTCTCGGGGATCAGCGCGTCCCAGCCGATCAGGCCGTGCAGACGCTTGCCGGCTTCGGTGTTCTGCTCGAATCCGTCGATGCCGCTGCGGCGCTGATGGTCGAGCATGATGATGGGGGTGCGTGCCAGGATCGCCTTGAGGTCGATGAAGCGCTGGCCGTTGCTGAGCACGTCGCCGCTGATCATGCCGCTCCAGACGCAGTCCGCTCCGCCGGCTGCCTGGGTGATGCGGTTGTTCTGTTCCCAGAGCGCGGTGCGCAGGTCGTAGTTCCATCGTATCCACAGGCGGTAGGTCTCGCTGCCCCAGTCTGCCTTGCGCGGCAAAGCGAGGCCGGTCTTCGCCCGAAAGGCGGTGGCGCAGTTGGTGCAGTGGCAGATGCGCTCGCGCGACATGCCGGGCCAGGAGTTGTCGGAAAAGCCATCGGGCTGGTAGCGGCGGATCACCTCCTCCATCACCCGTGGCAGGTAGTCGCTGTAATAGGGCGAGTTGATGCAGGTGACGTATTTGTCGGCCTGGCGGAACGGCTTGCCTTCGACATCGACGGCGATCCAGTCGGGATGCGCGCGGTAGAAATCCTCGGCGACGCGGTTGGAGTCCATCCGCGCGATCACCCGCAGCCCCTCCTCCCGCGCGGCGGCGACGATCTCGCCGAACAGGTCGCGATCGCCCAGCGTGAGGGCGCGGTAGTGCAGCGGCATCTCGGAGGGGTAGTAGGCGACGATGCCGCCGGCATTGACGATGACGCCCTGGACGTTCGTCCGCCGCCACTGCGCGCGCCACCAGGCGGCATCGTAGCGGGCGGGATCGGCCTCGACGAGGTTGGTCTGACCCCAGCGCAGGGCAGTGCGGTACCAGGGCTGCGTTGTCATCGGCGCGTCCTCTCGAAGATGGCGGCCGCTTGGCGCGGCTCTGCATCGGATGGTAGCGCTGCCATGAGGCCGGCGTCAAACCTTCAGCCGGTCCGCGCGGTGCTCCGGCGGGCCATGATCTCAACACCGACATCCACAACCGCGGGGCCAGGGGGGCGGCCGGCGAGACGGTCCTGCACGGCGGCCACCGCCATCTGACCAATGCGGTAGCGATGGGTGCGCACGCTGGACAGCGATGGATGCGCCGCATCGGCGAAATCGAGGTCGTTGAAGCCGGCGATGCCGATACGGCCCGGCACGGCGATGCCGCGCTCCTGGCACTCGAACAAAACGCCCAGTGCCAGGCTGTCGTTGTTGCAGAACACCGCATCCAGTGTTGGCGCCTGGGCCAGGGCCTGGCGGAGCAGTTCGCGGCCGAAGCCGGGCCGGGCGAAGTCGAGCACCGGGCGTTCTCCGGGGGCAGCACGGGTGACCATGCCGGCCACCGCAGCCTCGGAGAGCGAGTGGACGCTGCACGGCTCGGCCAGCCCAGCTTCGGCCAGCGCCTGGCGGTAGCCCATCAGCCGGCCATGCGAGCGGGTGTTCATCCAGCCACTGAGGAAGGCGATGCGGCGGTATCCCTGGGCGATGAGATGCTCGGTCATCAGCCGGCCGGCACGGGCGTGGGAAAAGCCGATCACCATGTCGATCGGATCGTCGGTCAGGTCCATGATCTGCACCACCGGGCAGCCGGCGGCGGCCAATGCGGCACGCGCGCCGGGCGTCTGGCTTGTGCCGGAGACGATCATCGCCGCGGGCCGCTGGCGCAGGAACAGCTCCACCAGCCGTTCCTCCTCCGCCGGGTCGAAGCGGGTGTTGCCGACCTGCACCTGCAGAGCGCCCTCGGCGGCGCCGTCATGGATGCCGCGCAGCACGTCGGTGAAGGTGGAATGGGTCAGCGAGGGGATCAGCACGCCGAGCACGTCGGAGCTTTTGGAGGCAAGTGCGCGGGCGGAGAAGTTCGGCACATAATCCAGCGCCGCCACGGCGGCTGCGATCTTCGTGCGCAGCGCGTCGGAGACGAGGTGGGGCGTGCGCAGGGCGCGCGAGGCGGTGATGGCCGCCACCCCGGCGTGGGCAGCCACATCCGCGATGGTAGGCTGGCCGTTGCCGCGCGAGCGGCGGGGGGTGGGTTTCGGGGCGATCGCGACACTCCATCAGGCCCGGCGCCGAAGGGCGGAGGGGGTCGTTGACTTGGTCGCAACGGTAGCGCTACCGTTGAGCTCCCTGCAAGATCGGGGGCCAAACAAGAAGTGATCGCGCAAAAGCGGTCTCGTCGCCTCGGACATTCCGGGCGACGACCAACGGAGGGACACATGACGACCACCAGGCGCAGTTTCGTGACAGCCTCGGCCGCCATGGCCGCCACCGCCCTCGCGCCCTCGCGGGGCGAGGCACAGGCCACGCCCGACACCTTGATCGCCGCCTTCTCGGCGCGCGGCAACCGCACGCTGGACCCGGCAAACTCCATTCAGGGCGTGGACAACTGGGCGATCATCCACATCCACGACACGCTGGTCGCCTCGCCGAACGGCCGCTTCGCCCAGCGCCCGGACGAGTTCGTGCCCCAACTGGCGGAAAGCTGGACGATGTCGCCGGATGCGCGGACATGGTCCTTCAAGCTGCGCGAGGGGGTGCAGTTCCATAAGGGCTACGGCGAATGCACCGCCGACGACGTGGTGTTCACCTTCCAGCGCGCGATGGACCCCAAGCAGGCCGGCGACCGCTCGCTGTTCCTCAACATCGCCAGCGTCACGGCCGAGGGAAAGTATCGCGCGATCTTCAACCTCAAACAGCCGGACCCGCTGTTCCTGGGGGCGACGATCCAGAACTATGCGAGCGTCATCCTGTCGCGCAAGGCGGTCACCGAACGCGGCGATGCGATCCAGCGCGACCCGATCGGCACCGGCGCCTACCAGTTCGCCAACCTGGACCCCGATCCGTCCAAGGGCGTGCTGATGACGGCCAATCCGGATTATTTCCGTGGACCGCCGAAGATCAAGAACTTCCGCATGCGCTACATCCTGGACACCACCGCGCGCACGCTGGCCCTGCTCTCGGGCGACGTGCACATGATCGAAGGCGTGCGCGCGCCGGGTTGGGTGCCATCCATGCGGCAGCGCAAGCCGGGGCTGCAGTTCGACGTGGCCGCCCCCGGCAGCCTGTTCACGATGAGCTTCAACCTTACCCGCAAGCCGCTGGACGACATCCGGGTGCGGCGGGCCTTTGCCCATGCGATCAACCGCGACGCCATCGCGGCCGCCACCGCGCCGATCAGCCGCCGCACCTTCGGATTGAACCCGCCCGGCTATCCCGGCGGCTTCACCCGCGAGCAGCTGCCCGCGGCCCTGCGCTACGACTACGACCCGGCCAAGGCGAAGGCGCTGCTGGCCGAGGCCGGGTTCCCCAGGGGCGTGAAGATCGAGGCCTATACCAGCCAGCGTGAAGACTACGCCGCGATCATGCTCATCGTGCAGGAGCAGATGCGCGCGGTGGGGGTCGAGATCGACCTGCAGACGATCGACCACACCGCCTTCCACGCCAACAACCGCAAGGACATGAACAGCCTGCCGCAGAACTCCACCGCCTATCCGCCGGTGCCGACGCTGCCGCTGGCCGATATCCTGGCACGCACCAGCGAAGTGAAGAGCGACGGCAAGGGCGGCACCAACTACGCGCATTACGGCGTGACGATCCCCGGCATCGACGACCTGCTGGCCGCCGCCTGGGCGGAGCCGGACTTCGACAAGCGCATCGCCCTGGTGCGCGAGGCGGAGCTGAAAGTGCTGACCGACCTGCCGGTGATCCCGATTGCCACGAACGGCTACCTGATCGTGCGCGATCCGCGGGTGAAGCTGGGCTACGAAGTGCAGTCCGGCTACGCCTATTGGCGTCTGGACGGGGCGACGTTCGTCTGACCATGCCGTACTTCGCCCTGCCTTCGATCCCGATCGTGCGCCGCTGATGTGGCGCACGATCGGCGTTCGCATGCTCGACGCCATCCCGACGATGCTGCTGGTGCTGACGCTTGTCTTCATCACCATGCGCATGCTGCCGGGCGATCCGGCGATCGCGGTGTTGGGCGAGAAAGCAACGATGGAGCAGCTCAATGCGTTCCGCGAGCGCATGGGGCTGAACCTGCCGCTGTGGCAGCAGTATCTGCACTTCCTGCGCGACGCGGTGACCTTCAATTTCGGCAACTCCTTCGTCTCCAACTTCTCGGTCGCCGAGCTGGTGGCGCTCAACCTGCCCTACACGATCGAGCTGACCATCGCCTCGACGCTGATCGGCACGGCGATTTCGGTGCCGATCGGGGTCGCCGCGGCCGTACGGCGGGGCGAGGCGTTGGATTCGCTGTCCCGTGTGTTTTCCTTGATCGGCTATGCGGTGCCGGATTTCTTTCTGGCAGCGCTGCTGCTCGTGTTCTTCTCGCTCGATCTTGGCTGGTTCCCGATCAACGGCGGCGGTGACGGCTTCATCGACAAGATGTGGCATCTGGCGCTGCCGGCCTTCGCACTGGGCCTGATCAAGGCCGCCTTCGTCAGCCGGCTGACACGCTCCTCCCTGCTGGAGGTGCTGGGCTTCGACTATGTGCGCACGGCACGGGCCAAGGGTGCCACGGAGCCGCGGGTGATCTACCGCCACGCGCTGCGCAATGCGCTGCTGCCGGTGATCACCGGGCTGGGGCTGAGCATTCTGTCCACCCTCTCCGGCTCGGTGGCCGTCGAGCTGATCTTCGGCCGCCCGGGCGTGGGCAGCATGCTGATCGGGGCGATCGAGACGCGCGACTATCCGGTGATCCAGGCCGGGGTGGTGGTGTTCGCCATGTTCGTGGTGCTGGTCAATTTGGCGATGGACCTGATCTACGCGGTCGTCGATCCGCGGATCGGGACTGCCTGAATGGCCAACGGCACACAGGCCACGCGCGGCTGGGAACAGGGGGAACGCTCCGCCCTGGTATTGCTGTGGGCGATCATCCGCGGCCAGAAGCTGACTCTGGCCAGCCTGATCGTACTGACGATCATCGTCGTCATCGCCATCTTCGCCGAGCAGATCGCGCCGTACAACCCGGTTGCGCAGAGCATCCTGTCGGTGAACCAATTGCCCTCGGCCAAGCATTGGCTCGGCACCGACCAGCTGGGGCGCGATGTGCTGTCGCGAATCATCTATGGCGCCCGCGCCTCGCTGATCATCGGGGTCTCGGCCCCCATGCTCGCCGCCGTGATCGGCACGGCGCTGGGGCTGGTGGCCGGATATTTCGGCGGCTGGCCGGACCGGGTGATCAGCCGGATCACCGACCTGCTGCTCGCCTTTCCGGCGCTGCTGCTGGGCATCATTGTGGCGGCGGCGCTCAGCGCCGGGTTCTGGTCGATGCTGACGGTGCTGACCATCGCCTTCGCCCCGCGCTTCGCCCGCATCGCGCGCGCCTCCACCCTCGCCTTGCGCAACGCCCCGTTTGTCGAGGCCGCGACCGCCGCCGGGCTCGGGCACGTGGTGATCCTGTGGCGGCACATCATGCCTAACATCATCGGCCCAATCGTGGTGGTGCTGACCCTATGGATCGCCACGGCCATCCGGCTGGAGGCGACGCTGAGCTTCCTCGGCCTCGGCACGCGCCCGCCGCAGCCGAGCTGGGGCAACATCATCCGCGACGGACTGAATGCGATGTTCGGCACGCCCTGGCCGATCATCGCCGGTGGGCTGTCGATCACCCTGACGGTGCTGGCGATCAACATGATCGGCGATGCAGTCCGCGACGTGCTCGACCCGGAAACCCGCGAATGAGCCAGCCGTTGCTGCGTGTCGAGAATCTGACGGTCGATATCGGGGCCGAGGCCGGTGGGGCGCGTATCCTCGACGGCATAGGCTTCGAGCTCGACGCCGGGCAGTGCATCGGCATCGTCGGCGAATCCGGCTCGGGCAAGAGCATGACGGCCCTGTCCCTGCTGCGGCTGACGCCGAAGGCCGCGCGCTTCGCCGCCGGGCGGATCGATTTCGAGGGGCGCGACATATTGGCAATGCCGCCTGATGCCCTGCCGCAGCTGCGCGGCCGGGACATTGCGATGGTGTTTCAGGAGCCGATGAACTCGCTGAACCCGGTGATGCGCATCGGCGACCAGATCGCCGAGGCGATCATGCTGCATGAGGGGCTGGACCGGTCGGCCCGGCGCGCGCGCGTGCTGGACCTGCTTCGGCTCGTCGGTATTCCCGACCCGGACAGCCGCATATCCGCCTATCCGCACGAGTTCTCCGGCGGGCAGCGGCAGCGGGTGATGATCGCCATGGCGCTGGCCTGCACCCCCAAGCTGCTGATTGCCGATGAGCCGACCACGGCGCTGGATGTGACGATCCAGGCGCAGATCCTGGACCTGCTGAAGCAGCTCCGCCGGCAGCGCAATATGGCGATCATCCTGGTGAGCCACGACCTGGGCGTGATCGCCGACATCGCCGAGCGGGTGCTGGTGATGTATTGCGGCCGCATCGTCGAATCCTGCGACATCGCGACGATCTTCACCCGCCCGGCGCACCCCTATACCGAGGGGCTGCTCCGCTCGATCCCCAGCAGCGCCAATGACGGGAAGCGGCTGTATCAGATTCCCGGCACCGTCCCCTCCCCGCTGGAGCGGCCGGCCGGCTGCGCCTTCCACGACCGCTGCCCCAAGCGCCTGCCGATCTGCCGCACTGAAAAGCCGCCGATGCAGCGGCTGAGCGATACCCAGTCGGTCGCCTGCTTCGCGGCCACGCCGGCATGACCGCGCCGGTGATCCGGATCGAGGGTCTGAGCAAGACCTTCACCCCCCGCCGCGGCTTTTCGCTGGGCAGCAAGGCCGGCGTGCGGGCGGTCGACGACATTTCGCTCGACGTCCAGCCCGGCTCGACGACGGCGCTGGTCGGTGAATCCGGTTGCGGCAAATCGACGACGGGACGGCTGATCCTGCGGCTGATCGAGCCCACGGCTGGGCGCATCCTGTTCGAGGGGCGCGACATCGCCAGCCTGGGCCGGCGCGAGCTGAAGGCGGTGCGGCGGCATCTGCAGATCATCTTCCAGGACCCCTTCGGCTCGATGAGTCCGCGCCGCACGGTCGCCCAGATCATCGCCGAGCCGCTGGAGGCACAGGGGATGATCCCCTCCCCTGCCCGCGGGCGGGAGATCGTCGCCGGGCTGCTGGAGCAGGTCGGGCTCTCCCCCGACCATATGCACCGCACCGCCCGCCAGTTCTCCGGCGGCCAGCGCCAGCGCATCGGCATCGCGCGCGCGATCAGCGTCGGGCCCCGGTTCATCGTCGCCGATGAGCCGGTTTCAGCGCTCGACGTGTCGGTGCAGGCGCAGATCGTCAACCTGATGCAGGACCTGCAGGCGCAGCAGAATCTCGCCTATCTGTTCATCTCCCATGACCTGGCCATCGTCCGCCATATCGCCGACCGGGTGGCGGTGATGTATCTCGGCCGGATTGTCGAGGAAGGGCCGAAAGCGCAGATCTTTGCCGCCCCGCAGCACCCCTATACCCAGGCGCTGCTCTCCGCAGCACCCGACGCCAATCTTGCCGCCCGGCGCGAGCGGATCATTCTCGGCGGCGATGTGCCGAGCCCCACCGCCGTGCCGTCCGGCTGTGGCTTTCGCACCCGCTGTCCGCTCGCGCAGCAGATCTGCATGGAATCGCGCCCCGAATTGCGGCATGTGGCACCCGGCCAGACTGCGGCCTGCCATTTCGCCACGCCTAACCCGATCCCCGCCGCAAAGGAATCCGCTTCGTGAAATATCTGCACACGATGATCCGCGTCACCTCGCTCGACGACACCATCGCCTTCTTCAACGTACTCGGCCTCCAGGAAATCCGCCGCAACGTCAGCGAAAAAGGCCGCTATACGCTGGTCTTCATGGCCGCCCCCGGCGACGAAGCCGCCCCGGTGGAACTGACCTACAACTGGGATCCCGAGACCTACACCGGCGGGCGCAACTTCGGCCACCTGGCCTACGCCGTCGATAATATCTACGAAACCTGCGAACGCTTCATCGCCCACGGCGTCACCATCAACCGCCCGCCCCGCGAAGGCCGCATGGCCTTCGTTCGCACGCCCGACGGCATCTCCATCGAACTCCTCCAAGCCGGCACCGCCCTCACCCCCGCCGAGCCCTGGACGAGCATGCCGAACGTCGGCAGCTGGTAGGCTTCAGCCCCCCTCGCCGAAGGGATCATCTATCGACAGGGCCGGCGTGGTGAACCAGGCTGGCCCGATTTCGGTGATGTGGATGTGGTCCTCCAGCCGCATGCCGAACTCGCCATATATGCAGATCGTCGGCTCGTTGGAGAAGCACATGCCCGGCGCAAGCCGGGTCGCATCGCCCTGCACGATGTAGGGCTCCTCATGCACATCGAGGCCGATGCCGTGGCCGGTGCGATGCGGCAGGCCCGGCAGGCCGTATTCCTTGGCAAAGCCCGCGGCCTCGATCACATCGCGAGCGGCCCGATCCAGCGCCTCGCAGGGGGTGCCGATCTGTGCGGCGGCGAAGACCGCCTCGGTCGCGCGCTTCTCGACGTCCCACACCTCGCGCTGGCGCGCGCTCGGCTCGCCAAACACGTAGCTGCGGGTGACGTCGGAGTGGTAGCCGTGCATCGGCGCGCCGATGTCGATCAGCACGGTGTCACCCTCCATCAGCGTCTGCGGATAGGGCACGCCGTGCGGATAGGCGGTGGCCTCGCCGAATAGCACGATGCAGAAACTGGCCGGCACATCGAAGCCGAGCGCACTGTGGGCGCGGCCGATGAACGCCTCGACCTCCGTGGTGGTGATGCCCGCGCGCAGGATACGCGCGGCAGCCTTATGGACCTCCAGCGTCAGCCGCATCGCATGCTGCATCAGGGCGATCTCGCCGGCGGATTTGATCATCCGGCACCCGGCAGTCACCTGTGTCGCGTTGACGAAGTCGAAAGCGTTGCCGGCCCGGCGCAGGCCATCGAAGGTGAAGAACGGCGTTGCCGGATCGATGGCAAGCGTGCCGTTGGCATAGCCCATGCCGCGCACGGCATCGATGACCAGGGCGGTCGGGCTCTCATGCTCGTGCCAGCAATAAATCCGCCCGGGCAGGCTGATCATCGTCTCCAGCTTCGCCGCCTCGAAGGCCGGCGTGACATAGGCCAACTCCCCTTCCGCGGGGATGATCACGCCGTGCAGCCGCTCGCTGCCGCGCAGGCGCAGGCCGGTGAAATAGAAGGTGGTTGTGGAGGCATCGAGGTCGAGCGCCTGCACACCCTGGGCACGCATGATCGCCTGCAGCCTGGCGATCCGCCCGCGCCGCTCCACCTCGGTGATCGGCGGCACCACGTCGCGCATCGAGCGCAGCTTCGCCAGTTCGGCCTCCGCGGTCGAGCCGCCGACGCCGCGCGTCATTTGGCACTGCCCCAGCCGGCGATGATCTCCATGAGGGCGGGTGCGGCCAGGGCTGCGAAGATGCGGAATGTCGGTACATCCTCGGGGGTGTACCAGTTCGCCTCATGCAGGACATTCAGCATCCCGATGGTCTTGCCGCCCCAGCGCACCGGGATGTTCACGCAGCTTTCGCATCCCAGCGAGCGGATCAGTTCGTGATCGTAGAAGGCTTCCTGGATATCCGCGTAGGTGTTGAGGAAGCGGCATTCCCCCTCGAACACGCTGGTCGCACTGCTTTTGTTGATCGGCTTGGCACCGCCGACGGGATAGGCGTCCGGCAGGTTGCTGTAGTAGCGCTGATTCTCGCCGCGCTCCCAGTTCAGGACCAGCACGGTGAACAGCTTGTGGCCGATCCCCGCCGCGAGCGCATGGTCGATCGCCGCCAGGCGGCCGGTGATGGTGTCCGCCGAGGCGGTCGCCAGGAATCCGGGAAAGCGGTCGTATTTGGCGTGGTTGCGGCTCATGGCGGCAGTGCTCCAACAGGGTCTGGCGTGATGATAGGGACAAACCGGCCATCCGCCAGCCCGGCGAAGACGCGCTATGCTGCCCCCCGCAGGCGCAGGAGATCGAACATTGGACCAGTCCCGACAGATGAAGCTCGGCCTGAACATCGTGGCCAATGGCGCGCACGCCGCCGGCTGGCGGATGCCCGAGGCGCAGGCGGATGCGGCGCTGGACTTCGCCCTGTGGAAGCGCATCGCCCAGGCGGCCGAACGCGCCTGCATCCATTTCATGTTCTGGGCCGACGGCATCGCCGTGCGACATTCCGCGCGCGACGATGAGGAGCTCAGCTACAACGCCCGCATCGACGTGTTCGAACCGCTGACGGTCATCGGCGCCCTGGCCGCGGTGACCGAGCGGCTGGGTTTCGTCGCTAGCGCCTCGACCACCTACAACGAGCCCTATCACGTCGCCCGAAAATTCGCCTCGCTCGACCATATCAGCGGCGGGCGCGTAGCGTGGAACGTGGTGACCTCGTGGAGCGAGCAGGAGGCCTACAACTTCGGCCGTGACGCCCATATGGAACACGGGCTGCGCTACCGACGGGCCGAGGAATTCGTCGATGTCGTGTTCGGCCTGTGGGACGGCTGGGACGATGACGCCTTCATCCGCGACAAGGCGAGTGGGCAGTATTTCGATCCCGCCAAGCTGCACAACCTGAACCATCGGGGCGAGGTGTTCGCGGTGAAGGGGCCGCTGAACGTCGGCCGGCCGATCCAGGGCTATCCGGTGATCGCCCAGGCCGGATCGTCCGGCCCGGGGCAGGGCCTAGGCGCGCGCATCGCCGACATCATCTTCACCGCGCAGAACGACCGCGCGCACGCAATCGCCTTTTGCGCGAGCGTGAAGGCGCATGCCGCCGCTGCCGGCCGTGATCCCGCGTCGATGCTGGTGATGCCGGGCGTACTGCCGGTGCTCGGCCGCACGCGGCAAGAGGCGCAGGACGTGTTCGAGCGCCTGCAGGACCTCGTCCACCCCCGGCTCGGCCTGCCGCTCGATGGCCCCTTGCCTCCGCCGCTTGCCAACCAGAACGCGGTGACCAGCGGGCACGACATGCTGGTGCGCCTCGCGAGCCAGCCGGGCATAACGATCCGCAAGCTCTACCAGATCATGGCCGGCGCCTCCGGCCACAATGTCGTCGTCGGCACCGCGGCCGACGTGGCCGACCTGATGGAGGACTGGTTCGCGGCGCGGGCCTGCGACGGTTTCAACCTCATCCCGCCGTTCCTGCCGGGGCCGGCGTTCGACACGCTGGACTGGCTGGTGCCCGAGCTGCAGCGGCGTGGCCTGTTCCAGCGGGCCTACCAGGGCGACGGCACATTGCGCGACAGTATGGGTCTCTCGCGCCCAGCGCCGGGTTCGCGGGGCAGGCGGACGCCGGCGCAGTCCGACGCCGAAAGATGACAGGGAGCTTGCCAGATCATGTCAATCTGGTAGGGCTACCGTCCGATCCACAGGGAGTGCGTCTTCATGACAAAACGTTCCGTTGTCATCGCAACCGCGATGGCCTTGAGCGCGCTGCTCGGCAGCGCGCAGGCCAAGACCCTCGTCTATTGCTCCGAGGGGTCGCCCGAGAACTTCAACCCGATGATCAACACCACCGGTACCTCGCTGCAAGCGAGCGCGCCGATCTATAACGGCCTGACTTCCTTCAAGGGCGGCACCACCGAGGTCGGCGGCGCGCTGGCTGACAAGTGGGAGGTCTCGGCCGACGGGCTGGTCTACACCTTCCATCTGCGCCGCGACGCCAAATGGCATTCGAACAAGAACTTCAAGCCGACCCGCAATTTCAACGCTGACGACGTGGTGTTCAGCTTCGACCGCCAGGGTAACAAGGACGCGCCGTACCACAAGGTCACCGGCGGCGGCTATGACTACTGGGCCGACATGAACATGCCCAAGCTGCTGAAATCGGTCACCAAGGTGGATGACTACACGGTCAAGATCACCCTGACCGAACCGCAGTCCCCGTTCATCGCCAATCTTGCGATGCCCTTCGCCTCCATCCAGTCGAAGGAATACGCCGATGCCCTGATGAAGATGGGCAAGCCCGAGTTGATCGACCAGGAGCCGATCGGCACCGGCCCGTTCGAGTGGGTGCAGTACGTGAAGGACGCGACGATCCGCTATCGCCGCTTCGACGCGCATTACGCCGGCAAGGCCAAGGTCGATACCCTCGTCTATTCGATCAACAAGGACGCAGCCGTCCGCCTGGCCAAGCTGCGCGCCAATGAGTGCCATATCTCGCCCTTCCCGCCGCCGGCCGATCTGGAGGCGATCCGCAAGGACAAGAACCTGCAGCTGCTCTCCCAGCCCGGCCTGAACGTCGGCTACCTCGCCTTCAACACGCTGAAGAAGCCGATGGACGACGTGCGGGTGCGCAAGGCAATCAACATGGCCATCGACAAGGCAGCGATCCTGAAGGCCGTCTATCTCGGCGCCGGCCAGCCCGCCAAGAACCTGATTCCGCCGACGATGTGGAGCTACAACGACAAGGTCGAGGACTTCAAATACGACCCGGCAGCGGCCAAGAAGCTACTGGCCGAAGCCGGCTTCCCCGACGGGTTCGAGACCGACCTGTGGGCGATGCCGGTGCAGCGCCCCTACAACCCCGACGCCAAGCGCATCGGCGAATTGATGCAGGCCGATCTGGCCAAGATCGGCATCAAGGCGCGGATCGTCAGCTACGAGTGGGGCGAATACCGCAAGCGCGCCCAGGCCGGCGATCACACGATGGCACAGCTAGGCTGGAGCGGTGACAATGGCGACCCGGACAACTTCTTCGCCGTGCTCGCAAGCTGTGCGGCGGCGAAGGCCGGCTCGATCACCAAATGGTGCAACAAGGACTACGACGCGCTGATCACCAAGGCCGCGACGATCAGCAACATCGCCGAGCGCACCAAGCTCTACGAACAGGCACAGGTGATCATGCACAATGACGCGCCTTACCTGTTCATCGCGCATTCGGTGGTGTTCCTGCCGATGCGCGCCAACGTGACGGGCGTGCGGATCAACGCGGTGGGCAGCCAGAACTTCCTCAACGCCGATCTGAAGTAACGATCGACGTGCTTCGCTATCTGCTGCGCAGGGTCATGCTGATCGTACCGACCTTCCTCGGTGTGACCCTGCTGAGCTTCACGCTCATCCACATGGTGCCTGGCGACCCGATTGAGGCGCGTGTGGGTGAGCGTGGGATAGCACCGGAACGGCTCGCGCAGCTGCGTGCCGAGATGGGCTACGACCAGCCGTTGTGGCGGCAGTTCCTCGACTATATCGGCCAGGTGCTGCAAGGCGATCTCGGCGTCTCCACGGTGACGCACCAGCCCGTCTGGGACGAGTTCCTGGCGCTGTTTCCCGCGACGATTGAGCTCACTCTCTGCGCCGTATCGTTTGCCATCATCGTCGGCATTCCGCTGGGAATGGTGGCGGCGCTGCGGCGGGGAACCGCCTTCGATTTTGGCCTGATCGGCGTATCGGTCACCGGTGCGTCGATGCCCATCTTCTGGTGGGGGCTGATGATGATTCTTGTGTTCTCTGTGGCGCTGGGGTGGACACCGGTGTCGGGCAGGGTGAGCGCGCTGTACTATGTCGAGCCGTGGTCGGGCTTCATGGTGATCGATTGCTGGTGGTCCGATGACGAAGGCGCCTGCCGTTCCGCCGCCTCGCACCTGATCCTGCCGACGATCGTGCTGGGCACCATTCCGCTGGCCAATTTCGCGCGGATGACCCGCTCGTCCATGCTCGAAGTTCTCGGCGAGGACTATATCCGCACGGCGCGGGCCAAGGGACTGTCGGGGCTGCGGATCAATGTGGTGCATGGGCTGCGCAATGCGCTGATCCCGGTGGTCACCGTGATCGGGCTGTCGGTGGGCGGCCTGCTGGGCGGGGCGATCCTCACCGAGACGATCTTCGCCTGGCCGGGTGTGGGGCACTGGATCATCGAGAGCATCCAGGCGCGCGACTATCCCGTTTTGCAGGGCGGCACCTTGCTGATCGCAGTCATCGTGATTGGGGTGAACCTGGGCGTGGACATGCTGTATTCCGTGCTGAACCCGCGGATCCGTCGATGAAGGCGGGGCGCTGATGGCCGGCACTGTAGGGCGGCTGGCGGCCTTCTGGCGCAGCTTCGCGGAGAATCGCGGAGCGGTGTTCGGCCTCGTGCTCATGCTGCTGCTGATCGTGGTGGCCGCCTTGGCCGACGTGCTGGCGCTGCATTCCCCGATCGAGCAGTTCCGCGACAATTTTCTCACCCCGCCGATCTGGCAGGAAGGCGGCGACTGGCGCTATCCGCTGGGCACCGACGATGTCGGACGGGACATGCTCTCCCGCCTGATCAACGGCGCGCGGCTGTCGCTGGCGATCGGCTTCTCGGTCGTGGCCGCGGCCCTGGCCGTCGGCACGGCGCTGGGGCTGACGGCGGCCTTCGTCGGCGGCGTGGTGGACGTGCTGATCATGCGGCTGGTGGACATCATCCTAGTGTTCCCCAGCCTGCTGCTGGCGATCGTGGTGGTCTCCATCCTCGGGCCGGGCATGTTCAACGCCATGCTGGCCGTGGCCGTGGTGACCCTGCCTGGCTATGTCCGCCTCTCTCGCGCCTCCGCCCTGGTGGAGTTGAACCGAGACTACGTGACGGCAACACGCGCGGCCGGTGCCTCGACCCTGCGGCTGATGTTCGACACGGTGCTACCGAACTGCATGGCGCCGCTGATCGTGCATGCAACTTTGGGCTTCTCCACCGCCATCCTGGACGCGGCCGCTCTGGGCTTCCTCGGCCTGGGCGCGCAGCCGCCGACGCCGGAATGGGGGACGATGCTGGCCGGCGCCCTGCAATACTACCAGCGCGCCTGGTGGGTGCTTGCCTTCCCCGGCTTTGCCATCCTGGTCACCGTGCTGGGCTTCAACCTGTTCGGTGACGGGCTGCGCGATGCGCTTGACCCGAAGTTGAAGCGCTGATGGCCCTGCTCGAAATCCGCAATCTGGCCGTCGAGTTCACCACCGGGCGCGGACGGTTCCGGGCGGTGGACGGCGTGGATCTCAGCGTCGATGCTGGCGAGGTGCTGTGCGTGGTGGGCGAGTCCGGCTCCGGCAAGTCCGTCTCGATGCTCGCCGCGATGGGGCTGATCGGCTGGCCGGGCCGCGTCACCGCGGACGTGCTGCGCTTCGATGGCATCGACCTGCTGACGCTGGGCGCGCGCGAGCGCCGCCGGGTGATCGGCAAGGATATGGCAATGGTCTTCCAGGAGCCAACGACCTCGCTGAACCCCTGCTACCCCGTCGGCTGGCAGATCGCGGAGGCGCTGCGGGCGCATCAGGCAGTGCCCAAGGAGCGGGTGCGCGAGCGGGTGCTGGAACTGCTGGAACTCGTCGGCATCCCCGATGCGTCCCGCCGGATGAGCAACTTCGCGCATCAGATGTCCGGCGGGATGAACCAGCGGGTGATGATCGCCATGGCCATCGCCTGCAACCCACGCCTGCTGATCGCCGATGAGCCGACCACGGCGCTGGATGTGACCATCCAGAAGCAGATCCTCGATCTGCTGATCGACCTGCAGAAACGCACCGGCATGGGTCTCGTGCTGATCACCCACGACATGGGCGTGGTCGCGGAAACCGCCGACCGGGTGCAGGTGATGTATGCCGGCCAGATGGTGGAGGAAGCCGCGACCGACACCCTGTTCAGCACCCCCCGCCACCCCTACACCGCCGCCCTGCTTGACGCATTGCCCGAACGCGCGATGGGGCGCCGCCGCCTGCCGACCATCCCCGGCGTGGTGCCAGGCATCGACGACCGGCCGTCCGGCTGCCTGTTCAACCCGCGCTGCTCCTTCGCGGATGCACGATGCGTCAGCGAAGCTCCCGGCCTGCACGGCATCGCCGGGGCCCAGGCACGCTGCCACTACCCGCTGGTGGGCGCATGAGCACGGTGCTGATGCAGGCGACCGGCCTCACGCGCCACTATGCTGTTGGCGGCGGGCTATTCGGGCGCAAGGGCATCGTGAAGGCGGTCGATGGCGTGTCGTTCACGCTCGCCGCGGGTGAAACGCTGGCGGTTGTGGGCGAGTCCGGCTGCGGAAAATCCACCCTCGCCCGGGTTGCCACCCTGATCGAACCACCGACCGACGGAACCCTGGCGATCGATGGCGCCACAGTGGATGGTGACGCCGCCCGCAAGCGGCTGCGGCTGTCAGTGCAGATGGTGTTCCAGAACCCCTACGGCTCGCTCAACCCGCGCAAGACCGTCGGCGCCATTCTCGAAGAACCGCTGGCGATCAACGACCGCGGCGATGCCGCCGCCCGCACGGCCGCCGCTCGCGCGATGATGGACAAGGTCGGCCTGCGCCAGGACCAGTTCGCCCGCTACCCCCATATGTTTTCTGGCGGCCAGCGCCAGCGCATCGCCATCGCCCGCGCACTGATGCTCAACCCGCGCATCGTCGTTGCCGACGAGCCGGTCTCGGCACTGGACGTATCGATCCAGGCGCAGGTGCTGAACCTGTTGATGGACCTGCAGGACGAATTCGCGCTGGCCTATCTGTTCATCAGCCACGACCTCAGCGTGGTCCGCCACATCGCCGGGCGGGTGATGGTGATGTATTGCGGCCGGCCGGTGGAGGAGGCGCCGAAGGAGATCCTCTTCGACGCACCGATGCATCCCTATACCCGCATGCTGCTCGCTGCCACTCCCAGCGTCGATCCGCGGCACCGCAAGTCACCGGTGACGATCAAGGGCGAGCTGCCCAGCCCCCTGAACCCCCCGGCCGGCTGCGCCTTCGCCAGCCGCTGCCCGCACGCAACCACACGTTGCACCGAGGAACGCCCGTTATCGCGCCCCCTCGGTGCCCATCTTGTCGCCTGCCACCACGCCGAAGCGATCGGCTGAAGCACCGCTCAGCTATGTAAACCGGGCGCCTCACGACCGGTACGAGCGACATATTCGGTGTAGCCGCCGCCGTACTGGTGAATGCCCTCAGGCGTGAGTTCCAGCACCCGGTTGGACAGGGCGGCGAGGAAATGCCGGTCATGCGAGACGAACAGCATGGTCCCCTCATACTGCGACAGCGCTGCGATCAGCATTTCCTTGGTGGCCATGTCCAGATGGTTCGTGGGCTCGTCCAGCACCAGGAAGTTCGGCGGGTCATAGAGCATCTTCGCCATCACCAGGCGGGCCTTCTCACCGCCTGAAAGCACCCGGCAGCGCTTCTCTACGTCATCGCCGGAGAAGCCGAAGCAGCCTGCCAGCGTGCGCAGCGAGCCCTGGCCGGCATGCGGGAAGGCATCCTCCAACGCCTGGAACACCGTGCGTTCACCATCCAGCAGTTCCATCGCGTGCTGGGCGAAGTAGCCCATCTTGACACTGCCGCCGAGGGCGACGCTGCCCTCGTCCGGCTCGGTGGAGCCGGTGACGAGCTTCAACAGGGTGGATTTGCCGGCGCCGTTGCTGCCGAGCACGCAGCAGCGCTCGCGCCGGCGCACCAGCAGGTCCAGCCCGTCATAGATCACCCGGTCACCGTAGCGCTTATGGACACGGCGAAGGTTCACCACATCCTCGCCTGAGCGCGGGGCGGGCAGGAATTCGAAGGACACGGACTGCCGGCGCTTCGGCGGCTCGACCCGGTCGATCTTCTCCAGCTTCTTCACCCGGCTTTGCACCTGTGCCGCGTGCGAGGCGCGGGCCTTGAAGCGCTCGATGAACTTGATCTCCTTCGCCAGCATGGCCTGCTGGCGTTCGAACTGCGCCTGCTGCTGCTTTTCGTTCAGCATGCGCTGCTGTTCGTAGAACTCGTAGTCGCCGGTGAAGCTGGTCAGCGTGCCGCCGTCGATCTCGATCACCTTGTTGATGATCCGGTTCATGAACGCGCGGTCGTGTGAGGTCATCAGCAGCGCGCCGTCATAACCGCCGAGGAAGGTTTCGAGCCAGATCAGGCTCTCCAGGTCCAGATGGTTGCTCGGCTCATCGAGTAGCATCACGTCCGGGCGCATCAGCAGGATGCGGGCCAGGGCCACGCGCATCTTCCAGCCGCCGGACAGCACGCCGACATCGCCGTCCATCATCGCCTGGCTGAAGCTGAGGCCGGCCAGAACCTCGCGCGCACGGCCTTCCAGCGCATAGCCGCCCAGCGCCTCGAAGCGCGCCTGCACCTCACCGAAGCGTTCGATGATGGCGTCGAGCTGGTCCATCTGGTCTGGGTCGGCCATCGCGGCTTCCAGCGCCTGCAATTCGGCGGCCACCGTGCTGACATCGCCGGCGCCGTCCATCACTTCGGCTACCGCGCTCCGACCGGCCATCTCGCCGACATCCTGGCTGAAGAAGCCGATGCTGATGCCGCGATCGACGAGCACCTGCCCTTCGTCCGGCAGGTCCTCCCCCGTGATCATCCGGAACAATGTCGTCTTGCCGGCTCCGTTGGGGCCGACGAGGCCGACCTTCTCGCCCTTCTGCAAGGCTGCCGCCGCCTCGATGAACAGGATCTGATGGCCGTTCTGCTTGCTGATATTATCGAGTCGGATCATTGCGTAGGGAGACTTCGGACGGTTGCCGCGTGCTTATGCCATGCCGGTCCACGGCGGCATATCCTCGGGAGTCATGGTCGGCGGGAGGCCAGCCCGTCGCCTCCCCGCAGAATGAGCTTGACGCGCGGCCATCCAAGCGGTGTTATGCGAACAAATCAGGAACATTTATGCGCCCGCCTATCACCCGCACGCTCCCCCTGCGCCCGCACCAACGCGAACGCCCGGCGGCACATTCGCCCCGCGGCGGGATCACGTTCGGGGCGCCGGAGCTGGATGCCTGGGTCGGCGGCGGCCTGACCCGCGGAGCGCTGCATGAGGTGTTCGCCGGCAAGCAGGCCGATGTGGCGGCGGCGATGGGCTTCATCGCCCTGCTGGCGGTGCGCGCCACCGGCAAAGGGGCGGCGCGGCAGCAGATCCTCTGGGTAAGGCAGGATTTTCTCGACGCGGAGACCGGAAAACTGCACCCGCCGGGGCTGGCGGCGCTGGGGCTGGACCCGGCGCGGGTCGTATTGGTCCGCGCGCGGGACGTGCTGGGCGTGTTGCAGGCGGCGGCCGAGGCGGCGGGATGTGCAGGGCTGGGGGCGGTGGTGGCCGAACTCTGGGGCGAGCCCGCCTTGCTCGACCTAACGGCCACGCGCCGGCTCTCCCTCGCGGCGGAGAAGGCCGACGTACCGGTACTGATGCTGCGCGTGGCCGCCATCCCCGCCCCCAGTGCGGCCACCTCGCGCTGGATGGTGACCAGCCTGCCCTCCCAGCCCCTGGCAGCCAACGCACCAGGCCAGCCGGCCTTCGCGGCGACGCTGCTGCGCCATCGCGGCGGGGCAGCGAGCAATACCTGGCATCTGGAGTGGAGCCATGAGCAAGGATGCTTCCGCAACCGCGCCACCCCGCCGCTACCTTGCGCTGTGGCTCCCCTTTCTGCCGAGCGAACGGCTGGTCTGGTCGCGGGGGGCGAACGGCACGCCGGATGATGCGCCGCTGGTGCTGGTGGAAAAGCTGCGCGGTGCCCAGCGCCTGACCGCCGTCGATCGGCAGGCGGCCGGCCTAGGACTGGCCCCAGGCCTCACGCTGGCCGAGGCGCGGGCGCGGGTGCATCCGCTGGTGGCCGCGGAGGCCAACCCGGCGGCGGATGCGGATTTTCTGCTGCGGCTCGCGCTGCTGTGCGAGCGCTTCACCCCCCTGGTGGCCCTCAGCCCGCCGGAAGGCCTGGTGCTCGACATCACCGGATGCGCCGTGCTGTTCGGCACGGAGGGGCGGTTGCGGCAGACGCTGCTGCGCCGCCTCACGGCCCTCGGCCTGTCGGTGCAGGATGGTCTCGCCGGCACGCCGGATGCGGCACGGGCCCTGGCCCGCTTCGGTACCGCCGACGTATCGGAGGCTTTGCAGATCGCCCGGCTTCCCGTGCAGGCGCTGGAGGCGACGGCGGCAACGGCGCAAGCCTTGATGCGCAGCGGGCTGAAGACCGTGGGCGACCTGGCGGACCGCCCCTCCGCGGCCCTGACGGCCCGGTTCGGGGCCGCCCTGACCACGCGCCTAGCGCGGCTGCTGGGGCAGGAGGACACCCGGATCGTGCCGCTGCGCCCGCCGGCCGCCTGCACGGTGGAGCGGCATTTTCTGGAACCGCTGGTGCAGGCCCAGGCCCTGGAAGGCGTTCTCGGCGAACTGATGCGCGAGCTGGCCACCCTGCTGGAGCAGCGCGGCATCGGCGGGCGCAGCTTCGAGGCGAGCCTGTTCCGCAGCGACGGGCAGGTGCGCCGCATCCTGGTGGAGACCGGCCGCCCCTCACGCGACGTGGCGACCCTGCTGCGGCTGTTCGCCCTGCGCATCGCCACCCTGAACGAGCCGATCGATGCGGGATTCGGTATCGACGTCGTGCGCCTGGCGGTGACCGGTACCGACAGGCTGGCACCGGCGCAACCCGGCCTGGACGGGCAGATAACGGAAAGTGCGGAGATCGACGCCCTGATCGACCGCCTCGCCACCCGCTTCGGCCGCGACCGCGTGCTGCGCTTCGTCACCCAGGACACCCACCACCCCGAGCGGGCCTTCCAGGCGGTGCCAGCCCAGCAGATGCCCGACGCAGCCACCCGGTTCCGGCTTTTGACGACAGGCCCGCCCACCCGTCCGCTGCGCCTGTTCGACCCGCCGCAGCCGATCGAGACCCTGGCGGAGGTGCCGGATGGCGCGCCGCTACGGTTCCGCTGGCGGCGGGTGCTGCATGAGGTCATCCACGCCGAGGGGCCGGAGCGGATTGCCCCGGAATGGTGGCGCGACGGGCCGCAGGCACCGACACGCGACTATTACCGGCTGGAAGACGCCGCAGGCCGGCGCTTTTGGGTGTTCCGCGCAGGGCTGCACAACAGCGGCAGCGCGCCGCCCTGGTTCATGCACGCGCTGTTCGCATGAGCGGATATGCGGAGTTGGCGGCCGCCAGCAACTTCTCCTTCCTGCGCGGTGCCTCGCATCCGCGGGACCTGGTGCTGACCGCGCTGCTGCTCGGCCATACCGGCATCGGCATCGCCGACCGCAACACGCTCGCCGGCGTGGTGCGCGCCCACGCGGCCCTGCGCGATCTGCGCCAGGCCGGGCAGACGCCGATCGAGCTGACCGGCCTGCCCACCGGCGGGATCGACCCGCAGGTGCTTGGCGCCCGCGCCCAGGTGTTCAAGCTCGCCGTGGGTGCCAGACTGGCCTTTGCCGACGCCACGCCGGACATCATCGCCTATCCCGCCACGCGCGACGGTTGGGCGCGGCTCTGCCGCCTGTTGACCACCGGCAACCGGCGCGCCGCGAAAGGCGACTGCCACCTCACGCGCGAGGATCTACTGGCCGATACTGCCGGGCTGCTGCTGGTGGTCATGCCGCAGGGCTGCACGGCGCCGGTGCTGGCCGAACTGGCCGCAGCCGCGCCGGATGCGGCCTGGCTGGCCGCCACCATGCCGCGCCGGGGCGACGATCGCCGCCGCCTCGCACGGCTGCACGGCCTGGCGGAGGCCGCGGGGCTGCCGCTGCTGGCCGTCAACGACGTGCTCTACGACCGGCCCGAACAGCGCGACCTGCAGGACGTACTGACCTGCATCCGCGCCGGTGTCACGATCAGCCATGCCGGCCGGCAGCTGGAGGCCAATGCCGAGCGGCACCTCAAACCTGCCGCCGAGATGGCACGGCTGTTCCGCGATGCCCCGTCGGCGATCGGGGAGACGCAGCGCCTGCTGGGCCGGATCGAATTCAACCTGGACCAGCTGCAGTACGAATATCCCGACGAACCCGTGCCGCAGGGCTGGACGCCGCAGGCATGGCTCGAAGATCTGACCTGGCGCTCCGCCACCGCGTGCTATCCCGCGGGTGTGCCGCCCAAGGTGGCGGACCTGTTGCGCCATGAGCTCGGCATGATAGCCCTACTGGGCTACGCGCCGTATTTCCTGACGATCCATGACATCGTGAGCTTTGCCCGGGCACGGCACATCCTCTGCCAGGGCCGCGGTTCGGCGGCGAATTCCGCCGTCTGCTACGTGCTGGGCATCACCTGCGTCGATCCGGCCGAGCACAACCTGCTGTTCGCCCGCTTCATCTCCACCGAACGGCGCGAACCACCTGATATCGATGTGGATTTCGAGCATGAGCGGCGTGAGGAGGTGATCCAGTACATCTACGAAAAATACGGCCGCCACCGCGCCGGCATCGTCGGCACGGTGATCAGCTACCGCCCCCGCAGCGCGATGCGCGATGTGGGCAAGGCGTTGGGATTGCCCGACGACATCACCGCCCGCCTCGCCTCCACCCAATGGGGCAGCTGGGGCAGCGACATCGCAGATGCGCATGTGGCACAGGCCGGGCTGGACCCGAACAATCCGCTGATCCGCCGCACGGTGGATCAGGCGACGCGCCTGCTCGGCTTTCCCCGCCATCTCTCCCAGCATGTCGGCGGCTTCGTGCTGACACGCGGCCGGCTGGATGAGATCATGCCGATCGGCAATGCCGCGATGGCCGAGCGGACCTTCATCGAATGGGACAAGGACGATATCGACACGCTGAAGCTGATGAAGGTCGATGTGCTGGCGCTGGGCATGCTGACCTGCATCCGCAAATCCTTCGACCTGCTGCGCCAGCACGCGGGCATCGACATGCAGCTCGCCGATGTGCCGGTGGAGGATCCGGCGGTCTATGACATGCTGAGCCGCGGGGATTCGCTGGGTGTGTTCCAGGTGGAGAGCCGGGCGCAGATGAACATGCTGCCGCGCCTGAAACCCCGCACCTTCTACGATCTGGTGATCCAGGTGGCGATCGTGCGGCCCGGGCCGATCCAGGGCGACATGGTCCACCCCTATCTCCGCCGCCGGTCAGGGCTTGAGGCGGTCGTCTACCCGCAGCCAGCCCCGCCGCATGATCCAAACGAACTGCATGACGTGCTGAACAAGACCCTCGGCGTGCCGCTGTTCCAGGAGCAGGCCATGAAGCTCGCCATGGTCGCCGCCGAGTTCTCCGACGCGGAGGCCAATGGCCTGCGCCGCGCGATGGCGACCTTCCGCAACCTCGGCACCATCACCGCCTTTGAAGCGCTGATGGTCGAGCGCATGGTGGCGCGCGGCTATGAACGGGAGTTCGCGGCGCGCTGCTTCGAACAGGTCAAGGGTTTCGGAAGCTATGGCTTCCCCGAAAGCCACGCAGCCTCCTTCGCTAAGCTCGTCTACATCTCCTCCTGGATCAAATGCCACCATCCGGCGGTGTTTGCCTGCGCCCTGCTGAACTCCCAACCGATGGGCTTCTACGCGCCGGCGCAGATCGTGCGCGACGCTTCCGAACACGGCGTGCCGGTCCATGCCGCCGACATCAACCACAGCCAGTGGGACAACACGCTGGAGCCGTGCGACGGCGCGCTGGCGCTGCGGCTGGGCCTGCGGCAGATCGAAGGGCTGGGGGCCGCCGACGCGCAGCGCATCGTCGGCCGGCGCGGCAATGGCTACCCCGATATCGAAACCCTCGCCGCCCGCACCGGCCTGCGGGGGGCCGCCCTGCGCCCGCTGGCCGATGCGGATGCTTTCGCCTCCCTGCTGCTGGACCGGCGGGCGGCGCTCTGGGCGGTGCGCCGCCTGCCCGATGCAGCACCCCTGCCGCTGTTCGCCGCCAGCGAGGCCCGCGAACTGGCGGCCGAGGCGGATGCGCGGCTGCCGGTCATGGCCTTGGCGGAGCAGATCGCCGCCGACTACCAGACGATGCGGCTGTCACTGAAGGGGCATCCGATGGGCATCCTGCGCGAGATGTTCCGCGGAGAGGGCGTGCGCAGTGCCGCCGATATCGCCGCGAGCCGGGACGGGATGACGCTGAGTACCGCCGGCCTGGTGCTGGTGCGCCAGCGGCCGGGCAAAGGAAATGCGATCTTCATCACGCTGGAGGATGAAACCGGCATCATCAACGTCATTCTCTGGGCCAGCCTGTTCGAGCAGTTCCGCCGCGAGGTGATGGCCGCACGGCTGATGCTGGTGGAGGGCAAGGTGCAGAAAAGCCCGGAGGGCGTGGTGCATCTGATGGCCAGCCGCGTGCGCGATCGTTCCGCGGCCCTGAGCCATCTGTTCGAAACGGCCACCCCCAGCCTGCCGCTCGCCCCAGCCGACGAGTTCAAGCACCCGCAGGCTCCCCGTGGCCGGCATCCGCGCGATGTGCGCATCCTGCCGAAATCACGGGACTTCCATTGATGCCAGGGTGGAAGCATGACGACAGCAGGCCTGCCGGCCCGCCGATGATCAGGCAGGTGCCGGCATGCTCGGCAGGCCGAGCCGCCCGAGGCCGGGCAGCTTGATTGCTGGGCGCCGGATATCGAGCCCGACGACCCCGCCGAGAATATTGAGCTCCACGCCCTCCACCCACCCCAGCGTCAGGCCCGCATAGCCGCCGAGCGACAGGCGAACGCCGGTTCCCGACGCCGTCCGGCGAAGCCAGTGGCCGTCATAGGGGTAGTCCTTGCCGATCGCATTGGGCGGCAGGACCACCGCAGCTCCAGGCACGGCATCCAGCACCGCGGCGACGAAGGTATTTGAATTCGGGCCGGGCCAGGCGCGGTAGTCGCCGCGGCCGCGCAGGCGGAAGGTTTCGATCGCCGCCTGCATGCCCGGTATCATTGCCGCTGCCGCCGCTCCGTCCGCCGCGAAGACCAACTCCGGCAGCCGTCCGAACCAGCGGCCATCGGGGGCGAAGCCGTTCACGCGCAGCGGTTCGCCCCAGGCGGTATAGTCGTAGCGGCTATAGCTGGCGGCCCCCTCGGGCTTGACGACGATCCAGCAATGCACGGCAAAGATACCGCGCCAGCGCACGGTGGGGGCAGCGAATACCCGCACCACGGCGGCAGGATGCGCTCCGGCAGCGGGGAGGTGGCCGATACTCGACCGGTCCGCACTCCACCAGTCGGCGCCGACACCCGCTTGGTGGTAGCGCAGCGCGGCGAGGCCGAGCGGAACGATGAAGAACAGAGCGAAAAGCGGTATGACGATCTTCAGGCTTGGCATGATCCCTGACATTTGGCCGCGAAGGCTGAACTGCAACCCGGTGCGCCGATGTTTCGCGCTTGCCGGGTTGCGCTTGACCCTCTGTTCTACCCCCGTGCGAGCGTTGTTGCTGCTTTGCCTGCTGCCGGGCTTGGCGCGGGCGGAGCCGATCCAGCTTCGGGTGCCAGTACAGCCTGCCTGCGTCTCCTCGCCCTTCGGCTGGCGCCGGGCCATCGGGCCGAACGCACCGGCTGGCTTTCACAACGGGATCGATCTGCCGGCACCCGCTGGCGCGAGAGTCCGCGCCGCCGCCGCCGGGACGGTCAGCCGCATCCGCCGGCAAGGTATGGGCGGGGTGACGATCCACATCACCCATGCGGACGGCCTCGCGACGCTGTACGCGCATCTCGGCAACCTCGTCCCTGCCATCGCCCAGGGGCGGCGGCGGGTTGCCGCCGGCGAACAGCTCGGCCGCGTGGCCCGGACAGGCGTTACCTACGGCACGCATCTGTTCTTCGCCGTGTTCCAGCACGGAACCGCCATCGACCCCCTCACCGTCCTGGCCATCCCGCCCTGTTCCAGGCGGTAAGGCTGGCCGCTACGCGGTGGGCGGCACGCCCGGCCGCAATACCAGCCGCCCGCCAACCTCAGATACTGCGTCCATCGAAGTGCCACAGCGGCGCGACAGGTCAGCGAAGCGGTGCAGGATGCCGCTGGCCTCCTCCCCCGCCGCCAGGCGCGGGCGCCCTCGCCGATGCGTCGGTTCACCGAAGCCGAGGCTGACGGCGTCGATGGTGATATCGGCGAGCCGGCCGTCAACGAAGGTGAGGCAGGGCAGCACCGACTCCCAATAACGCCGGTCTGCCGGGAAGCCGCGCTGGCCGCCCTGCGTGCGCTGGCGGTAGAGCACAGCAGGTGTCGCATCAGGCGCGATCTTGAAGCGGTCGTAGGAATCAGCCGGCAGACGGGCCACCAGCTCGTTCTGTGCGATCAGATTGCCCAGGCTGTAGAAGATCGGCCGCCCACGGTGGAACTCCATGCCGCGCAGCAGATGCGGGCCGTGGCCGACGACGACATCCGCCCCGGCGTCGATCATGCAACGGGCCATATCGCGAATGAAATCCGGTGGCGCCTCGGGGTCGTCGTCCTGTTCGTGGGAATGCAGGCTGAAGATGACCACGTCGGCGCGGTCACGCGCGTCGCGCACCCATTTCGCCATCGCCTCCACATCGGCCACGCGGGCGGTGCGCCGGATGGCCGGAGCGGCGGCCGCGCGGAACGTCGCACCGAGGAATGGTAGAGCTGCCGGATCGGCCGGCGGGAAGCCGAAGCCAAGTTGGATCGATTCCAGCCGTTGCCGCTCCAGCCCGAGGCCTTCGGCAATGTTGCGCAGCATCGCAAGCTGGTCCGACGGGATCTCGTAGGTGGTGTCGAAGCGCAGCGGCGTGATGCCCGGCCGCCCCTGCGCATCCGGCCGCTGCGCACCCGCCTCCTGACCCTGTGCGAAGGTGGAACAGCAGGCCAGCAGCGCCACACTGCCGCCTGCGCGGTCGAGATAAACCGGCATGCGCGCGGCTTCGAGCGTATGGCCGACGCCGGCATAGACCATGCCACGCCGGTCCAGCTCCTCGATGGTGGCGAGCAGACCGGCGATGCCGTAGTCCAGCGAATGGTTGTTGCCGGCGTTGAACAGGTTGAAGCCGGCCGCCAGCAGCTCATCCAGCACGAAAGGTTCGGCGGCGATATGGCTGCCGCCGTTCTGCGCCGAAGGATCGCCGCGGAAGCCGTTGGGCACCAGTTCGATGTTGGTGAAGGCGACATCTGACCCGGCTATCAGGCCGAACAGCGCCCGTGTTGCCGCGTCGCCGTCCCGCGGCAGGCGCCGGGTGATCATGCTGTCCCCGGTCAGCGCCAAGCGCAGGCTTTGGCCTTCGTTCATGTCCCGGCTCAGGGCTGCCAGGACATGTCCATCAGCTGGAAAGCCTCGTCCGGCGTCGGCCGCCAGCGGAGTTCCTTGCGTGCGCCGTAGATCGCCGCGTCTTGGAACAGCGGCACCACGGGTGCATCCTCACGCAGGATCGCAAAGGCGCTGCGGTAGAGGCCGAGCCGCTTGGTCTCGTCCAGTGTCGAGCGGGCGGCATCGACGAGCTTGTCGAACTCGGGATTGCTGTATTTGGCCCAGATGCCGCCGGTGCGGAAGAGCGGGAAGATCGTGCCGTCCGCGTCC
>CAMCJI010000012.1 GCA_945874805.1 Asaia bogorensis | reverse complement strand
ACACCCATCACACCAAAACGTCGATCATCGCGGGGCTGGTGAACATCGAAGCGGGGTTCATGCCATTCTGAAAAGCCCGACAGATTGGCCCGGTGCCACGAACTGGTGGTCGAAATAGGCCGCAGACTTTCGCAACAAGTCTATTCATGGTCGTGCGCCATGTCGGACCCGAGCCTGGCGGCCATGCACTTGCAGCCTTTGAACTTGCCCGGGTTGTCGCGGATGCGCTTGAGGTGGATGACGTGGGCGGAGGTCTTCACCATCGAGACGGTGTTGGTCGCCATCGCGCCCAGGGTCAGCACGCCGCCGACCACGACGAGACCGACGCCGGTGGCCGAGACTGCCGCCCCGGCGGCAATGGCGCCGACGACCGCCAGCGAGGAGGTTTGGGTGCCAAGCTGCGCCGCGGTGACGCCGACGGAGCCGACGGTGTTGCCGACGGTGGCGACGGTCTTGCCGACGCCGCCGCCGCGCAGCAGGCTGCCGTCCCAGCTGAAGGCGCTTTTGACGTTGGTCCAGGCTCCGCTGATGTGCTCGTCGATATCGTCGTCGTCATCACCCGGCATGGGGTCCCTCCTGAACAGTCGTTTCCCGCTGTTCATTATTCGCGGAATACTTGGTTCTACTATACTATCTCGTCGGGTCGCAACGGCACGTACGCGTGATCAGGACGGTTCGGCGGCAAGTTCCAGCCGTGCCTCCATCACGTCCGGCTCGTCCGCCACGCGCTGGAGGGTGAAGCCGAGGTGGCGGATGAAGCGCAGCATCGGCTGGTTGTCCGCCAGGATCTGGCCGACGATGGCGTGCAGGCCGATGGTGCGGGCCCAGGCGATGAGGGCGCGCATGAGGCGGCCGGCGATGCCGCGGCCCTTCATGTCGGCCTGGACGATCACGGCGAATTCGCCCTCGCCGGTGAGCGTGTCGCGGACGAGGCGGGCGACGCCGACGGTCTCGGCGGTGTCGTCGCGCACGGCGATGAAGGCCATCTCGCGGTCGTAGTCGATCTGGGTCATCCGGGCGGTCTGTTCGCGGGAGAGCTCGCGCAGGCTGGAGAAGAAGCGGCGGCGGATGTCTTCGGGGGAGAGGCGGGCGAAGAAGGCGCCGTGCGCCTCGGCGTCCTCCGGGCGGATCGGGCGCAGGGTGAAGGTGGTGCCGGCCTGGTTGAAATGCTCGGTGAGGTCGGCGGGATAGGGCGGCAGGGCCAGGCGCGGCGGCGGGGTGTTGGGGGGAAAGAGCGTGAGGGCGCCGTCGGTGGTGAGGCTGGCGACGCTGGGGCAGTCGATCGCGAGTTGGCTCAGGCGGACGAGGGCGTCGGCGGCGGTGTCCTCGGGGTCGGCGATTTCGGCGCGGGCGAGCATTGCGCGGGCGAGGGGGAGGTTGAGGGGGGGGAGGTCGATGGCACCGGCTATACCGATGATCGGGCCGAACATCGCGTCCTGGCTGAGGGTGAGGTGGAGCGGCGGGGGGACGGCGATGCCGTAGGCGGCGGCCAAAGCCGGGCCGTCGGCGGCAGCCAGGGCGGCTTCGACGCGGGCGCGGTCGGGCCGCAGGCTGAGGACGTGGCGGGGCGGCAGTTCGGCGGCGGCGGCGCGGTTGCGGCGGTGCTGGACGAGGTGCCAGAAGGCGCGGACGGCCTGCTCGGGGGTGGCGAAGACGGGCACGCCGGCGTCGGCGAGCAGGCGGCGATGCGCAGCACCGGTCGTCTCGCCCATGACGCAGGCGAGCACAGGCACGCGCAGGCCGACGGCGCCGGCGGCCAGGGCGGCGATGGCGATGGCGTCGCCCTCGCCGGTTGGGGCGTGGACGACGAGCACGCCGCCGGCCTCGCGGGCGCCGGCCAGCAGGGCGCAGGCCTCGGCGAGCTTGGCCGGCTGCTCCATGCCGGCATAGACGATGTCGCCGACGCCGCGCGGCACCTCGGCCCCGCCGTGGCTGACGAAGGCGCGGGGGATGGCCAGGCGCAGGACGTCGCGGGTTTCGGGTGCGAGGGCGGCCAGCGCCAGGCCCTGGCGCAGGGCGGCATCGGCGGCGAGCTGGGCGGGGCCGATGGCGTTGGTGGCGATGGCCAGCGCCTCGGTGCGCGGCGGCGGGGCGCGGGTGAGGGTTTCGGCGGCGGCGAGCAGGTCCTCCAGGGTGGCCACGCAGAGGACTCCGGCGCGGCGCAAGGCGGCTTCGAACGCCGCGTCGGCGCTGCCGTCGGGGTCGAACAGGCGCGAGCCGGCGCGGATGGCGACGACGGGGCGGGTGCGGGCGGCGGAGAGGAAGGCGCGGGGGTCGCGGATGCGGCGGATGTCCAGCAGGATGGCACCGGTGGTGCGGTCCTGGGACAGCCAGTCGAGCACGAGGGCGAACCCCATCTCGTCATTGCCGCCGATGCCGACGATGTAGCTGAAACCGACGCCGTTCGGCTCCGCCCAGTCGATCAAAGCGCGGCAGAGGGCGGCGGATTGGGAGACGACGGCAAGCCGGCCGGGGGGTGGCGGGAGGTGGGAGAGGGTGGCGTTCAGGCGGAGGCCGGGGATCGCGAGGCCGAAGGAGCCGGGGCCGAGGGAGCGGACGCCGTGGGCGATCGCCAGGTCGCGCAAGCCGGTTTGCGGGCCGGTGACGATGGCGGCGAAGCAGCCGCGGGCAGCGAGAGCGGCGAAGGTGGGGGCGAGCGGGGCGTCGGCGAGGCAGATGACCGCGAGGTCGGGGGCTTCAGGCAGGGTGGCGGCGTCGGCGGCCGGCAGGATCGCGCCGGGGAAGCCGCCTTGATGCAGGTTGGCCAGCACACGCTGGCCGGCCGGGGTGTCGGCGCCGATGACCGCGACGCTGCGGGGGACGAAGAGCGGCTCCGGTCGGAAATGCGAGACGGACAGGCGCGGGAGAGCGGGCATGGAGACCCCTCGTCGGTGATGTTGCAGCGCAGCATAGCCCGGCGGACTTGCGTGCGCCATCGCAGGCGGCAGACTACGCTATCCCGCATGGAGAGACGCCATGACTGCCACAGCCCGCATGGATCCCGAGATGGCTGCCGCCCGCGCACGCATGGACGCGGAGGCGGCGAAGTATCCGCCGGTGGTGCCGCGCGAGCCGTTCGAGGCACAGCGGCGGATCAACGAGATCCTGACCCTGCCGTGGTGCGAGGGCGGGCCGGTGATGCTCAGCACCGCCGAGCGGTGGGTGGCCGCAAGGGGGCGGCGCATCCTGTGCCGGATGCACCGGCCGGTGGCGGGGGAGGCTCTGCCACTGCTGGTGTGGTTCCACGGCGGCGGATGGGTGTGGCAGACGATCGACACGCATGATCGGCTGGTGCGCGAACTCGCCGCCGGGAGCGGGATGGCGGCGGTGAGCGTGGATTACAGCCTCTCCCCGGAAGCGCGCTTTCCCTTCGCGGTGCAGGAGGGCGCGGCCGTGGTGCGCGCCCTCGCCGCGGCCGCAGAGGACTGGGGGATCGATCCGGCGCGGATCGTGCTGGGCGGAGACTCCGCCGGGGGCAATCTGGCGCTGGGGGTCGCGCTGGCGCTGCGGGCCGAGGGGGGGCCGAAGCTGGCCGGGTTGCATCTGGCCTATCCCGTCACCGACACCGATTTCGAATCCCCTAGCTATCTTGAATTCGCCGAGGGCTACGGGCTGACGCGGGCGGCGATGATGGCGTACTGGGACCTGTATCTGCGCGAGGCGAGCGACCGGCAGAACCCGCTGGCCTGCCCGCTGAAAGCCGATCTGACCGGCATGCCGCCGACCCTGATCCAACTGGCGGAACTCGACGTGCTCTACTCGGACGGCGAACGGCTGGCACAGAAAATGGCGTCAGCGACCCTGCAAACCTATAGCGGCATGCTGCACGGGTTCCTGCGCCTGACCTCCACCGTCACCACCGCCCGCCACGCGGTCGCCGACGCGAGTGCATGGCTCGCGCTGCGGTAGCACAGGCAAGGCCAGGGGCTTTGCCCCTAGACCCCACCAGGGTCAGCGACCCTGGACCGGCGACCATTAGGCAGGTCTTTGAGAGAGGGGGCCATCCGGCTCGTGGAGAAGTGCGGCCGGCCCCCTCTCTCAAAGGCCTGTTCTTAAAGTCATGGGTCCAGGGGCCACTGCCCGTCGCGCGAAGGCGCGCTCCGGACCTGGCGGGGGTCGAGGGGGCGGAGCCCCTCGCCTTGCCTTCCTGCTACAGCGTGATCCGCAGCTTCGCGGCGATTTCGCCGATGATGCCGCGGCGGAAGAGGAGGACGCAGGTGACGAAGATGATGCCTTGCATGATTGTCACCAGGGAGCCGAACTGGGCCAGGTAGCTTTCCATGGTGATCATGACGATCGAGCCCATGACGGGGCCGAAGATGGTTCCCATGCCACCGAGCAGGGTCATCAGGACGACTTCGCCGGACATGGCGAAGTGGACGTCGGTGAGGGTCGCGATGCCGAAGACGAGGGATTTCGTGCCACCGGCGATACCGGCGATGCCGGCGGAGAGGATGAAGGCGACGAGTTTGTAGTCGTCCGTGCGGTAGCCCAGCGACGTCGCGCGGGGTTCGTTTTCGCGGATGGCTTTGAGGACCTGGCCGAAGGGGGAGTGGATGATGCGGTGGATGAGGAGGAAGACGGCGAGGAAGATGACGGAGACGAGGATGTACATCGTCATGTCGTCTTTGAGGGAGATCAGGCCGAACAGGGCGCCGCGGGGGACTTGCTGGATGCCGTCCTCACCGTGGGTGAAGGGGGCCTGGAGGCAGAAGAAGTAGCTCATCTGGGCAAGAGCAAGGGTGATCATGGCGAAGTAGATGCCCTGGCGGCGGATGGCGAGCCAGCCGAAGACCGCACCCAGGGCTGCCCCGCCGAGGCCGCCGGCGATGATGGCGAGTTCGGGCGTGAGGCCCCAGACCTTGGCGGAGTGGGCGGCGATGTAGCCGCCCATGCCGAAATAGGCGGCGTGGCCGAAGCTCATCAGGCCGACATAGCCGATCAGCAGGTTGAAGGCGCAGGCGAACAGGGCGAAGCAGAGCACCTTCATCAGGTAGATCGGGTAGAGGACCATCGGGGCGACGACGATGGCGGCGAGCAGGATGCCGAAGGCGATGGTCTGGTGGCGGGAGAAGCCCATCATGTCAGGCGTTCTTTCCGAACAGGCCGGCGGGGCGGGCGAGCAGCACGATGACCATGACGACGAAGATCACGGTGGAGGAGGCCTGGGGGTAGAACACCTTGGTCATGCCCTCGACGAGGCCGAGGCCGAAACCGGTGACGATGGAGCCGAGGATGGAGCCCATGCCGCCGATAACGACCACCGCAAAGACGGTGATGATGAAGTTCGCCCCCATGTTGGGGTTCACCGAATAGATGGGAGCGGCGAGCACGCCGGCGAAGGCGGCAAGCGCCACGCCGCCGGCGTAGGTCAGCGAGATCATCAGCGGCACGTTGATGCCGAAGGCCTGCACGAGGGGGGCGTTTTCGGTGGCGGCGCGGAGCGTGGCGCCGAGCGAGGTCTTCTCGATGATGAGCCAGGTGAAGAGGCACATGGCGGCGGCCGCGACGACGACCCAGGCGCGGTAGTTCGGCAAGAACATGAAGCCGACATCGGTGGCACCCTGGAGGGCGGCGGGGATGCGGTAGGGCATGCCCGACGAGCCGAACTCGTTGCGGGCGACGCCTTCGATGATCAGCGCGAGGCCGAAGGTGAGCAGCAGGCCGTAGAGATGGTCGAGTTTGTAGAGGCGGCTGATCAGGGTCCTTTCAAGGAGCAGGCCGAAGGCGCCGACGACGATGGGCGCCAGCAGCAGCGCCCACCAATAGCCGATGCCGAGATATTCCAGCATCCCCCAGGCGACGAACGCGCCGAGCATGAACAGCGCGCCATGGGCGAAGTTGACGATGTTGAGCATGCCGAAGATCACGGCCAGCCCCAAAGAGAGCAGCGCATAAAAGGCGCCGTTGATGAGGCCGAGCAGGAGCTGGCCGAACATCAGGGGGGCGGGGTAGCCGAGAATCATCATCATCGGGGGGCGGTTCCGGGTGGTGTGCTGTCGGGCGTGGGTGAGGGGGCTGCCATCTGCGGACAGCAGGCAGACCCCCTCCCCTGTCGGCGATCAGGCCTTCAGATAGTAGCAGCCGCCTTCGGCCATCGGGCGGAAGGCTTCCGGCCCGGGGGTGGTGGCGATCTGCTTGTAGTAGTCCCACTTGCCCTTGCTCTCGGAGGGCTTCTTCACCTCGAACAGGTAGCTGGGGAAGAGGCCGCGGCCGTCGGCGCGGATGGAGTGCTTGCCGAAGGCCTGGTCGTCGGTCGGCATCGCCTTCATGCGTTCGGCGATGGCGGTGCCGTCGAGGCTCTTGATCTTGGCAGCACCAAGGTCCGCGACAGCTTTGAGGAAGTGCAGGGTGCCGGAGTAGTTACCGGCGTGGATCATGTTCGGGTAGTTGTTCGGCGAGACCTTCTTCACCCGCTCGGTGAAGGCGCGGGTGCTGTCGTTGAGGTCCCAGTAGAAGGTTTCGGTCAGGGTCAGGCCCTGGGCGACATCCAGGCCGAGCGCGTTCACGTCGGTGAGGAACATCAGCATCGAGGCGATCTTCATCTTGATGCCGAATTCCTTCGCCTGCTTGATGGAGTTCACCGTGTCCGCGCCGGCGTTGGCGAGGCCGAGGATCTTCGCACCAGAGGACTGGGCCTGCAGCAGGAAGGAGGAGAAGTCGGTCGTGCCGGGGAAGGGATAGGCGGAGCTGCCCATCACCTTGCCGCCGGAGGCGAGGACGAGGTTGGAGGTGTCCTTCTGGAGCTGCTGGCCGAAGGCGTAGTCGGCGGTGATGAAGTACCAGCTGTCGCCGCCGGACTTCACGGTGGCGCCGCCGGTGGACTTGGCGAGCATCCAGGTGTCGTAGGTGTAGTGGATGACGCTGGGGGCGCAGGACTTGCCGGAGAGATCGACGGTGGCCGCACCGACGTTGACGTGCAGCTTGTTCTTCTCCTTGGCGACCCCGGCGACGGCAAGCGCGACCGACGAGGTGGGGACATCGATGATCATGTCCACGCCGTCACGGTCGTACCACTGGCGGGCGATGCCGGCGCCGACGTCTGGCTTGTTCTGGTGGTCGGCGGAGATGATCTCGACATTGAAGCCCTTGCCGGCGAATTCCTCAGCGGCGAGGCGGGCGCAGGCAACGGAGGTGACGCCGCCGGTGTCGCGATAGGGACCGGACTGGTCGTTGAGTACGCCGATCTTGACCGTCGGGGTTTGCGCGCGGGCACGGCGCGAGAAGCCCGCCGCGGCCGGAACGGCCGCGGCGGTGCCCAGGAGGGCACGGCGAGAGAGAGACATGCAGGAGACTCCGTTAGTTCGAAAAGATCAGGCTTTGACGAGCGGGCAAAGGCCGGCGTTCAGCGGGCGGAATGCCTCATCGGCCGGGGTGGTGGCGAGCAGCTTGTAGTAGTCGTAGCGGCTCTTGCTCTCTGACGGCTTCTTGACCTCGAACAGGTAGCTGGGATGGATCTTGCGGCCGTCGGCGCGGATGATGCCTTCGCCGAAGCAGTCGTCGCTGGCGGGCATCGCCTTCATCTGGGCGACCATGGCGGCACCGTCGGCCTTCAGCTTGCCGCCGGTCTCGGCGATCGCCTTGAGGTAGTGCAGGGCCGAGGCATAGTTGCCGGCCTGGACCATCGACGGGCGGGCACCTGCCATCCTTGGGCTGTAGCGGTCGGAGAAGGCGCGGGTGCGATCACTGAGGTCCCAGTAGAAGCTCTCGCTGAGCAGCAGGCCCTGGGCGACTTCGAGGCCGAGGGAATGCACGTCGGACAGGAACACGAGCAGACCGGCCAAGCGCAGCTTGATGCCGAACTCGCGGGCCTGCTTGATGGAGTTGATGGTGTCGGTGCCGGCATTGGCGAGGCCGAGCACTTTGGCGCCACTGGCCTGGGCCTGCAGCAGGAAGGAGGAGAAGTCCGTCGTGCCGGGGAAGGGTGTGCGCGAGGAGCCGACGACGCGGCCGCCGGCGCTGCGGACGAAGTTGCCGACATCGCGCTCCAGCGCATGGCCGAAGGCGTAGTCGGCGGTCATGAAGTACCAGCTGTCACCGCCGGCCTTGACCATCGCGCCGCCGGTGGACTTGGCGAGCATGTAGGTGTCGTACACCCAATGGATCGTGTTGGCGTTGCAGGCGGTGCCGGTGATGTCCGAGGAGGCCGCACCGGTGGCGATCAGCACCTTGTTCTTCTCACGCACGACGCCGGCGGTGGCGAGTGCGACGGCGGAGTTAGAAACATCGAGGATGACATCGACGTTGTCCCGGTCGATCCACTGGCGGGCGGTGGCGACCGCGATGTCGGCCTTGTTCTGGTGGTCGGAGAACACGACCTCGGCCTTGATGCCCTTAGAGGTGGCGTATTCGTCGATGGCCATGTTGGTGGCGGCGATCGAGCCGGGGCCGGCGAGGTCGCGGTAGGGGCCGGACATGTCGGTGAGCACGCCGAACTTCACCGTGGCCGACTGGGCCCGGGCGGGTGCGGATACGAGGGGGGCTGCGGCGGCGGTGGCGAGCAGTGAGCGGCGGTTCATGCGCATCGTTGTCATCCCTATGTGTTTTTTGGAGTCAAACGCCCAGATAGTCGTGCAGCTTGTCCATGCTCGCTTCGAGCTGGTCGTTGGGGATCATGTCGACGACCACGCCGTGATCGACAACGTAGTGGCGGTCGGCCACTTTGGCGGCGAAGCGGAAGTTCTGCTCGACCAGCAGCACGGTGAAGCCGCGCCGCTTGAGCTCGCCGATGGTGCGGCCGATCTGCTGGACGATGACGGGGGCGAGACCCTCCGTCGGTTCATCGAGCAGCAGCAGCTTGGCGCCGGTGCGCAGGATGCGGCCGATGGCGAGCATCTGCTGCTCACCGCCGGACAGCTTGGTGCCCTGGCTGCGGGCGCGTTCCTTGAGGTTGGGGAACAGCGTGTAGATCTCCTCCACCGTCATGCCGCCGGGGGCGACGGTGAGGGGGAGCATCAGGTTCTCGGTGACGTCGAGCGAGGCGAAGATGCCGCGCTCCTCCGGGCAGAAAGCGATGCCGGCGCGGGCGATCAGGTCGGGGCGCAGGCCGATCGTCTCCTGGCCCTTGAATCTGATCGAGCCTTCGCGGCGGGGGGTGAGGCCCATGATGGACTTCATGGTGGAGGTTTTGCCGGCACCGTTGCGGCCGAGCAGGGTGACGACCTCGCCCTCATGCACGTCGAAATCGATGCCGTGCAGGACGTGGCTTTCGCCGTACCAGGCGTTCAGGCCGCGGACTTCCAGCATCGCGGTCATGCGTCGGTTCCCAGATAGGCGCTCATCACTTCGGGATTGCCGGAGACGGTGGCGTAGTCGCCCTCGGCGAGCACTTTGCCGCGGGTGAGCACGGTGATGGTGTCGCACAGGCCCTGGACCACCGAGAGGTTGTGCTCGACCATCAGGATCGTGCGGCCTTTGCGGATGCGGCGGATGAGGGCGACGATGCGGTCCACGTCCTCATGTGTCATTCCCGCCGTCGGCTCGTCGAGCAGCATCATCTCGGGGTCCAGCGCGAGGGTGGTGGCGATCTCCAGCGCACGCTTGCGGCCGTAAGGGAGCAGGACGGCCTGGGTGTCGGTGAATTCGGTCAGGCCGACATCGTCGATCAGGGCGCGGGCGCGGTCGTCAAAAACGTGCAGCACCTCCTCCGAGCGCCAGAAGTCGAAGCTGCCGCCGCGGGCGCGTTGCAGGGCGACGCGGACGTTCTCCAGCACCGTCAGGTGGCTGAACACGGCCGAGATCTGGAAGCTGCGGATCAGGCCGAGGCGAGCGACCATCGCCGGCTTCAGGCCGGTGATGTCCTGGCCCTTGAACTTGATCGAACCACGGGTGGGTTGGAGAAACTTGGTGAGCAGGTTGAAGCAGGTGGTCTTGCCCGCACCGTTGGGGCCGATCAACGCATGGATCGTGCCTTCCTCGACGCGCAAGCCCACCTGATCCACGGCGATGAAGCCGCGGAATTCCTTGGTCAGCCCTGATGTCTCCAGGATGGCGCTTGGCACCCCGTACGTCCCCCATTGGTTGTTACTTGTGGAAGCTGCTTTGCATATCGCGCAGGGCAGCGCAAGAATCATCGCTTGGCTTGCATCCTGGCCGGGTTGGCAGCATCTCATGAGGTTCAACAGACAAGGCGGCAGGCGATGGCCGGGCTGTGGTTCGAGGAGCTGACGGAAGGCCGGGTGATCGACGCGGAATGGACCCGCACGGTGACCGAGGCGGACAACGTGCTGTTCTGTTCGATGACGATGAACGTGCAAAAGCTGCATCTGGATGCGGAATTCGCGGCGGCGACCGAATTCGGGCGGCCGCTGGTGAATTCGATCTTCACCCTCGGGCTGATGATCGGCATGAGCGTGCATAATCTGACGATGGGCACCACTGTGGCCAATCTCGGCATGACGGACACGACGTTCCCGGCCCCCGTATTCGCCGGCGATACGATCCGCACGCTTACCACCGTGGTGGCGACCCGCCCCAGCCGGTCGCGGCCGGATGCGGGCATCGTCACGTTCCTGCATGAGGCGTTCAATCAGAAGAATGTGCTGGTGGCGCGATGCCAGCGGCAGGCGCTGATGCTGCGCCGGCCTGTTGGAGAGACCGCATGATCCGCCTGCGCAGCCCATTGTTCGCCCCCGGCGATTCCGCCCGCAAGGCCGAGAAGGCGCTGGCCGGGCCGTCCGACGCGGTGATCCTCGACCTTGAGGATTCGGTGGCCCCGGCGTCGAAGGACGCGGCGCGGGCGATGGTGGCGGCGCTGCTGCCGGGGCTGGTGCGGCCGGGGGTGGTCGTGCGGATCAATCCGCGCGGCACGCCGTGGTATCTCGCCGACCTCGCCGCGATCGTGGCGGGCGCGCCGGTGGCGGTGATGCTGCCGAAATGCAGCGGGGCGGATGATCTCGCCGCACTCGACCATCATCTGGAGGCGCTGGAGACCGCCGCCGGGCTGCCGGTGGGCGGCATCGGAGTGCTGCCGATCGTCACCGAGACGGCGGCCTCCGTGCTTGCGCTGCCCGGCATGGCGGCGGGCGCGCGGCGGGTGCTGGCGTTCTGTTTCGGGGCGGAGGACCTGTCCGCCGATCTGGGCATCGATCCCCGCCGGCCCGACCTGAGCTATCCCGCAGCCGTGGCCGCGGCACGCGCGAGCGTGCTGATGGCCGCCGCCGCCGCGGGGGTGCCGGCGCTCGACACCCCCTTCCCCGATCCGCGCAACCCCGAGGGGCTGGGGCGCGAGGCCGCCGAAGCCGCGGCTGACGGGTTCGCCGGCAAGCTGTGCATCCATCCCGATCAAGTGGCGGCGGTGAATGCCGCCTTCACGCCGGATCCCGCCAGGCTGGCCTGGGCGCACACGATCGCCGCGGCGTTTGCCGAGCGGCCGGATGCCGGCGTGTTCTCGATCGACGGCAAGATGATCGACCGGCCGCATCTGAAGCTCGCGGAACGCATCATCGCGGCGGCGGGATGAAGCGCCGCGCCCTCATGCTGGCGCCTCTGGCCATCACGGGGTGCAGCCTGGGGCCGGTGTTCACGCGGCCGGAGCAGACCGATCCGGAGATCTGGCGCGCCGGTAACCAGCCGGCGGTGTGGCCGGGCGAGACGTGGTGGCGGGGCTTCCGCTCGCCGGAGTTGGACGGGCTGATCGAGGCGGCCATCGCCAACAATCTGGATATTGCGGCAGCGGTGGCGCGCATCCGCGAGGCGGATGCCCAGGTGCGGCAATCCGGCAGCGCGCTGCTGCCGGCCGTCAGCCTGCAGGGGCGCGAGGCCTGGGCACGGTCCGGCGTGCAGAGCCGGACCACCGGGAGGTTTTCCGGGCGGTTCGCCGAGTCGCGGACGGCGACGTTGCAACCCTCGGTGAGTTTCGAGGTCGATCTGTGGGGGCGGATCGAGGCGATGCGCGATGCCGCGATCGCCAATGCGCTGTCCAGCCGGTTCGACAAGCAGACGGTGGCGCTCTCGGTGGTGAGTTCGGTGGCCTCGGCCTGGTTCCAGGCTTTGGCCTTGCAGGACCGGCTGGCCGTCTCAGCGCGCAACATCGGCGATGCCGAGCAGATATTGGCGGCGATCCGCGCCCGCGCGGCGGTCGGCACCGCCTCACAGCTGGATGTGGCGCAGCAGGAGACGCTGGTGGCCGGGTTGCGGGTATCCCCGCCCGGGCTGCGCAGCCAGCTGGAGCAGCAGTTGAATGCGCTGGCGCTGCTCACCGGCCGGCCGCCGGCGGCGATGGAGGTGCGGCCTGGCACGCTGGGGGCGCTGGCGCTGCCGGAGGTGGCGCCGGGCCTGCCCTCCGAACTGCTGGCGCGGCGGCCGGATGTGGCGTCGGCCGAGGCGCAGCTGATGGCGGCGAATGCGAACATCCGCGCGGCGCGGGCGAACTTCTTTCCCACGCTGGACCTCACCGGCAGTTTCGGCTGGCAGAGCCTGGCCCTGGGCACGCTGTTCGGGCCGGGATCGTTCTTCGCCAACGCGGCGGCGACCGGGATCCAGACGGTGTTCGACAACGGCTTGCGCCGCGCGCAGTTGGAACAGGTGCGGGCGCGGCAGGACGAGTTGCTGGCGAATTACCGCAAGGCCGTGCTGCAAGCCTTTGTGGATGTGGAAAATGGCGTGCAGGCCTACCGCTTCGCCACCGAGCAGGAGGCGTTGGAGCGGGCAGCCGTCGCCACCGCCCAGCGTGCCGCGGATATCGCGCGGGCACAGTTGCTCACCGGCACGGTGGATGTGGTGACGGCGTTGCAGGCGCAGAACGCGCTGTTCAACAACCTCGACGCGCTGGCGCAGATCCGGCTTTCGCGCTTCCAGGCGTTGCTGGGCCTCTACAAGGCGCTCGGCGGCGGCTGGTCGCGCGCAGACATGGTTTTGCCGGCATTCGGCCTCTTTCAAGGCGTGCTATAAGAGGCAGGAACCGCAAACGGGCGCCCCATGCGCAAACTGATCGTCCTGCTGCTTCTGCTCGGCGCTGCCGGCGGGGGCTACTGGTATCTCTACAAGAAGGCCCCGGTCGAGGTGGCCGAAGGCGGCGCGCGCGGCCGGCGGGGGCCGCTGAGCACGCCCGTCTTTGTCGCCACCGCCGAGCGGCGGGACGTTCCGATCTTCCTCGACGGCCTCGGCACCGCCCAGGCCTCAGCCAACGTCACCGTCAAGCCGATGGTGGATGGCCCGCTGCTGGAAATCCGCTACCGCGAGGGGCAGGAGGTGCGGGCCGGCGAGGTGCTCGCGCAGATCGATCCGCGCACCTACAAGGCGCAGTACGATCAGGCGGTGGCGAAGAAGCAGCAGACCGAGGCGAACCTCGCCAATGCGCGCGTCGATGCCGGGCGCTACGCCAAGCTCGCCGCCAGCGCCTATTCCTCCGCCCAGCAGGCCGATACGGCGCGGGCGGTGGTGGCGCAGCTGGAGGGGCAGGTCGCCTCCGATCAGGCGGTGATCGACAATGCGGCAGTGCTGCTGGCCTACACCACGATCCGCGCGCCGATCGATGGGCGGATCGGCCTGCGGCTGGTCGATCCCGGCAACATCGTGCGCGCGGGGGACCCGGCCGGGCTGCTGGTGATCACCACGCTGAAGCCGATCAGCGTGGTCTTTACCCTGCCGCAGCAGGAGTTGCGCTCGGTTGCCTCGGCGCTGGCGCAGGGCCAGCCGGAGGTGATCGCGCTGCCGCAGGAGTTCGGCCCGGCGGCGCTGCGCGAACCGCTGGATCGCGGCGTGCTGACGGTGATCGACAACCAAGTGGATGCGACGACCGGCACGATCAAGCTGAAGGCGACCTTCCCTAACCAGCAGTTGCAGCTCTGGCCCGGCGCCTTCGTCAGCGTGCGGGTGCTGGTGCGCACCTGGAAGGAGGCGACGACGGTGCCGCCGGTGGCCGTGCAGCGCGGGCCGCGCGGGCCGTATGTGTTCGTGGTGAACGACGACATGACCGTCACCCGCCGGACCGTCAGCGTCGGGCATGAGGATATCCGCCTCGCCATCCTGACCGAGGGCGTGAAGCCGGGTGACCGGGTGGTGGTGGATGGCGCGTCGCGCCTGACCGATGGCGGCAAGATCACCATCTCGACACCGCCGGGCGCGGCCCCGGCCACGCCGGCTGCCCCCGCGACCGGCCCGCGCGGCGGGCGCCCCGCGGCCGGGGGGCCGGGCGGGCGGGCGGGGTGAACATCTCCGCCCCCTTCATCGCCCGGCCGATTGCCACTTCGCTGCTGGCCATCGCGGTGCTGCTGGCGGGGATTTTGGGCTATCGGAGCCTGCCGGTCTCGGCGCTGCCGTCGGTGGACTTTCCGACGATCCAGATCACAACGCAGTTGCCGGGGGCGAGCCCGGAGGTGGTCTCGAACCTCATCACCGCGTCGCTGGAGCGCCAGTTCGGGCAGATCCAGGGGCTGACGACGATGACGTCGACCAGTTCGGAGGGCACCAGCCAGATCACGCTGAGCTTCTCGCTGGCGCGCAGCATCGACAGCGCAGCGCAGGATGTGCAGGCGGCGATCAATGCGGCGGCGGGGACGCTGCCGGCCTCCCTGCCCTACCCGCCGGTCTATGCCAAGGTGAACCCGGCGGATTCGCCGATCATGACCATCGCTCTGGTATCGGACGCGATCACGCTCGACCGGGTGAGCGACGCGGCGGATACGCTGCTGCTGCCGAAACTGTCGGAGATCGACGGCGTGGGTCGGGTGGCGGTGCAGGGCAACATGCGCCCGGCGGTGCGGGTGCGGCTCGATCCCGCGCGGCTGGCGAGCTACGGGCTGTCGATGGAGGATGCGCGGGTGGCGATCGTCGCCGCCAACGTCAACGGCGCCAAGGGCGGGTTCGACGGGCCGCGCCAGGCGGTGGCGCTGGCGACGAACGACCAGATCACCTCGCCGGATGCCTACGCCCAGGTGATCATCGCCTGGCGCAACGGCGCGCCGGTGCGGCTGGCCGACGTCGGGACGATCGCGGCGGGGCTGGAGAACAACCGGGCCGGGGCGTGGTATCAGGGGCAGCCGGCGGTGGTGCTGGATATCCAGCGCCAGCCGGGGGCGAACATCGTCGAGACGGTGGGGCGCATCCGCGCGCAGTTGCCGCTGCTGCGGCGCGGGCTGCCGGCACAGGTGCAGATGATCATCGTTACCGACCGGACGGAGACGATCCGCGCCAGCGTGGCGGATGTGCAGTATACGCTGGTGCTGGCGATGTTCCTCGTCGTCGGCGTGATCTGGCTGTTTCTGCGCTCAGCGCGGGCGACGCTGATCCCGGCGGTGGCCTTGCCGCTGTCGCTGGTCGGCACGTTCGGGATCATGGCGCTGTGCGGCTACGGGCTGGACAACCTGTCGCTGATGGCGCTGACGGTTGCGACGGGGTTCGTGGTGGACGACGCGATCGTCATGATCGAGAACGTCGTCCGCAACATCGAGGACGGGATGAAGCCGCTGGAGGCCGCCTACAAGGGCGCCGAACAGATCGGCTTCACCATCGTATCGCTGACCGTGTCGCTGATCGCGGTGTTCATTCCGTTGCTGTTCATGACCGGGGTGGTCGGCCGGCTGTTCTCCGAATTCGCGGTGACGCTGTCGGTTGCCGTCATCGTCTCGGCCGTCGTTTCGCTGACGGTGACGCCGATGATGTGCGCCCGGCTGCTGCGCCCGGCGGCCGAGGAGAAGCCGGGCCGCATCTCCCGCCTGTTCGAGGCCGGGTTCGACGGGCTGCTGGCCGGCTATCGCAGCACCCTGTCCTGGTCGCTGCGGCATGAGCGGTTCGTGCTGCTGGTGTCCGTGGCGACGCTGCTGGGCACGGTGGGGCTGTATCTGATCGTGCCGAAGGGGTTCCTGCCGCTGCAGGACACCGGCGTGATCGTCGCGGTGACGGAGGCGGAGCAGAGCATCTCGATTGCCAAGATGAGCGAATTGCAGTTGCAGGCGGCGAAGATCGCCGAGGCCGATCCGGCAGTGGCCGGCGTGGTCGCCTTCGTCGGCGCCGGGGCGATCAACCCGACGCCGAATGCCGGGCGGCTGACCCTCGCACTCAAGCCCCGGCGGGAGCGCGACGCCACCGCGCAGGAGATCGCCGCCCGGCTGCAACCGCAGATGGATGCCATTCCCGGCCTGAGCGTGTTCATGCAGCCGGTGCAGGACATCCAGATCGGCGCGCGCGTGAGCCGCACGCAGTTCCAGTACACGCTGGTGGATACCGACGCGGCGGAGCTGGCGGCCTGGACGCCGCGGCTGGTGGCCGCCTTCCAGGCGATCCCGGCACTGCGCGACGTCACCTCCGATCAGCAGAACGAGGGGTTCCGCAGCTTCGTGCGCATCGACCGGGACGCGGCGATGCGGCTCGGCGTGACGATGCAGGCGATCCAGGACGTCCTGTACAACAGCTTCGGGCAGCGGCAGATCTCAACCATCTTCGGCCAGGCCAACCAGTATCGCGTGGTGCTGGAGGCCGATCCGTCGTGGCAGGCCGATCCGGACTCGCTCAAGCGCCTGCGCGTGCCGGGCGCCGGCGGGGCGCAGGTGCCGCTGGCCGCCATTGCCCGGATCGAGCGGACCACGGCGCCGCTGTCGATCACGCGGGAGGCGCAGTTCCCCTCGGCCACCGTGAGCTTCAACCTCGCTCCCGGCGCCTCGCTCGGCCAGGCCATCGCGGCGAACGCCGCGGCCGAGGAGGCGGTGGGGATGCCGGCCACGATCAGCGGCAGCTATGCCGGCGATGCGGCCGAGTTCCAGAAGTCGCTGGCCGCCGAACCCTATCTGATCCTGGCCGCCCTGGTGGTGATCTACATCGTGCTGGGCGTGCTGTACGAGAGCTTCATCCATCCGGTGACGATCCTGTCTACCCTGCCCTCCGCGGGCATCGGCGCGCTGCTGGCGCTGATGGCGGTGGGCAGCGACCTGTCGCTGGTGGCGCTGGTCGGCATCGTGCTGCTGATGGGCATCGTCAAGAAGAACGCGATCATGATGATCGACTTCGCGTTGGAGGCCGAGCGCACCCGCGGCATCCCGCCCGAGGTGGCGATCGAGGAGGCCTGCCTGCTGCGCTTCCGCCCGATCATGATGACGACGATGGCGGCGCTGCTGGGCGCACTGCCGCTGGTGCTGGAAAGCGGCACGGGGTCGGAGCTGCGGTTCCCGCTGGGGGTGACGATCACCGGCGGGCTGGTGCTGAGCCAGTTCCTGACGCTGTACACCACCCCGGCGATCTATCTGGCCTTCGAACGGCTGCGCCTGCGGGTGGCCGGCCCCGCGCGCCCAGGCGGCTGAATAGATGGGCTTTTCCGCCATCTTCATCCGCCGGCCGGTGGCGACCATCCTGCTGTCCATCGGGCTGCTGATATCGGGGATCGTCGCCTTCCGCTTCCTGCCGGTGGCGCCGCTGCCCAGCGTGTCCATCCCCACCATCGTGGTGTTCGCCAGCCGCCCCGGTGCGGACCCGGAGACGATGGCGAATTCCGTCGCCGCCCCGCTGGAACGCCGGCTGGGGGAGATCGCGGCGGTGACGGAGCTGACCTCCACCAGTTCGGTGGGGTCGGTTTCGATCGTCATCCAGTTCGACCTCAAGCGCGACATCAACGGGGCGGCGAAGGACGTGCAGGCGGCAATCAACGCGGCCACGCCGGACCTGCCGACCGACCTGCCGACCCGCCCGTTCTTCCGCAAATTCAACCCGGCCGAGGCACCGGTGATGACACTGGCGCTGACGTCGGACACGCTGTCGATGGCGCAGGTCTATGACGCGGCGGATTCGGTGCTGGCCCAGCGGCTGAGCCAGGTGGACGGCGTGGCCCAGGTGCAGGTGAACGGCGCGGAGAAGCCGGCGGTGCGGGTGCAGCTCAACCCCGCCGCGCTCGCTGCCGCCGGGCTCTCCGGCCAGGACATCACCACCATCATCCGCCGCGCCAACGTCAACGGCCCGGTCGGCGGCTTCAACGGGCCGGAGCGGGCGGAATCGCTGGCGATCAACGGCCAGATGGCGAAGGCGGAGGAGTATCGCGCGCTGGTCATCAAATCGTCCGGCGGCGCGGTGCTGCGGCTGGGCGACGTGGCGCGGGTGGTCGACGGCGTGGCGAACGCCCGCCTCGCAGCCTGGTTCGGCCGCCAGCCGGCAATCCTGCTGACCATCACCAAGACGTCGGACGCCAATGTGATCGAGACGGTGGACAACGTGAAGGCGATCCTGCCGCTGCTGCTGTCCTGGATGCCGGCGGAGGTGAAGCTGACGGTGCTGTCTGACCGCACGCAGACCATCCGCGCCAGCATCGACGAAGTGCAGCTCACCTTGCTCATCTCCATCGCCCTGGTGCTGCTGGTGGTGCTGATCTTCATGCGCCGCACGGTGCCGACCATCGCCGCGGCGGTGACGGTGCCGCTGTCCATCGCCGGCACGCTGGCGGGGATGTGGCTGTGCGGCTTCTCGCTGAACAACTTCTCGCTGATGGCGCTGACCATTTCGGTCGGCTTCGTGGTGGACGATGCCATCGTGATGATCGAGAACATCATCCGCCATCAGGAAATGGGCAAACGGCCGTTGCAGGCAGCCTATGACGGGGCGAAGCAGATCGGCTTCACGGTGATGTCGATCAGCATCTCGCTGGTAGCGGTGTTCATCCCGATCCTGTTCATGGGCGGCATCCTAGGGCGGATGTTCCACGAATTCGCCGCCGTGCTGACGATGGCGATCGCGATTTCCGCCGTGGTCTCGCTATCGCTGACGCCAATGCTGGTCGGCCGCTTCCTGCGCCCGGCGCCGGTGAACCCGAAGCCGACGCTGTGGCGGAGGATCGACGGCTGGGTCGAGCGCGGCTTCGCAAACCTGCAGGCCGCCTATGCCGAAACCCTGGACGTCGCCTTGCGCTGGCGCTGGGCGATGCTGCTGCTGACCGCAGGCGCCGCCGGGCTGACGGTGTGGCTCTACATCATCATCCCCAAAGGCTTCCTGCCGACGCAGGATACCGGGCTGATGCAGGGGGCGACGCTGGCCGGGCCGGAGATATCGTTCGCGGCGATGACCCAGCGCCAGCGCGCGGTGGTGGAGATCCTGCTGGCCGACCCCGCCGTCGCCGCGGTGGGTTCGACGATCGGGGTGACCTCCGGCTGGGCCTCGCTGAACCGCGGGCAGCTCACCATCGGGCTGAAGCCGCTGTCGGAGCGGAAGGTGAGCGCCGAGCAGGTGATCAGCCGGCTGCGCCCGCAGCTCAACCGCATGGCGGGCATCCAGACCTTCCTGTGGTCGGCGCAGGAACTGCGCGGCGGCGGGCGCAGCGGCGCCTCCAACCAGTTCGTGCTGCTGGGCGAGGACCTCGGCGAACTGCGGGACTGGACCATCCAGCTCGTCGAGCGCCTGCGCAGCGTGCCGGAAGTGACCGACGTCACCTCAGATCAGGACCGCACCGGCCCGCAGGCCAATGTGGTGATCGACCGCGCGGCGGCCGCCCGGCTGGGTGTCTCGGTCGCGGCGATCGACAATGCGCTGAACAACGCGTTCGCCCAACGGCAGGTCTCGATCATCTACGGGCCGCGCAACCAGTATCGCGTGGTGGTCGAGACCGATCCCGCCTTGCAGCTCGACCCCTCGATGCTCGATCGCGTGTTCGTCGGTGCCACCGGCGGGCGGCAGGTGCCGCTGGGCTCGGTGACGACGGTCGAGCGCGGCAGCGCCCCGCTGGCCGTGCGCCATCAGGGCCAGTTCCCGGCGGCGACGATCAGCTACAACCTGCCCGAAGGCATCGCTGCCTCCACCGCGCTCGATGCGGTGCGCGAGGCGGCGCGCCAGGCGGTGATGCCTGAGACGATCCGCACCGAATTCGCCGGCAACTCCCGCTGGCTGAACGACAGCCTGGCGAGCCAGCCGCTGCTCATCGCCGCCGCCATCCTGGCGATCTACGGCGTGCTGGGGGTGCTTTACGAGAGCCTGACGCAGCCGCTGACCATCATCTCCACGCTGCCATCGGCAGGGCTGGGGGCGCTGCTCGCGGTGTTCGCCAGCGGGGCGGAGCTGTCGATCATGGCGATCATCGGCATCCTGCTGCTGATGGGCATCGTCAAGAAAAACGCCATCATGATGGTGGATTTCGCGCTCGAGGAGGAGCGGCTGCACGGCCGCTCGCCGGAGCAGGCGATCCGCGCCGCCTGCGTGGAACGCTTCCGCCCGATCGTGATGACAACGTTGGCCGCCCTGCTGGGCGCGCTGCCGCTGGCCTTCGCCTTCGGCACCGGGGCAGAGCTGCGCCAGCCGCTCGGCGTGTCCATCGCGGGGGGGCTGATCGTCTCGCAGGTGCTCACGCTTTACACCACGCCGGTGGTTTATCTGGCCCTGCAGCGGCGCCGTGCCCGGCCGATCCCGGTTGCGGCGGAATAGAGGTGCTACCGCCGTATGGCAGCCTCCCGCGCGGCGTGCCGGGAAACCTTGACTTTGTGAGGGTATTTCCAGATACGAAGGCCTCAGACGCGCCCTGGGCGCGATGCTGCGGCGTGCCTGTGCGCCGCCTGCGTGAATTGACCGCGTGATTCAGTCCTTCGGCGATTCTGCCTATGGTCGTCACGCACTAGGAAGCACCGAGATTTTGACCCAGAAGACTCCCAAGCCTGACGAGACGGCCGCACCGGCGGCCACCGACCTGCCGCATGAAGCAGCCCCGGCTGCCGCCGAAATTGCTGCCGAGACCGACGATATCCCCGACGAGCCGGAAGACGACGAATCCCCGGCGAACGGCTTCGCCGATCTCGGGCTATCGCCCGAGATCGTCCGCGCCGTCGGTGAGAAGGGCTACCTGATCCCCACCCCGATCCAGGCGCAGGCGATCCCCTACGTGCTGATGGGCCGCGACATCCTCGGCTGCGCCCAGACCGGCACCGGCAAGACCGCCGGCTTCACCCTGCCGATGATCGACATCCTCTCGGGCAGCCGGGCGCGCGCGCGGATGCCGCGCAGCCTGATCCTGGAACCGACCCGCGAACTGGCCCTGCAGGTTGCCGAGAACTTCGTCGAATACGGCAAGCACCTGAAGCTGACCCACGCGCTGGTCATCGGCGGCGAAAGCATGTCCGACCAGAAGGAACTGCTGATGCGCGGCGTGGACGTGCTGATCGCCACGCCCGGCCGGCTGCTCGACATGTTCGAGCGTGGATCGATGCTGCTGACCGACTGCCGCGTGCTGGTGATCGACGAGGCGGACCGCATGCTCGACATGGGGTTCATCCCTGATGTGGAACGCATCGTCTCGCTGCTGCCGGCCAACCGCCAGACCCTGTTCTTCTCCGCCACCATGGCGCCGGAGATCCGCCGCCTGGCTGATGCGTTCCTACAGAACCCGAAGGAGATCACCGTCTCCCGCCCGGCTTCCGTGGCGACGACGATCACCGAGGGGCTGACGCTGGTGGCCGAGCTCGACAAGCGCGAGGCGCTGCGCCGGCTTATCCGCTCGGAAGATGTGCAGAACGCGCTGATCTTCTGCAACCGCAAAGTGGATGTGGACATCCTCTACAAGTCGCTGTCCCGCCACGGCTTCTCCGTCGGCGCGCTGCATGGCGACATGGTGCAGTCGATGCGCTTCCAGACTCTGGAGAAGTTCAAGGCCGGCGAAATCCGCCTGCTCTGCTGCTCGGACGTTGCTGCCCGCGGCATCGACATCGGCGGGTTGAGCCACGTGTTCAACTTCGACGTGCCGAACCACGCCGAGGACTACGTGCACCGCATCGGCCGCACCGGCCGCGCCGGGCGCGAGGGCCGCGCCTTCACGCTCGCCATGGCCGATGAGCGCCTCGCCGTCGAAGCCATCGAAAAGCTGACCGGCCATGCGATTCCGCGCGTGGAAATCCCGGGCCTCGACCCGGTCGAATGGGCCGAGGGCGATGGCCGCCGGCGTGGCCGCGGCGGGCGCAAGCCCGCAGCCAAGCCGGCGCGCGGCGAAGGCCGCAGCCGCAGCGCCAAGCCCGCCGAACCTGCGGCCGACGCGCCTGCCGCGGAGGCTCGCGCGCCCCGCCCGCCGCGCGCCCCCCGCGCACCGCGTGCCGCCGCAGCCGCACCGGCGCCCGTGGTGGCGCCCGTGGTGGCACATGCGCCGGAGCCCGTGCCGGACATGCTCGAACTGGAACTGCCGCCCGAGCTGGCGCCGCAGCCCGACCTGCCGGACGCCGCACCGCCGCAGATCATCCGCGCCGAGCGTCGCCCGTCGCGCGGCGAGGGCCGCCCGCCCCGCGAGGGCCGCAGCCGAGACGAACGGCCGCGCGAAGACCGCCCCCGGGAGGAGCGTCCCCGCGAGGAGCGCAGCAGCCGCGAAGACCGGCCGCGCGAGGAACGCCCCCGTGAGGAGCGCAGCAGCCGGGAGGACCGGCCGCGCGATGACCGCCCGCGTGATGATCGCCCCCGCGAGGACCGCCCCCGCCGGCGTGACGACGACCTCGGCCCGTCCGTGCGTGGCTTCGGCGACGATGTGCCGGCCTTCATGCTGATCCCCGCACGCCGCCGCCCCGCGACCACCACCACCGCCGAGACTGAAGATACGGAGGCCTGACCATGGACGCGATCGCACCCGCCACCAAGGGCAAGATGGGCAAGTTCAAGTGGGACGACGCCCTGCTGCTGGAAGACCAGCTCACCGAAGAAGAGCGCATGATCCGCGATGCGGCGCATGAGTATTGCCAGGAGAAGCTCTTCCCCCGCGTGCTCATGGCCAACCGGAACGAGCATTTCGACCGGGAGATCATGAACGAGTTCGGTGCCATGGGCTTCCTCGGCGCCACCCTCTCCAGCCACGGCTGCGCCGATGTCGGCTACGTCGCCTATGGCCTGATCTCCCGCGAGGTTGAGCGCGTCGATAGCGGCTACCGCAGCGCCTTCTCCGTGCAGTCCAGCCTCGTCATGTATCCGATCTACGCCTTCGGATCGGAGGCGACGAAGGACAAGTATCTGCCGAAGCTGCGCACCGGCGAGTTCGTCGGCTGCTTCGGCCTGACCGAGCCGGATGGCGGCTCAGACCCCGGCTCCATGCGCACCCGCGCCAAAACCGTCGATGGCGGCTACCTCCTCAACGGCTCGAAGACCTGGATCTCCAACAGCCCGATCGCCGACGTCTTCGTCGTCTGGGCCAAGGACGACGCGGGCGACATCCGCGGCTACGTGCTGGAAAAGGGCATGAAGGGCCTCACCGCCCCGAAGATCGAGGGCAAGTTCAGCCTGCGCGCCTCCTGCACCGGCATGATCATGATGCAGGACGTGTTCGTCCCCGCCGAGAACATGCTGCCGCATGTGAAGGGCCTGCGCGGCCCCTTCTCCTGCCTCAACAACGCCCGCTACGGCATCTCCTGGGGCGCCCTCGGGGCGGCCGAGTTCTGCTGGCATGCCGCGCGCACCTACACGCTCGACCGCATCGTCTTCGGCCGCCCGCTCGCCGCCACCCAGCTGATCCAGAAGAAGCTGGCGGACATGCAGACGGAGATCACGCTGGCGCTGCAATCCGTCCTGCGCCTCGGCCGCCTGATGGACGAAGGCCGCGCGGCACCGGAGATGATCTCGCTGTGCAAGCGCAACTCCTGCGGCAAGTCGCTCGATATCGCCCGCATGTCGCGCGACATGCACGGCGGCAACGGCATCGTCGATGAGTACCACGTCATCCGCCACGTGATGAACCTGGAGACGGTGAACACCTACGAGGGCACCCACGACGTCCACGCCCTGATCCTCGGCCGCGCGCAGACCGGCATTTCGGCGTTCGGCGGCTGATCCGGATTGATCGCATCGGGCAGGAGGGCGACGGTCTCGCCACCCTGCCCGACGGCACTTCGGTTTATCTGCCCTTCACCCTGCCGGGCGAGGCGGTCGATGCCGGCCCGCTGACCAAGCGCGGCGACGGGCTGACGGCCAAGGCCGCCATCATCGAGCCGAGTGCCGAGCGCGTCGCGCCGCCCTGCCCGCATTTCGGCGCCTGCGGTGGCTGCGCGTTGCAGCACTGGGCGGATGCACCCTACCGCGCCTGGAAATCGGGCCTGCTGACCGGTGCGCTGCGCCGCGCCGGCTATGCCGATGCGCCGGTCGCCCCCCTCGTCGTCGCCCACCCCGGCACCCGCCGGCGGATGGACCTCGCCGTGCGCCGCCAGGGCCCGGCGCTGCTGCTCGGCCTGCATCGCGCGCATACGACCGAGATCATCGACCTCGACGTCTGCCCGGTGCTGCATCCCGCATTGGCCGCCCTGATCGAACCGCTGCGGCAGATGCTGCGGCGGCTGAATGCGCTGAAGCGCGAGGGTTCGGCCATCGTCAACCTGCTCGACTCCGGGCCGGACATCCTGCTCCGCCTAGATGCGACGCCGGATGCGACGGATCGCGCCCGGCTCGCCGCCTTCGGGACGGAACACGGCCTGCCGCGCCTGTCCGTCGCCGTCGGCAAGGGGCTGCCGGAGCCCGGCGCGCAGTTGCGCCCGCCGGTGACCAGCCTGTCCGGCGTTGCCGTCACCATCCCGCCCGGCGCCTTCCTGCAGGCGACGCCCGACGGCGAGGCCGCGATCATCGCCGCCGTCATCGCCGGAATTCCTGGCAAGTTGACCTCCAAGAGCCGGATGGCCGAGCTGTTCGCCGGTTGCGGCACGCTGAGCTTCGCGCTCGCCAAACACATCCGTGTCGCCGCGTTCGAGGGCGATACCGCCTCTGCCGCCGCCCTGGCGCATGGCGCCAACAATGCCGGCCTGGCCGGGCGCATCGACGTGCAACGCCGCGACCTCGGCCGCCAGCCGCTGATGCCGAAGGAACTGGCAGCCTATGTCGGCGTGGTGCTGGACCCGCCCTTCGACGGTGCGGCGACCCAAACCGCGCAGATCGCCGCCTCGGCGGTCAAGCGCGTTATCTACGTGAGCTGCAACCCCGCCGCCCTGGCGCGGGATGCGAAAATGCTGCATGGCGCCGGTTTCAAGCTGTTGGCCGCCACCCCGATCGACCAGTTCCTCTGGTCGCCGCGGCTGGAAAGCGTGACCGTTTTCGGACGGTAGCGCGGTTTCGTCCGGCTGGAGGCGCGACGCCCCCAACCGGCCGCATGACCGCTACAGGCTGTAGCCGCGCTTCTTCAGGAACTCCGTGACCTCGGCGGCCGCGGTGTCCAGCGCCTGCTTCACCGGCAATTGCCCGACGATCGCCTGGTTCATGTAGCGCGTGGTGATCTCCGCGGTCTCGGAGAATTCCGGCAGGTTCGGCAATACCTTGCCGGTCTTGAGCCCTTCCTGGACGACCGGGAAAAAGTTGTATTTCGCCACCAACTCGGGGTCGGACAGCAGCGAGTTGCGCGCCGGCACGATCACCGCCGAACCCTCGCGCACCACGGCGGCCGACGTGGTCGCCGCCATCACCCGGAACATCGTCTCACGGTCGGCCTTGCTGCCCTTGGCGATAGCGAAGCCGTCATAACCGATGCGCGCACCGCCGCCGGGCGCCGGAGCAAACCCGACCTTGCCGACCACCTTCGAGCGTTCGGCGTTGTTCATCTGCGCCGCCCGGCTGACCCACATGATCTGCATGGCGATCAGGTCCTGCTGCATCAGCACGGTGTTTTCGTCGTTCGCCTGGGCGGTGAAGCCGGGGGCGGCGAACTTGCCGATGTCGCGGATCGCCTCGATGGCGGCAACACCCTTGGGCGAGTTGAAGGTCGGGCGCCACTGCTTGTCGAACCAGCCATCGCCATGCACGTTGAGGAAGTAGTGCAGGCTGTTCATCGCCGCATCGACCGGCTTGAACTTCATGCCGATGCCGGAGCGGCGCGGCGTGTGCAGGGCGGCGGCGGCGGCACGGTAGTCGGCATAGCTCTTCGGCACCGCGATGTTCTTCTCGCCCAGCAGGTCGGTGCGGTAGAACAGCAGCTCAGTGTTGGTCAGCGTCGGGATGGCGTAGAGCTTGCCCTCGTAGCGGAAGCCGTCCACGACCGAGGCGGGGAAGTCGGCGAAGTTGTATTCGTTCTTGTATTTCTCCCAAAGATCGTCGAGCGGCTCCAGCCAGCCCTTCTTGGCGTAGCCGGCATAAACCGCGTCCGAGGTCCAGACGATGTCGAATCCGTCAGACTTGGAGGACTGCTGGATGGCGAACAGCTCCAGCATCTTGTCGATCTGCATGATCGTCGGCTCGACGCGCACGCCAGGCAGCACGGTCGTCGCCTTCTGCGTGTAGTACTCGTAGGAGGGCGTGCGGATGGTGCTGATATTGATCGGCTTGGCCTGTGCGTAGGCACGCGGCGCGGCGGCGAGCCCGGCAGCGGCGCCCAGGAGGGCGCGGCGGTTGAGGCGCATGGTGTTTCCCCTTGTCTGTGCCGCGGTCTCGGCCGCGGCTTGCTAGGCAGCGTAACGCGGGATCGGATTGCCCCGCAATCCGGATCGCCTGTCTTTGGCGGAGGCGAGGCGGAATGTGCGAATCCACCTGGTCACCCCAGCAGCGGGTTCGCGTCCAGCGGCGCGATCGGCCGCCTGATCTTGGTGTAGGGGATCTTCGCCGGGTCGGGCGGGTAGGGGCCGCCGCAATCCACGTAGGTGATCTTCGCGGCAATCGGTGCAAATGCCGCGTGGAAGTGGTTGGAGCTTTTCACCACCACGATCTTCTTCTCCGCCAGTGCGATCCCCAGCAATTCAAACACCGCCGGCGAGAAGGTCTGCGCCCGACCGCTCGCCAGCACCACGTCCAGCGTGCCGATGCTGATCGCCGCCGCCGCCCCGAGGGAGACGCTGCTCTGCTCGAACGGGATCACCAGATCATCCGTGGTCGCGCGCACCTGCACCACGGCATCGATCGGCTGGCCGGAGGTGGCCGCCGCCTTGCCGCCGAAGCGCAGCGGCATCTCCGCCCCCGGCCCGGCAGCGATACAGAAGGCCACCGCCACCGGGTCCCACAGCGCGCCGACGGCGGCGGGAACCTCGGGGAACTTCAGCAGCTCGGCGATCAGGAAGGTGCTGTCCCCAGCAACGCCGCCGCCCGGATTGTCCCAGCGGTCGGCCAGCACCACCGGCTGGCCGGGCGTCGCGATCGCATCCGCCACCGCCTCGGCGGTCTTGAGATGCACCGGCACGCCGCCTTTGCCCCAGGACAGCACCTCCCGCCCTAGCCGCTCTGCCAGCACCGCTGCCTGGGCGGGATTGTTGTCGGTATAGACGAGCACCTTCGTGCCGACGTCGTACACATCCGCTGCCTGGAAGCCGTGGATGACGGTGGCCGAGAGCACGCCCTCCCGCTCCTCCATCGCCATCAGCCGGTCCACGAAGCTGCGGCCAGGCTCGCGGCTGGTCATGTAGCCGCCGACCACCCGGCAGTCGAACACCGCCCCGGTCAGGCGGATCTCCCCCTTCGCCTGGCGCAGGCACAGCGAGACGAGGTCGCGGGCGCGGGCCATGAAGTCGGTGTGCGGAAACTCCTTGAAGGCGACGATCACATCCGCCGCCGCCACCATCGCGTCCGACAGATGCGCGTGCAGATCCAGCTCCGCGCCAATCACCGCAGCTGGCGCCATGGCACGGGCATGCGCCATCAGGTCGCCCTCGCAGTCGTCGTAGCCGTGCGCCACCATGCAGCCGTGCAGGCCGAACAGGATGACATCGACCGGCATCGCCGCCGCCAGCTCCCCCAGGATCGTCGCGCGCAGTGTCTCATAGGCCGCGCGGCCGACGATCCCCGCCGGCTCCGCCCAGGCCGCCGTGCCCTCGATCAGCGTGTGCCCCTCGGCCGCCGCCGCCTCGCGCGCCGCCACGATGGGCGCGGAGCACAAAGTCGGCGTGGCCGGGTGCGTGCCGGGCGGAAACACCTTGAAGGCACGCAGGTCGGTGGGGATGGGGGCGAAGGTGTTGGTCTCCGTCCCCAGGCTGCAGGCGAAGATGCGCATGGTCATTTGGTCTTTGCGATGTTCCAGAACACGATGGTCTCCGGCACCCGCAGCAGCCCGGCCAGGCTGTCACGCCAGGCGGCCGGCGAGAGGTACTGGCCGAAGGGCATATAGACGCCGATCTGCATGCCGCGGAGCTGGATGTTCTCGGCCAGCCAGCGCGCCTTCACTGGATTGGTCTCGCGCACCCAGGCGGCGCGCAGGCGGTCGATCTCCTCGTCGCAAGGCCAGCCGAAGAAGGCCTTGTCGCAGCCGCCGGACATCTGGATGTGGAAAGCGGGGTTGGAGGGGCCGAGCGGGCCGCCGGTGGTCATGAACAGGTGCCAGCCATTGGCGGCCGGCCCCTTCACGGTCCGGCGGGTGATCAGGGTGGCCCAGTCCATCGTCTGCATATCGACGTTCAGCCCGCCCCTGCGCATCGCATCCACCATCACCTGGGTGGCGCCGTGCATGATCGGCTGGTCCTGCGGGTCAAGGAAGATCAGCTTCTCGCCCTTGTAGCCCGCCGCCTTGAGCATCTCCACGCCCCGCTTGATCCGCACCTCGGGGGGGTCTTTCGAGATGAGCAGGTCGGCGCCGTGTTCGCTGCCGTTCGGCGAGCCGCAGATCAGCAGGGCGCCGCAGACCTGGCCGAACTTGGCATCACCGGTGACCGCCAGGATCATGTCCGGCTGCAGCACGAAGTTGTGCATCGCCAGCCGGGCGGCCGGATTGTCGAACGGCGGATTGGTGTGGTTGATGCGCAGCGTGCCCTGGGTGCCGGTGCCCCACAGCGGCTCCACCGCGATGCCGCCGGCGCGGCGCAGGCTGGGCACAAGGTCGGCCGCGGGGGATTCGACGAAATCCACCTCGCCGCGCTGCAAGGCGGCGGACTGGGTGGCGGCATCGGGGATCACCAGCCATTCCACCCGATCGACCAGCACCCGCTTGCCCCCGGCGATACCGCTGGCAGGCTCGCTGCGCGGCACGTAGCCGGGGTTCTTCACATAGACGGTCTTGCTGCCGGCCACCCACTCGTCGGTCTTCATGATGAAGGGGCCGGAACCGGTGCCATCCTTGATCTGCTCGCTGCCGGAGACGCCCCGCTGCACCCGGGCGGGCATGATGAACAGCGGCATCGCCATGGGCTTGGCAAGCGCGAACATCAGCTGGCCGAAGGGTTCCTTCAACCTGGCGCGGAAGGTCTTGGCATCGAGCGCCTCGAGCGAGGCGAGGAACAGCAGGGTCATCTGCCCTGCCCCGTCCCGCTCCGCCCAGCGCTTCCAGGAGACGACGACATCCTCCGCCGTCACCGGCGCGCCGTCGCTGAACTTCAGCCCGTCGCGCAAGGTGAACGTATAGACGAGATTGTCGGGCGAGACGGTCCAGCTTTCGACCATCTGCGGCTTGATCGCCTGCTCGGCATCCAGGCCGAACAGGGTGTCGTACACCATGAAGGAGTGGTAGCGGGTCTGCACCGCCGTGGTCCAGACGGGGTCGATGCTGCGCAATTCGCCGGTGATGACGGCGCGCAGGATCTTCGGGTCGGACTGGGCCTGGGCGTCAGATACAACCAGGGGGGCTGCCAACAGCAGGGCAGCAGCAAGCAGGGAGCGGAACGGATCGCGCACAGGAACCTCCTTGTCCGCCCATCTCTGCATGCGGGCGTTGAGGTCGAAGCCTAGGGTCACCTCGACACGGCACGCAAGCGGCGATCGATGCGATTTGACCGTGGGCGCCTTGCTGCTGTAGGGCCGCACCCGAGGGAAACTCCAGGGACAGAACCGCACGCGTGACCGATTTCCTGCAACTCGTCGTGGCCGGCACCGCGACCGGCGGCTGCTATGCCCTGGCGGCCCTCGGCTTCACGCTGCTGTGGCAGGCATCCGGCACCATCAACTTCGCGCTCGGCGAGATGGTGATGCTGCCCGCCTTCTTCATGCTGTTCGGCATCTCGATGGGCCTGCCGCTGCCGCTGGCCTTCCTGCTGGCGATGGGGGTGGCGCTGCTGGCGCTCGGCTGGGGCTTCAAGCGGACGATCGTCGATCCCATGATCGGCCACGGCGTCATCCCGCTGGTGATCGCCACGCTCGGCCTGTCCATCGCGATAAAGAACGCCACGAAGGGCACGGCCAGCGCCCAGGTGTTCACCCTGCCCGGCATCTTCTCCGAGGAACTGCTGGTGATCGCCGGGCTGCGGGTGTCCATCGCCGATATCGGCACGGTGGTGGTGGCCATCCTCATCGTACTGGCCCTGCAACGCTTCCTCGGCGGCACCCTGACCGGCCGCGCCATGCAGGCCGTCGCGCAGAACCGCGATGCCGCCCGGGTGCTGGGCATCAATGCGGACCGGATGGTGCTCTACGCCTTCCTGATCAACGCGGGCCTCGCTGCCGTCGCCGCGCTGCTGATCGCGCCGGTGTATCTCGTGAAGTTCGACATGGGCGACACCATCGGCGCCAAGGCCTTCTATGCCGCCATCATCGGCGGCTTCAACAATTCGCGCGGCGCGCTGCTCGGCGGGCTGATCGTCGGCATCATGGAGAACCTCGTCGGCGCCTATATCTCGTCCGGCTACAAGGAGGGCGTGGCGCTGGCCCTGTTCCTGCTGGTCATCCTGTTCAAGCCGGAGGGCCTGCTGGGGCGCGTTGAGGAGCGTAAGGTATGACCGCCTGGCGCTGGGTGGTCCTCGCGGTCGCCATAGCGGTCGTTGCCTTCGCACCCACGCAGATGAAAAGCTACGGCGTCTATCTGGCCGGGCTCTGGTGCGTCTATGTGATGGCCGGGCTGGGGCTGAACCTGACGGTGGGCTATGCCGGGCAGATCTCGCTCGGCCAGGCCGCCTTCCTGGGCATCGGCGCCTATACCAGCGCCATCATGATGAAGGCGGGGCTGCCGTTCATGACGGTGCTGCCCGCCGCCGCCGCCCTGTGCTTCATCGTCGGGCTCATGCTCGGCTTTCCCGCGCTGCGGGTGCAGCACCACTACCTCGCCTTCGCCACCCTCGGCTTCAACATGCTGGTCTTCCTCGTCGCCCGCAACGAGGAGTGGCTCACGGGCGGCACCTTCGGGCTGAACCACATCCCCCGCCCGACCATCCTCGGCTGGCGTTTCAACCGCGCGCTCGATTTCTACCACCTGACCCTGTTCGCCCTGGTGGTGATGGGCTTGCTGATGGCCTGGCTGCTCCGCTCGCCCTGGGGCCGCGCCTTCGCCGCCCTGCGCGACAACCCGATCCGCGCCGAGAGCGTGGGCATCAACACCACCTTCTACACGCTCATGGCCTTCGCCATCGGCGGCGCTTATGCCGGGGTGGCCGGCGCCTTCTTCGCCTGCCTCGTCCAGTTCGTCGATCCCGCGCCCTTCGGCGTGGCGAACTCCCTGTCGATGCTGCTGATGGTCATCGCCGGCGGCGCCGGGCGCTTCTTCGGCCCGGTGCTCGGCGGCGTCATCATCGTGTTGTTGCCGGAGTGGCTGCGCTTCGCCCAGGACTGGTACCTCGCCGTCTTCGGGCTGATGATCGTGGCGATGATGATCTGGCTGCCCGGCGGGCTGCTGAGCCTTCCCGAGCGCTTCCGCAAATGACGCTTCTTGCCATCCACGACATCGCCAAAAGCTACGGCGCCATCCGCGCGGTGGACGGCGTGAGCTTCAGCGTCGAGGCCGGCGAGATCCTCGGCGTCATCGGCCCGAACGGCAGCGGCAAGACCACGCTGTTCAACACCATCCTCGGCCAGGTGAAGCCCACCGCCGGGCGGGTGATGTTCGCCGGCGCCGACGTCACCGGCCTGCCGCCGCTGCGCCTCGCGCGCATGGGCATCGGCCGCACCTTCCAGACGTTGCAGGTCTTCGGCGGCCTGTCGGTGCGCGACAACCTGATCGCCGCCGGCCAGGAATTCGCAGGCTCGGCAGCGAGCCGCCTGTTCGCCCGCCCCGATGCCGGGCTCTCCTCCCAGGCCGAGGAGATCATCACCCTCTTCCGCCTCACCCGCGTGGCCGCCCTGCGCGCCGGCAGCCTCTCCTACGGCCAGCAGAAGCTCGTCGATATCGCCATGGCCTTCATGTCTCGCCCGCGGCTGGTGCTGCTGGACGAGCCCTGCGCCGGCGTGAACCCCGCGGTGATCGATGAGCTGATGGAGCTGCTGCGCGCCGTCAACCGCGCCCAGGGCGGCACCTTCATCGTCATCGAACACAACATGGATTTCGTGATGCGCCTGTGCTCGCGCGTCGTCTGCATGGCCCAGGGCCGGGTGCTGGCGGATGGCAAGCCGGCCGCCGTGCAGGCCGATCCGGCCGTGCTGGAGGCCTATCTCGGTGCCTGACCCCGTCATCCGCATGCAGGGCGTCGTCGCCGGCTACGGCGCGCTCACCATCCTCAACGGCCTCGATCTCGACGCCAGGGCAGGCGAGATCACCCTGCTGATCGGCCCGAACGGCGCCGGCAAATCCACCGCGCTCAAGGCCTTTTTCGGCCTGCTGAAACCCACCGCCGGCCAGATGACGCTGGATGGTGCTGCGGTCGGCGGCCTCGACCCGGCGGCGATGCTGGCGCGCGGCGTCTGCTTCGTGCCGCAGGGGCGCAACCTGTTCCCCTCGCTCTCGGTGTTCCACAACCTCGAACTCGGCGCCGTCACCCTACCCAAGGCCGAGCGCCCCGGCCGGATCGAGGAGGTGGTCGCCCGCTTCCCGCATCTGCGCACCCGCATCGATGCCCAGGCCTCCACCCTCTCGGGCGGCGAGCAGAAGCAGCTGGAAGTCGCCCGCGCGCTGCTGCTGCGCCCGCGCGTGCTGCTGATCGACGAGCCCTCCATCGGCCTGTCGCCCATCATCGCCAAACAGGTGTTTGCCCTGCTGCGGGCGCTCGCCGATGACGGCGTGACCATCCTGATGGTCGAACAGAACGTCCGCAGCGCGCTGACCGTCGCCGATCGCGTGCTGCTGCTGGAGGCCGGCCGCACCATGCTCGACAGCACCGCCGCCGACCTCCTCGCCAGCCCCGACCTCAACCGCGTGTTCCTGGGCAAACACGCCGCAACGCCTGTATAACCGCTTCATTGCGCCACCAGAGCGCCTTCAGGGAGACCCCGCCATGCTGAACCGCCGAACCGCCCTCGCTCTCGCCGCCGCCCTCGCCGCCGCCCCCGTGGCTGCCCCCGCTGTGGCACAGGCGCAGGACATCAAGATCATCAACAACGTCGAACTCTCCGGCACCGGCGTCACGTCGGGCAGCATGTGGCAGAAAGGCGTCGATCTCGCGATCAAGGAGATCAACGCATCCGGCGGCATCCTCGGCCGCAAGATCGCCATCCAGCACCTCGACAACCAGAGCCAGCCGCAAACCGCCAAGGCCATCGCGCAGAAGGCGATCGACGCCGATCCCTACGTGATGCTCGGCCCGATCTTCTCCGGTGACGTCAACGTCGCGATGGCGCTGGCCGATGAGGCGGAAATCCCGATGATCATGGGCGGCGAGGCGGCGGCGCTGACGCAGCAGGGCATGAAATACCTGTTCCGCACCTCCTTCAGCCAGTCTAACGCCATGCCGAAGCTGGCCGAATACCTGAAGAAATCCGGCATCACCAGCGTGGCGATGATCTGGGTCGCCAACGACTTCGGCAAGGGCGGGCGGGACACGATGGCCAAGGAGCTGACCGCCCGCGGCATCAAGATCGCAGCCGACATCTCCACCGACCCCGGCCAGATGGACTTCTCCGCCGCCGTGGTGAACGCCGCCAAGTCCGGCGCGGACGCGCTGTTCGCCTACTCCAACGAGGAGGAGAGCGCCCGCCTGCTGATCGCCCTGCGCAAGCTCGGCTACGACAAGCCGATCTTCGGCGAGACGGTGCTGACCAGCCAGCGCGTCATCGAACTCGCCGGTGCGGCGGCCAACGGCGCGAAGGGCCATGTCGGCCTGTCCGTCGATGCGCCGAACCCGCTGGTGCAGGAATTCGGCCGCAAGTTCGCCGCCGAATACAAGATGAACAGCGACCACAACGGCATCAAGGGCTACACCGCCGTCTACTTCGTCAAGGCGATCACCGAAAAACTCGGCAAGTTCGACCGCAAGGCCTTCGCCGCCGCCCTGCACACCGCCCAGCTTTCCGCCAAGGACCACCCCAGTATCCTGATGGACGTCGCCTTCGACGCGAAGGGCGACCTCAACCGCGAGAGCTATCTGGTGGAAGTGAAGGACGGCCGCCAGGTGATCACCGAAATCCTGCCCCCGCTCGGCAAATGAGCACCCCCGCCCCCTTCCGCGCGGCCGGCGTGATGGGCTGGCCGGTCGCGCAGTCCCGCTCGCCGAAGCTGCACGGCTACTGGCTGGCGAAATACGGCATCCCCGGCGCCTACATCCCGCTGCCGGTGCAGCCCGGCCGCCTCGAAGCCGCTTTGCGCGGCCTCGTGGCCCTCGGCTTCGCCGGCTGCAACGTCACCATTCCCCACAAGGAGGAGGCGGCACGCATCGTCGACCGGCTCGATCCGGTCGGCCAGCGGATGGGGGCGATCAACCTGATCGTGGTGGAGCCGGACGGCAGCCTGTCCGGCTACAACAAGGACGGCTACGGCTTCATCGAGAACCTGCGCGACGGCAAGCCGGACTGGCGCGGCGATGCCGGCCCGGCGGTGGTGCTCGGCGCCGGCGGCGGTGCGCGCAGCGTTGTCGTCAGCCTGCTCGATGAGGGCGCGCCGATCGTCCGCCTGCTCAACCGCACGAAGGCGCGGGCCGAACAGCTCCGTGCCGAGTTCGGCGCCAAGGTCGAAGTGCTGGACTGGGCAGACCGCCACGCCGCCCTGGCCGGCGCCGCCCTGCTGGTCAACACCACCAACCAGGGCATGACCGGCCAGCCGCCTCTCGACATCGCCCTCGACGCCCTGCCGCAAACCGCCCTGGTCTGCGACATTGTCTACAACCCGCTGACCACGCCGCTCCTCGCCGCCGCCGCCGCGCGCGGCAATCCCCTGGTCGGCGGCCTCGGCATGCTCCTCCACCAGGCCCGCCCGGCCTTCCAGGCCTGGTTCGGCGTGCTGCCGGAGATCACCGCCGAGCTGCGCGCCAGCATCGAAGCCACGATAAAATGAGCCTGTTCGACCTCACCGGCCGGGTCGCGCTGATCAACGGCGCCTCCCGCGGCCTCGGCCTCGGCATGGCCCGCGGCCTCGCCGATGCCGGCGCCACGGTGGTGCTGAACGGCCGCGACCCCGCCACCCTCGCCACCGCCCAGGCGAGCCTGCCCGGCGCCGACACCGAAGCCTTCGACGTCACCGACATCCCCGCGATGCAGTCCGGTATCGACGCGGTGGCGGCCCGCCACGGCCGGCTGGACATCCTGATCGCCAACGCCGGCACCCACGGCGCCAAGCCCCTGCCGGACTGGACGGAGGCGGACTGGGCGCGGGTGATGCACATCAACCTCACCGCCGCCTTCTTCGCCGCCCAGGCCGCCGCCAAACACATGGTCGCGGCCGCAGCCGCGCGGGAACCAGGGGCAGCCAAATCCGGCCGGATCATCTTCACCAGCTCGCTTACCGGCCAGCGCGGCCGCCCGACCATCCACGGCTATGCCGCCAGCAAGGCCGGCCTCGGCGCCATCACCCGCACCCTCGCCAACGAGCTCGGCCCGGACGGCATCACCGTCAACGCCATCG
>CAMCJI010000011.1 GCA_945874805.1 Asaia bogorensis | reverse complement strand
TCGACGCCTTCGAATACAATCTCGACACCATGGCCAAGCTGCTGGAAGGCACCGGCACCCGCCTGCGCGCCCACGCCAAAACCCATAAATGCGCGGTGATCGCACACCAGCAGATCGCCCGCGGCGCCGTCGGCCAGTGCACCCAGAAGGTCGGCGAGGCCGAGGCGCTGGCCTGGGGCGGCGTGCCGGACATCCTGGTGAGCAACGAGGTGATCGGCGCCTCCAAACTCGCCCGCCTCGCCGCGCTATCCGGCATCTCCCGCGTCGCCGTCTGTGCCGACGACCCGGCCCATGTGGCCGCGATGGAGCGGGCCGCGCGCGATGCGGGCATCCGCCTGACCGTGCTGGTCGAAATCAACTCCGGCGGCGGCCGCTGCGGGGTGGAGCCCGGCAGCCAGGCGGTCGAACTGGCAAAGGCCATCGCCGCCAGCCCGCATCTGCGCTTCGGCGGCCTGCAATCCTACCACGGCCGCGCCCAGCATCTCCGCAAACCGGAGGAGCGCCATTTCGCCATCGCCGCCACGGTGGACGACACGCGCCGCACGGTCGAGCAACTGCGCCAGCAGGGCCTGGAATGCCAGATCGTCGGCGGCGCCGGCACCGGCACCTTCCCGCTGGAAGCCGCCTCCGGCGTGTTCAACGAAATCCAGGCCGGCAGCTACTGCTTCATGGACGCCGACTACGGCCGCAATCTGGACAACCACGGCCAGGGCGTCAGCACCTTCCGCAACTCCCTGTTCGTGCTCGCCACCGTGATGAGCGCCCCCCGCCCCGGCATCGCGGTGACGGACGCCGGCCACAAGGCCGTGGCGATCGACAGCGGCATGCCCCTGGTCTGGGGCCGGCCGGACGTGCGCTACACCGGCGCGTCCGACGAACACGGCAAGCTGGAATTCGGCCCGGAGACCACCGGCCCGAAAATCGGCGAGCCCGTGCGCCTCGTCCCCGGCCATTGCGACCCGACGGTGGACCGGTTCGACTGGTATGTCGGCGTGCGCAAAGGCCGCGTGGAATGCCTGTGGCCGATTGCGGCGCGCGGGGCGGTATACTAAGGGGCGCTGATCAACACGGTGTTTTTAGTGAGGAATTGCAACCACATGCGCATCACAGCCCCCGCCGCCGGACTGGCTCTGCTGCTCGCCCTGCCGGCCCAGGCGGCCCTCCTCACCTATGACGCCTCGCTCGGCAGCCTGCCGGAAGCGCAGGGCTGGACCTTCGAACAACTCGGCGGGGCCCCACCCGCGCCGAGCGTCAGCGGCGGCGTGCTCTACCAGGGGACGACCGATTATTCCGGCGCTCAATACTGGTACAGCACGGCGCTGAGCTACGATTTCACCCAGGCGCCGGTCACCGTCGATGCCCGCCTGCGCATCGACTACGCCACTTTCCACCCCTTCCCCCGCGGCGGCTACAACATCGTGCTGTTCGACAGCGCCGGGCGGGACGCGGCACTGCACATCACCAGCAGCGCCGTCTTCCTCGGCAATGACCAGCTGAGCGGCGCCTCCTCCATCGTCGCCTTCGACACCACGGACGCCTTCCACGACTACCGCCTCACCGCCGGCCCAGGCGGCATCAGCCTGTCGATCGACGGGAACAGCATCGTCTCCCTCGCCCTCGGCCCAACCACAAGCTCGGGCCTGAGCGTATCCTTCGGCGACGCGACGATCCTCGGCCAAAGCCAGTCGCAACTGCAATTCCTCACGGTGACCACGCAGGACGTGCCGGAACCCGCAACGCTGGGGGTGTTCGGGCTTGGGCTCGCGGCCCTGACCACCCTGCGGCGGCGCAGGCAGGGGAGTCCGCACCGCCACGGCTGAGCGGATGTGACGGAAAACTTTACACATTCGTGTTTTGAACCGGACTGCCCGGCGACAGCGCATTGATCTATAACTAAAAATATCCAAGGCACGGAATTTGCATTGATCCCCGCATCTCAAGCGGGAGTGACCCTATGCGCCGTTTCCTGATCATGGCACTGGCTGTCGCCGGGCTCGCCTTCGCGTCCCCCGCGTCGGCCAGCCTGAGCCTGCTGCAAGCCTTCACCGGCGCCTACGACCTTTCGTCGGACGGCTGCGGCTCCACCGGCCAATTCTGCACGATGACGCTGAACGCGCCGGTCGGCGCCGTGGTGACGGCGGCCTATCTCTATACCTCCACATACAACAACCCGACGCTGTCCGGCGTCGGCGGCACGCTGAACGGCAATACCATCAGTTACACCAACCTCGGTGACGTCGCGGACTCCTGCTGCGCTCTCGCCGCCGGGCGGGCCAACGTCACCGGCATCGTCGCCGCCGCGATCAACGGCGGGGCGGGCGGGGCCTACAACTTCAGCTATACCGAGACCGACGCCTCACAAGACGGCGGCGCGCTGGTGCTTGTCTATTCGCTCGGCAGCCTGCCGACGACGACGGTGGCGATCCTCGACGGCTTCTCGGCCACCGCCGGCGATACCACCACCTTCAACTTCGCCGCCGCGCTCAACCCCGCGGCCCCCGGTTTCCGGGCGGAAATGCGGCTGGGCATCGGCTTCTCCTGCTGCAGCCAGCAATCCACCATCACCGTCAACGGCACCACCATCACCGAGACAGCCGGCAACAATGACGACAATATCGATGGCGGGCTCAGCGACGGCAACCTGATCACCATGGGCGGCGACAACGACGCCTTCTCGCCTTTCCTGCCGAGCTATGCCAACGACCATGAGCGCTACAACCTGATCGCCCAGATCATGAATGGCGACACCTCGATCGTCATCAACACCGCCAACCCCTCGCGCAACGACAACATCTTCGTCGCCGCCTTCGCCGTTACCGGCGAGGCGCAGGTCAGCGACGGCAATTCGATCCCCGAACCCGCCTCGATGCTGCTGCTCGGCGCCGGGCTGGCGGGGTTGGGACTGCTCCGCCGCCGCCGTTAAGGCAGCGCTACGCGCCGCGGCGAGAGAACCAGCGCCAGGCGCGGATGATGCGGCTGCGCGGGCGCAGGCGGCGCAGGCCGGGCAGCGCCCGCAGCCAGGCGGCGCAGCGCCCCAGCACGGCCCGCGCCATGCCGCGCAGCCTGCTGGCCAAGTGCCGGCGGCGATAGGGCAGCGCCGCCGCCGTCACCCTTGCCCGCAATGCCAGCAGCCGCAGCCCGTGCGGTACCCCGACCGCCACGGGGGTCGCGAACCGCCAGAACGCCGCCGCCCGCCCAGATGGCGTATGCGGATGGCGCCACGGGCCAGACCCGGCGGCGAAATGCACGATCCAGGGATCGTCGCGCCACTGCGCCAGCACCTCCCCCCAAACCCCGCCCGGAAACGGCAGCCCGCGGCCCGGCACCTGATAAAAGCCCACAGCGAAGCACAGCGCGTTCCAGCGCGGGTCCAACCGGACAAAGCGCCCCTGGATCAGATGGTTGATCGCGTCCTGATCATGGAAATGCCGGTCCCGTACCCGCCGGGTAAAGGCCAGGCACTGCTCCGTCATCCCCGCCGCCCGCCAGGCGGCGAGGTCCACCACCACCACTCCGGCATTGCAGTAGGCATCCGGCCCGCCCGGCAACTGCACGACGTCGCGCACATAGTCATCAACGCTCAGCGTCCCGCCCTGGAACCGCAGCCGCTCGCCGGTGCCGCGCTGATGCCCGCTGAGATAGTGGTCGCCCACCGCCGCCACTATCGCGCCGCCGAGATCAAGCTCCGCCAGCGGCCGCAGCGAGCGCAGCACCACCGTGTCGCAGTCGAGATAGATCACCCGCTCCACCGGCAGCACCCGAGCCAATGCGAGGCGCAGATAGGTGGGCGCGAAGGAGATTTCGTCGGCCTCCAGGCCCAGACTCTGCGGCGCGACCTCGTAGCAGGCAACGCAAAACCTGGCCGAGCCCTGCGCCCGGACGATCCGCGCCGCATCGGCCCGCGCACCGGGTAGATGCACCAGATGCAGCGTCACCTCGGCATCCCGCGTTGCCCTCGCGATCGAGGCCGCAAGCACGGCCGCAGGGAGCGCCATCGCCGCATCGAAGCAGCAGGCGACATCCACCCGCACTGCCATCAAGCGTCAGCCGCGGCCGAACCCGCCGCCGTCGCTCGCCAGCCGCGCCAGCAGCGGCGCCGGCGTCAGCGTCATGTCGCCCGTCATCGCCGCGAAATCGGACAGGCGGCGCGCGACATAGGGCAGGCCGAGCTGTTCGGCCCAGAACATCGGCCCGCCCTTCCCAGCCGGCCAGCCGTAGCCGTGCAGCCAGATCACGTCGATATCGCCGGAGCGCGCGGCGATGCCCTCCTCCAGGATGCGCGCACCCTCGTTGACCATGGGCAGCAGCAGGCGTTCGAGGATCTCGGTCTGGTCGATCGGCCGGCGGGTGATGCCGAGCATGGCGGAGGCGCGGATGATGATCGCCTCCACCGCGGCGTCCGGGGTGGGGGTGCGGCCATCGGCACCGTAGTTGTAGTAGCCCTTGCCGGCCTTCTGCCCGAGCCGCCCGGCCTCGACGAGGCTGTCCGCGATCTCGCTGCGGGTGCCGCGCGCCTGGCGCAGCCGCCAGCCGATATCCAGCCCAGCCAGGTCGCCCATCGCAAACGGCCCCATGCGGAAGCCGAAATCGGTCAGCGCCCGATCCACCTCCTGCGGCAGTGCGCCCTCCAGCAGCAGCCGCTCGGCCTGGCCGCCGCGCCGGCTGAGCATCCGGTTGCCGACGAAGCCGTCGCACACGCCCACCACCACCGGCACCTTGCCGATCGCCCGGCCGACGGCCACAGCGGTCGCCAGCGCCTCCGGCGAGGTCTGCGCGCCCCGCACGATCTCCAGCAGGCGCATCACATTGGCCGGGCTGAAGAAATGCATGCCGAGCACATCGCCGGGCCGCGAGGTCACGGCGGCCATCTCATCGATATTGAGGTAGGAGGTGTTGGAGGCGATCACCGCCCCCGGCTTGGCGATGGCGTCGAGCTTGCGGAAGATCTCCTTCTTCAGTTCCATCTCCTCGAACACCGCCTCGATGATCACATCCGCCTCGGCGATGGCCGCGAAGTCGAGCGAGCCGGTGAACATCCCCTGCCGCTTCGCCATCTCCTCGGCCGTGATCGAGCCGCGCTTCACCGAGGTCGCGTAGTTGCCATCCACCCGCGCCATGCCCCGCGCCAGCGCCTCGGACGAGGTCTCGATCACGGTGACGGGGATGCCCGCATTGGCGAAGTTCATCGAAATGCCGCCGCCCATGGTGCCCGCGCCGATCACGGCGGCTTTCAGGACTTTACGGGGCGCGGTGCCGGCGGGGAGGTTCGGGATCTTGTTGGCCTCCCGCTCGGCGAAGAACACATGCCGCAGCGCCTTCGATTCCGGGCTGGTCACCAGCTCGGTGAACAGCGCCCGTTCGGTGGCCACCCCCTCGTCGAAGGGCTTTTCGACGGCCGCGCGCACCGCCTCCACACAGGCGGCCGCCGCCTGCAAGGCCCGCGCGCGCGCCATCGCCGCGGTTGCCGCCTTGGCGATCAGCGAGGGATCGCGCCGCGCCGCGTCCAGCTTGTCATCGGCATCGCGCAGCCGCCGCGTGGTCGAGGCATGCGCCGCCGCCCATTCCACCGCCGCGGCGGGATACGGCCCGTCCAGCAGCACATCGACGATGCCGAGTGCCGCCGCCTTCTTCGAATCCACCGGATCGCCCGAGATGATCATCCCCAGCGCCGCCTCCGGCCCGATCAGCCGCGGCAGCCGCTGGGTGCCGCCGGCACCGGGCAGCAGGCCAAGCTTGATCTCCGGCAGGCCCATCCGAGCATGGCCAAAACCAAGGCGCCAATGGCAGCCCAGCGCCAGTTCCAGCCCGCCGCCCAGCGCCACGCCCTGGATGGCGGCCACCGTCGGTTTGCGGCAATCCTCCAGCGCGGTGATGATCACCCGCAGGCTCGGCTCGCGCGCCGGCTTGCCGAATTCGGTGATGTCCGCCCCGCCCGAAAACGCGCGCTCGCTGCCCGCCAGCACGATGGCGCGGATCGCGGGGTCGGCCTCGGCCTTGCGGATGGCATGCAGCAGCCCGTCGCGCAGCTCGAAGCCGAGCGCGTTGACCGGCGCATTCTGCATCAGGATCAGCGCGGTATCGCCGTGCGTCTCAAGGCTGACTGCCGCGTTGATGTTGCCCATCGGGACCCCCTGGATCTGTCGTTCCTGCCAGGGTCTCTAGCGCGATTGCGCGGGCTTGTCGCCATGCCGGCCGGTTGGGTGAGGCCTCAGTCCGCGCCCACCTGCCGCGGCCGCCAGATCGCCACGTGGCGCACCAGCGCGATGGGAGCGGCGTCCGCACTCACCACCACATCCAGCTCCACGAAGTGATGCCCGCCCCGCACCTCGCGCACGGCCACCACGCCATGTGCGGAGAGCTGGGCGCCAACGCGGGCCAGGCCGAGATTGCGCACCTCGCTGCCGGCATGGATCCAGGGGCCGAGCACCACGTTCTCCATCAGCAGCCGGTTGCACGCGCGCAGCACCAGGCCCGGATGCAGCGCCCCCGTCCGCGCGAACAGCCGGCTGGTCTCGCGGATATCGCGCAGATACTGCGCCACCACCGCCGGCTCCATCCGCTCCGGCGTGGTGGCGAACACGGTCCCCGGCGCCAGGCTCGCCTCGCTCGCCGGCGGGCGCTGCCCGGCCAACGGCGGCGCGGCGGCAGGCAATACCGGCAGCGCGGGCGGGGCCGCCAGCAACCCCGCCGCCCCGCTGGCGCAAGCCGCCCCCCGGCTTTCGACCGAGATGGCAATGCCCTCCTCCGTGGCGCTGGCCGAGACAACGGCATCGTCGCCGTCATAAACCGGTGAGGCAAACCGGCAATTCATCCAGCCCCCCGCCAGGAACGCCTCCCCCCAGCGCAGCACCGGCAGATGCGTCATGTAGGCATACACCTCCACCCCCGGCACCAGCCCGCCGGTAAACCCGAAGCGGCGCGCCATCGCATCGCTGTGGATGCGATTCTCGCTCGCCTGCGCGGTGTTGTGGGCCTTGACCCGATAGGGACCGAGCGACAGCGGATCCATGCGTCCATCCCTTTTTTGCGTCCGCCTTGGCTGGCGGTGTCTCAATCCTACGTACTGGTTACGTAAATTTGACAGAAAAATTCCATTCACGGTTTGGTGATCGCCCTCGGCGCCCCGAACGGTATACGCTTGCCGCTGCGTGTTCAGGCCGGAACCAGCTAGATTGGCGCGATCCTGGAGAATTGTCCCCATGCCCCGCTTCCCCCGCCTGATCGCCGCCGCCCTGCTGACCGGCCTGCTGGCGGCCCCCGCCCGCGCCCAGCCGCCAGCCGCCACGCCCGATTCGCGGCGCGAAGCGGCGGCGCTGGTCACCCAGATCAACCTGGTCGAACAGCAGCGCGAGATGCTCGGCGCCCTGCGCGGCCAGTTCATCCGCCTCCTCGCCCAAGGCAGCGGCAAAACGGAGGCGCAGGCGGCGGAAGCCGTCGATGACGTGCTGCTGCCGGATTTCCGCGCCCGCATGCCCGAGCTGACCAACGCGATCACCGAGGTCTACGCCACCCTGTTCTCCGCCGAAGACCTGCGCGGCCTGCAGGCCTTCTACGCCTCCCCGATTGGCCAGACCCTGCTGCGCCAGCAAGCCCAGCTCGGCCGGCTGACCTTCGAACTCGGCGCGCTCTGGGGGCAGCGGGTGAGCAACGAGGCAATGGCGAAGCACGGCGAGACCCTGCGGCGGCGGGGGTTCAAGCTTTGATCGCCGGAAGGCAACGAAAGCGTCTTCCTTTTTGAAAAGAGGAAACAGCAAGCTTTGGAGCTGTCCCAGATCGTCGGTCAGTCTCGAAGACTGATCGACGGATTGAGAGTTCGCAACTGCTGGCCAATCGGAAGATTTGCGTTCTTGATCGAGTGGCTGGACTGAAAATCGACCGTCTGTCAGGCCGGCTTTCGCTCTAGCGGCGCTGGCTGGCGCGCGTTAGCGGCAGAGGGTGCGGCAACGCAGCGCGATCCAGCTTGCCACCAACCGTCTGCGGCAACGCCTCGATCGGAAGAAAGGCGGATGGCACCATGTATGTGGGGAGATGTCGTTGCGCAAAGGCGCGCAACACCGCCGGTTCCACTACGGCATCGGGTGCGGACACCAAGTATGCGACGAGGGAAGATCTTCCCTGTTCGTCCGTAAAGGCTCGAACGGCCGCTGCACCGATCGTGGGATGACGCAGCAACACAGTCTCGATCTCCTCCGGTGTGATGCGGTGTGCGCGCAGCTTAATCTGGTTGTCCTCCCGACCGAGGACTGTGATGATCCCAGTCGAATCCACAAGCCCGACATCACCGGTATGGTAATAGGTCTTGCCGTCCTGGGGCGTAGCGCTTCCGAATATTTCGCGCGTCAGATCGGGGTTCTTCCAATATCCTGAACTCATGAATGGAGCACGAACGGTTATTTCGCCGGTTTCACCATTTGGCACAGGATCTCCGCGGGCGTCGACAAGACGCACCTCCACCCCGGACAGCGGCCGGCCAGATGGCACCACGGCGGAGTCCGGTAACGCACCGCGGACAGAATGCGATGCAATCATGACGAATTCCGTACTGCCATAGCTGTTCGTGGCTACGCCGCCTTCGGGCATGAGGCGCATCGCCAAATTGATATCGCTTGCGGTGATCGGCTCGCCACTGAAGCTGATCCTGCGCAAATCGGCCAGGCGCCCACCGGGCAGAAGCACCACCGACAGGGATCTGAGCATCGAAGGAAAACTGGACAGCACGGTGACCCGATCCTGCCGCAATCGGCCTGCGATCGCGCGAAGGCCCTCGCTCATGGTATCGACGATATGCAGGGCTGCACCGGTCATCAGAGTGCCAAAGACCGACGCGTGCGGAAAGAACGTGAAACAGCAAAGTCGGTCGCCAGCGCGCAGGTCTACGGATTCCACAAATGCGAAACCTTGGCCCAAGGCGGCACGGTGGCTGTGAAGCACGCCCTTCGGCGTGCCGGTGGAACCTGACGTGTAGCGCAGATAGGCTGGGGCGTCCGGCCCTGCGCCTATGCCCGGATTACTATCCCGCCCGCACCGATAGCATTCCGCAATGTCGAGTGTTCGCACTTCCCCGTCGAAACGGGCGGCAAGGATTGGGTTGGTCACAACACACAGAGCTTCGGCATGTCCAACCAGATCGCGCAGGCCCTGATCATGCAGACGGGGATCAATCACGGCATAGCCCCGGCCGGACTTGAGTATGCCAAGCACTGCGATGATTCGGTCCACGGAAGGTGGCAGGCACACGGCGACGAAGCCTGCCGCGAGCCCAAGTGTTTCCTGCAGCGTGAATGCCAATCGGTTCGCGGAACGGTTCATCTCGTCGAACGTCAAGGTGCGATCGCTACCGATCAGTGCCACCTGCGACCCCCGAAGCCCCGCCTGTTTCTCAATCAGGGTGATAGCGGTGGGTTCAGCATGTTCGGCGGCCGACAACACGGGCGGAACCATTCGTTTCCTACACTATCAATCGTCGGTTCAGGCACGGACGAAATGTTTTGCTTCTTTCCTGCGCGGCGCCTTCGCCGTCGCTCGTTCATCGCAAGAAGAAGCTCAATTCCCTTGTCTGCGAGCCCTGGCGCTGGCTGGGGCGGGAGGGATCGAACCTCCGAATGGCGGAATCAAAATCCGCTGCCTTACCGCTTGGCGACGCCCCACCGGCCCCCGCTATTAGGGGCCGCCTTCGCCGCTCGCAACCCCCATCCGCCCGCCCCAGCACCACCAGCCCGGCCGGGCGAGGCCGGCGGCGGCGGTGCGTGCGGCCGCGGCGTCAGCGAACAGCGCGAAACAGGTGGCGCCGGAGCCGCTCATCCGCGCCAGCAGCGCCCCGGGTGCTGCGGCCAGCGCGGCGAGCACCTCGGCGATGGCCGGGTACAGGCCGATGGCGGCGGCTTGCAGATCGTTGGTGCAGGCGGCGAGGTCGCGGGCCATCGCCGCCGCGTCCCCCCAGCCCTCCGGCAGCACGGCGGGCGGGGTGAAGCCGGGCGCGCGGGCGCGGAACACGGAGGGGGTTGCCACCGCCACGCCGGGGTTGACGAGCACGATGCCACAGGCCGGCAAAGCGGGTGCGGCCAGCAGGATTTCGCCGACCCCCTGCATCCGCGCCGGCCGGCTGGCCAGGCACACCGGAACATCCGCCCCCAGCCCCAGCGCGATCGCCGGCAGATCGGCAGCCACGCCCCATAGTGCCGCCAGCAGCCGTAGGGCCGCGGCGGCATCGGCCGAGCCGCCGCCGATGCCCGAGGCGATCGGCAGGTTCTTCTCCAGCCCCAGCCGCACGCCCTGGCCTCCCAGTGCCCGCGCCGCCCGCAGCACGAGATTATCCGCCTCGCCCGCAAGGCCCGGCGCGAAGGGCCCATGCACGTCCAGGCTCAATGCCACCGCCGGAGCGACCGTCAGCCGGTCGCCGACATCGGGGAACACCGCGAGGCTGTCGAGCAGATGGTAGCCGTCCGCGCGCCGGCCGGTGACGTGCAGGAACAGATTGACCTTGGCGCGCGCGTAGCCGTCCGCCGGGGTCACGGCAGGGCGGCCGCCTTGTTGCCCCCCAGCACGATCTCGCCCTCGCGGATGCGCGCCTCCAGCTTGCGGGTCTCCTCCGCATCGGGGTTCAGCGCCAGGGCGCGGCGCCACTGAAACACCGCCTCCAGCTGCCGGCCGGCCGCCCAATACACGTCGCCGAGATGCGCGGTGATCGTCGCGTCCTGCGGTTCCAGCTCCACCGCGCGCTCCATCAGCCGCACCGCGGCCGGCACATCGCCGAGCTTGAACATCACCCAGCCGAGGCTGTCGGTGATCGCCCCGTCATCGGGGCGCAGGTTGGCCGCCCTCTCGATCATCGCCCGCGCGCGCGGCAGGTTGGTGCCCTGCTCCGCCCAGGAATAACCGAGATAATTCAACACGAAGGGCTGATCCGGCGCGAGATCGAGGGCGCGCAGCAGGTCTGCCTCCGCCTTCGCCCATTGCTTGTCCCGATCCAGCGCGATGCCGCGATCATAGAACAGCACCCACTCCGCCCGCGTCGGTGAGGGCACCAGGGCGACGGCCTTGTCATAAGCTGCCACCGCCTCCCCGTAGCGGTGCAGGTTGCGCAGGATGTCCCCGCGCGCGGCCAGCGGCTCCGGCCGGTCCGGCAGTTCGCGGGCGAGCTGATCAAGCACGCCCAGCGCCTCGTCGCTGCGCCGCAGCTTGTGCAGGATGGCGACGCGGCGCATCCGCACCACCGCCGAAAGCGGATCATCCGCCGCGACCGAGGCGATAACCGGCAGCGCCGTCTCCGGATGCTTGCCGGCCGCGGCGATCTCGGCCAGCAGCAGGCGCGCCGTCGTGTGGTCGGGGCGCAGATGCAGCGCCAGGCGCAGCATCACCACCGGAAACTCGCCGGAATCCTGCGTGCGCAACAGGGCGGCGAGCGCGGTATAAACCTCCGCCATCCCGTCCGTCGCCTTGGTGATCTGCCGTTCGGCGATGTTGCGCATGATCGCCGGCATCACCATCGCCACGTCGTCGTTGACACTGATGCCCAGCATCACCCGCTCGGCCTCACCACTTTCGCCCTGCCGCGCGAGCCAGCTGGCATAGAGCCGGGCGACCTGCAGATTGCCGCCGCCGTTCTCGGCATTGGCCATGCGGTAGTAGCGCCCCGCCTCAGCATTGTTGCCACCGAGGTCGGCGATGGTCGCCGCGTTGATGGCGTAGATGGCGCGCAGCCGCGGCGCCTCGGTCAGCGGCCTCAGGATCGCCAGTGCGGCCTCCGTCTGCCCCGCCCCGGCCTGCAGCCACGCCACCAGCATCGGCCGCAGCAGGTCCATCAGCCCCTGGCGCGGCAAGGTGTTCAGCCGTGCCTCCGCACCGCGCCAGTTGCCCTCGCGCGCATCGTTGCCGGCCAGCAGCAGCAGAGCGCCCTGGTTGTTCGGCAGCAGCCGCGCCAGGCGCACCGCCTCCGGCCGCCCAGCGACCAGCGCCGTCAGAAAGGCCTGCTGGCGCAGTTCCATGTTGTCGGTGTCGCGTGCCAGCAGGCTCTGATACGCCTCGGTGGCCACGTCGATATCACCGGCCGAGAGCGCGTGGCGCGCCACCAGCTGGGCGGCCACCGGCCCGCCGATTCGCACCCGCGGGCTGGGCGATTGCGCCAGCGAGGGCGAAATTGGGTTCGATGCCGCGCACGCCGAAAGCGTAATGGCGGCGAGCAGGACCAGACGGCGCAGTGCGTGTGATTGATGCATGCGCGGAGTGTATCAGCGGGCGTGGCGCGGTGCGAGTACGGCTTTTATCCGCGTGGCCGGATGATTCACGGCCTGTTTACCACCGCCCGGCAGAATTTGCCGCATCATCGCATCCAACGCACGCGATGGCCCGTAGCTGATGCAACAGCCTAGCGCGACGGAGACCGCAACCATGAACACGATCCGCCTCTACGAAGATGTTCCGGCCGAAATTCTCGAGCGTGACGAGGGGCTCACCCATCCCGGCCAGCCGCTGCACGGCTCGGCCTGGCAGGGCTTCCTGCACCGCATGCTTCCACCGGTGCCCGCGAGCCCGCCGGATACCGCCCATGCCCTGCGCTCACCGCAGGGCATGGCGGATTTCCTGCTCACCCAGGGCCGCAGCACCGCCCGTGACGTCTCGGGCGCCCTAGCCGGCCATAACGGCTTCTGGCGCGCCGTCCGCCGCGAGGTCGAGCAGCTGGCCCCGAACTGAAGCCCGGGGCGAGCCGGTCAGACGCCGAAGATCTCCGTGTATTTCTTCTTCACGTCATCCGTCGCGGCGGTGAGCGCATAGGGGTCAACATGCAGGGTCTTGATCTCCGATAGCTTCTTGCGCCCCGGCGTCAGCTTCACGTCCGGATGGAACGACCGCAGCCCGCCGACATCGGAGAGCAGCTGCTGGCATTCCGCCGTGTAGCAGTAGTTCAGGAACAGCTTCGCCGCGTTCGGATGCGGCGCCGCCGCCATCACCGAAACCTGCCCCTCGATCATCGGCGTCCCCTCGGTGGGATACACCACCTCGATCGGGTTGCCGGCCTCCTTGAGGTAGAACACCACATATTCGCTGCCGTCGATCATGATGGAGCGTTCGCCCTGCGCCACTTTCTTTGGCGGATCGGAGGCGGACTGCACCTGCATCACCCGCTGCTTCGCCAGACCCTCGAAATATGCCCAGCCAAGCGCATTCGCGGTGGCAAACGTGCTCGTCAGGATCGTGCCGCTATAGCCCGGATGCGCCTTGACCATGCGCATCCGCCATTTCGGCGCCAGCAGATCGGCGAAGCTCGTCGGCGCGTCCTCCGGCTTCACCTGCCTGGTGTTGTAGGCGATGCAGCTGAGCTGCCCGCGCACCGTGGCGAACTGCCCGTCCGCGTCCTTCTGGTCGGCCGGCCAGTACTGCACGGCGTCCGGCGCCAGATGGCGGGCCAGCCACCCCTTCTTCTTCCAGCCGATGAACATCGAGATGTCGGAGCTCTCGACAACATCGGCCACCTTGATATTGCTGGCGTATTCCTGCTCCACCCGCTGCAGCACCCGCTCCGCGCCCGAGCGCTCCAGCTGGATGCGGATGCCCGGAAACTTGTTCTGGAATGCAGTCACCATCTTCTGCGCCACCGGCAGGTCGATGGAGGTGTGGAACACCGCCGTGCCCTCCTTGGTCGCCGCCGCGATCAACTCCGCCGAGGGAGCGGTGGATTGCGCCAGGGTCCGCGCCCCCGGCAGCATCGCCGTGGCGGCGAGCCCGGCAAGCACGCCGCGCCGCTGGAAGCCTCTGGACATCCGCCCCTCCTTTTTTATTGCGCCCACGCTCGCCCCTGCCAGCCCCATCTGTCAACCAACGCCGTGCAGCCGGATCAGGCGATCTGCAGGTTCTGCGTCGCCTGCTCGAGCTCCGCGAAGCTCGGCATGTATTGGCTCGGCGCCATCTTCCGCCCGGTCTCCACGCTCACCTGCGGCGCGTTGCCGTGCAGATGCGCCACCAGCACGGCGCGTATGACGTCGAAATACTTCGCCTCCTCCTGCACCACGCCCTGCAGCCGCGCCGCGAACGGCGCCATCATCCCGTAGGCCAGCAGCACGCCGAGAAAGGTGCCGACCAGCGCCGAGCCGATCATCCCGCCCAGCACCGCCGGCGGCTCGTTGATCGAGCCCATCGTCTTGATCACCCCCATCACCGCGGCGACGATCCCAAGTGCGGGCAGTCCGTCCGCCATGCTCTGCATCGCATGCGCGCCGTGCAGCTCCTCGTTGAGCACCTTCTTCAGCTCCCGGCTCATCAGGTCTTCGATCTGGTTCGGATCATCGGCGTTCATCCCGACCATACGCAGATAGTCGCAGATGATATCGCTGGCGTGGTGGTTCTTCAGGATCTTCGGAAACTTCTGAAACGCGGCACTCTCCGCCGGCTTTTCGATATGCGGCTCCAGCGCCATCGACCCCTTGGTGCTCGCCAGCCGCACGAAAAAATACAGCAGGCTCAGCAGATCGATGTAATCGGCCTTCTGATAGCTGCCGCCCTTCATGATCTTGCCGAAGCCGCCGAGCGTGTGTTTCACGTCGTGCATCGAATTCGACATGATGAAGGTGCCCAGCGCCGCCCCGCCGATCGCCCACAGCTCGAACGGCAGCGCCTTCATGATCGGGCCGAGGCTACCGCCGTGGACAACATAGCTGCCGAACACGCAGAACAGCAGAAAGACCAGGCCGCCGATGGTCAGCATCGCGCCGCCTCAGTTCGGCCGCGCCGCGCGCAGCACCACGATGGCGATGCGGCGGTTGGCGGCGGCGAAGGGATCGGCCGGCAGCAGCGGATCGCGGTCGGCATTGCCGGCGACATGGCGGATGCGCCGCTCGGCCAGCCCCGCCTCCACCAGCAGCCGCCGCGTGGCGTTCGCGCGCTCGGCCGAGAGCTCCCAATTGCTGCGCTCCCCACCCCGGAAGGGCGCGGCGTCCGTATGCCCGGCGATCGAGATGCCCTCCGGCAGCTTCGCCAGGATCGGCGCGATCTTGCCCAGCAGCAGCCTGGGGTGCTCGGCCAGCGTGGCCGAGCCGGTGGCGAACATCGGCCGCTTGTCCTCGTCGAGCAGCTGGATGCGCAGCCCCTCCGGCGTCTGGTCGATGGTGAGCTGATTCAGCAACTCGGCGAGCCGCGGGTCGCTGCGGATCGCCTCCTTGATCTGCTGGGTCGCCTGCTCGAACGCCTCGCGCTCGCGCCGTTCGATCTCGGCCTTCAGTGCTGCCTCGTCGGCGGCGGCCATCTGCAGGCCCTCGCCGGCATTGGCCAGCGTCTGCGCCTGGCCAAGCGCCTGAGACTGCACGCGCGCCTTTGCCGCCGCCGTGCCGCCCGGCTCGCCATTGGCTTGCATCGCCATCTGCCTGGCCCGCATAGCGTCCTCGGCACCGTCGCCGCCGGGCGGGCGCGCCGGCTTGCCGCCGGCGGTGCGCTGCGGCCCCTTCTCGGCATCGGGGTCGTCCTCTTCCGGCACCGCCTGGGATTTCCCCTCGATCACCGTCTGCGCCCCGCGATCGGATACCAGCTCCCCCTGCTCGAACGGCGTCCGCCCGCCAAACGGCTGACCGGAGCCGGACGAGCCGCGGCTGATCTCATTGCTCGGCGTGAAAAAATCCGCGAGGCCCTTGCGCTGGTCCTCGCTGGTGGCGTTCAGCAGCCACATCAGCAGAAAGAACGCCATCATCGCCGTCACGAAGTCGGCATACGCGACCTTCCAGGCGCCGCCGTGATGCCCCCCCTCGACGATCTCGTACTTCTTGATGATGACGCTGCCGCGATCGCGCGCTTTGCCTGCCATGGGGCCCCCAACGAAGGCCCCGAACCTGCCACCATCCCCCTAAGAAACCCCTAACCCTCCACCCGGGCCCACCCCAAATCCACCCCACGGCAATCCGGGCAGCCCCGCTTTCAGCTGATCCGGATGCTCGGCCCCTTCGGCCGGGTGTCGCCCGAAACCTTCTCCCACAGCCGCTTGGCCACCGCCGCATAGGCCCGTGCCGCCACCCGCACCGGCCTCCTCCGCCTCCCCGCCACCCCCGTCGCTGTGATCGACACCACCGGCGCCGGCCTGGCCTGCACCAGGCCGGGCACGCAGGGGGCGCTGCCCTCTCGTGAGGAGACCGACAGGAAGTAAGAGTCTTCTCTTTCTCGAAAAAGAAGGCCCTTCTTCCCAGCGTCAGGCCGCGCGGCGGCGGGCGAGGCGCAGGCCGAGCAGGCCGGTCGCGAGCAGCGCGAGCGAGGCAGGCTCGGGCGCCGGGGCAGGGGCGCCCTCGGTGATGGCGCCGCCGTAGAACACGAACAGCGACTCACTGCTGGTGATGCCGAGGTAGAGCTGGCCGCCATAGGGGCCGGCGGTGCTGGCGTTGCCGATGCTCAGCGCGATGTCGTTCGCAAGATACGCGACGTTGTCGGCGTCGGAGAACATGCTGACGCCGCCGATCCTCAGCGCGTCGTAGTCGGCAGGGTTGTAGGTAAACCCAGGGGTCTCCGTCATCGTGAAGCCGGGGGTGGTCAGGGTGATGCCGGTGGTGGAGTTGAACGTGGCGATGCTGGGGTCCCAGGTGACCGTCACCGAGCCGGTGAAAGGGTCGATGGGGGCGGTGAGCTCGGGGCCGTAGATCGTGCTTACCGGGCCGAAGGAGAAGGAGAAGGTGCGGGTGATCGTGGCCGCCTCTGCGGCGGCGGTGCCGCAGAGCAGCACGGTGGCGATGGCGGTGGCGCGAAGGGCGGCGGTCGGTGACATGCTTTGAACCTGAATGATGATGGAATCGATGCAGTCGAACTAGCTGCACGGCCGTGCCCCCACAAGCCGCAGCGCCGGCAAATGGCGTATTTCGAGGCGGATTCTACAAAATGAAACATCCAGCACGCCCCACCCGCCCCTGACGGGCGGGGGGAGGGAAGGCTCTCAACTGATCCGGATCGTCGGCCCCTTCGCCGCCGGCTCGCCCGAAACCTTCTCCCACAGCCGCTTCGCCACCACCGCATAGGCCTGTGCCGCCGCGCTGTCCGGATCGCTCGCGGCGATCGGCGTGCCGGCGTCCGCCGCCGTGCGGATGTCGAGCAACAGCGGAATCTCGCCGAGGAATTCGCATCCCAGCCGCCCCGCCTCCGCCCGCGCCCCGCCATGCCCGAAGATTTCGGCCCGGTGCCCGCAATTCGGGCAGCAATAGTAGCTCATGTTCTCGATCAGCCCGAGCACCGGCACCATCGTCCGCTCGAACATCCGCACCCCCCGCCGCGCGTCCAGCAGCGCGATATCCTGCGGCGTCGAGACGATCACCGCCCCGGCGAGCGCCACCCGCTGCGCCATCGTCAGCTGCGCGTCCCCCGTCCCCGGCGGCATGTCGACGATCATGATATCAAGCGGCCCCCACTCCACCTGGCCCATCATCTGCTCCAGCGCGCCCATCACCATCGGCCCGCGCCAGATCATCGGCGTCTCCTCCTCGACGAGGAAGCCGATCGACATCGCCTTGAGCCCCCAGGCGGGCAGCGGGATCATCCGGTCGCCGCGCACTTCCGGCTTGCGGTTCAGCCCGAGCATACGCGGCAGCGACGGCCCGTAGATATCCGCATCCAGCATCCCCACCCGCAGCCCCATCCGCGCGAGCGACACGGCGAGGTTCACCGCCACCGTGCTTTTGCCCACGCCGCCCTTGCCGCTGGCCACCGCGACCACGGCGCGCACATCGGCCAGCAGCTTCGGCTTCTCCCCGCCCTTCGGGGCCGGGGCCGGAGCAGCGGCAGCGGGGGAAGGCGCCGGCATCCCCGACGTCAGCACCGCAGTGGCATTACGCACTCCCGGCTGGGCGGCCAGCACCCGCTCCACTTCGGCCCGCACCGGCTCCATCGCGGCGGCCTGCGCGCGTGAGGTCAGCAGGCTCACCTGCACCATTCCGTCCTTGAGCTGGATCGAGTCCACCAGCCCCGCGGCGACGATATCAAGCCCGCTGGCGGGGTCGCGCACGGCGGCCAGCGCCGCCCTGAGCGAACCTTGCGAAGACGTCATCTGTGGCGGGTGGGACATTCGCTTGAAAACCCTCAGAAGCCGGTCGATATAGGGGTGGGCCATGCAGGGGATATGACGCTGCGTTGCGTCGCTGCCAATGGCCTATCTCACAAGTCCGCGCACGGCCCCGCTCAGGGCCGCGATACAGGAGCGTTTCCGCACGATGTCATGGAACAACGGCGGCTCGGGGAATTCCGGGTCGGGCGGCGACGGCAAGGATGGCAAGCCCGGCGGGCAAGGCCCGCAGAACCCCTGGGGCAGCCCCGGCGGCTCGCGCCCGGCTGACAACAGCGGCAGCGACAACGACGGCCCGACCCGCGGCCCTTGGGGCAACCCCGGCGGCGGCAACCGCGGCGGCCCCTTCGGCGGCGGCGGTGGCGGCGGCAATCGCGGCGGCGGCGGCGGCGGGCCTGACATCGATGAGGTGATCGCCCGCGCCCAGGCCTTCCTGCGCGGCTTCGTCCCCGGCGGCGGCGGCCCGAACGGCCCATCCGGCGGCGGCGGCGGAATGAGTGTTGGTCCCCTCGCCAGCGGCCGCGTCCTCGCGTTGATCGCCGTGGTCGCCGTCGGCGGCTGGCTCTCCAGCGGCTTCTACCGCATCCAGCCCGACGAGCAGGGCGTGGTGCTGCGCTTCGGCGCCTATGACCGCACCACCTTCCCCGGCCTGAACTACCACGTCCCCTGGCCGGTCGAGGCCGTCTTCAAGCCCGCCGTCACCCGCATCAACCGGGTCGAGGTCGGCTACCGCACTGTCGGCACCGATCTGCGCGGCCCGCGCGGCAGCAACGCCAACTCGCGGGACGTCATCGAAGAAAGCCTGATGCTCACCGGCGATGAAAACATCATCGACATCGACTTCGCCGTCTTCTGGCGCATCCGGGACGCCTCGAACTACCTGTTCAACACCCGCAACGCCGCCAACACGGTGAAATCCGCCGCCGAGAGCGTCATGCGCGAGGTCATCGGCCGCACCCCCATCCAGCCCGCGCTGACCGATGCCCGCGCCGCCGTCGAAGCCGCCGTGCTGCGCGGCGTGCAGACCATCCTCGACCAGTACGGCGCCGGCGTGGAGATCACCCAGATCCAGCTGCAAAAGGTCGATCCCCCTGCCGCCGTCATCGAAAGCTTCCGCGACGTCCAGCGCGCCAACACCGATGCGGACAGGGTGCGCAACGAGGCGGAATCCTACCGCAACGACATCGTCCCCCGCGCCCGCGGCGAATCCGCACGCCTCGTCGCCGAGGCCGAGGGCGCCCGGCAGGTCTCCATCACCGCCTCCACCGGTGAGGCGCAGCGCTTCCTCTCGGTGCTGCGCGCCTACCAGGCCAGCAAGGACGTGACGATGGAGCGCCTGTATATCGAAACGATGCAGGAGGTGCTCACCAGCACCCCCTCCGTCATCGTCGATGACAAGCTCCAGGGCATCGTCCCCTATCTGCCGCTCGGCGAAGTCAACCGCCCGCCGGCCCGCACCACCGCACCTGCCGCGCCCACGGGAGCCCCGCGATGAACCGCCTCCTCACCATCCTCGTCGCCGGCATCGGCGCCGTGGTCCTCATCGCCGGCTCCTCGCTGTTCGTCGTGCAGCAGACCGAACAGGTGCTGATCACCCAGTTCGGCCAGCCGATCCGCGCCATCAACACGCCGGGCCTGCACGTCAAGATCCCGCTGATCCAGACGGTGCTGAGCTTCGACCGCCGCCTGCTCGACTATGAAGTCCCCTCCGAGGAAGTCATCCTCGGCGACCAGCGCCGCCTGATCGTGGACAGCTTCACCCGCTTCCGCATCACCGACCCGCTGCGCTACTATCAGGCCGTCGGCCCGACGGAGGATGGCATCCGCTCGCGCCTCACCTCCGTCGTCTCCTCGTCCCTGCGCCGCGTGCTCGGCAACGAGCAGTTGCTCAACGTGCTGTCCTCCAACCGCGCCCGCATCATGAGCACCATCCGCGACCAGGTGAACGCCGAGATGAAAAACTTCGGCGTCTCGGTGGAGGATGTCCGCATCCGCCGCGCCGACCTGCCGGAGGAAAACACCCAGGCGATTCTGTCGCGCATGCAGTCCGAGCGTCAGCGCGTCGCCGCCCAGGCACGCGCCGAGGGTGCGGAAGCCAGCTCGCGCATCCGTGCCGAGGCCGAACGCGAACGCACCGTCCTGATCGCCCAGGCCCGCGCCACCGCCGACAACCTGCGCGGCGAGGGTGAAGCCCAGGCCATCGCGATCTACGCCGACGCCTTCAACCGGGACAAGCAGTTCTTCCAGGTCTGGCGCACCCTGCAAGCCTACCGCGAGTCCTTCGCCGGCGGCACCTCCCGCCTCGTGATGACCCCCTCGTCGGACTTCCTGAAGCTCCTCCGCGAGGCGCCCAAGCCCACTCCGTAAAGGCTCCCTACGCCTCCCGCAGCACCGGCACCCGCCGGTGCTGCGTCGCCTGCTCATAGTCGTACGCCAGCGCCAGCAGCGTCGCCTCGCTGAACCGCCGTCCCAGCCAGATCAGCGCAAACGGCGAGCCATCGGCATGATACCCCGCCGGCACCACCACCCCCGGCAACCCCGCAATATTGATCTCCGAGACCGTCGTCGTGCGGATCTGCGCCTCGCCGTGCAGCGCCGGCAGCGGCGCGCGCTGTTGCGGAAACGCCAGCACATCCAGCCCGTGCCGCTCCATCACCGCATCGAACACCGCCAGATACGCCTCCCGCGCCGCCACGAACTCCCGCAGCTCCGGCACCGCCGCCGGATCGGCCAGGCTCGCCTGGAACGCCGGCATCTCCGCCATGTATTGCAGCACCCCGCCCGGCGCGAACGGGTCCTGCGCCTGCGTCGCCGCGGCAAACGCCGCAAAACTGCGCAACGCCGCATCCGGCCCCAGCCGCTCCAGATATTTCTGCATGTCGTAAGGCAGCGACTCCATGCCCCGCCGGTCGTACGTCATCCCGCCGACGCCGGCCACCGAGATATCGGCAAACCCGGACCCGGCAAACGGGTCCTCCACCAGCACCGCCCCGCGCGCCGCGATATCCGCCTGCGCCTGCGCGTAAAGCCCCGCCGTCTCCTCGGCCAGCGCACCCCCGCGCTCCGCCGTCCGCCACCCCGGCCCGTACAGCCCCACCCGCCGCCCCGCCAGCGCCGTGGTGCTCAGCCCCGCCGCATACCCGCCGACGGGCAACCGCCCCACCGCGGCCACCGTCTTCGGGTCCGCCATGGTGAACCCCGCGAGCACATCCAGGCACAGCGCCGCATCCGCGACGCACCGCGCGATCGGCCCCACCACATCCCGCTGGCTGGAAAGCGGCAGCACCCCGGTATTCGGCACCAGCCCATGCGTCGGCTTGATCCCCACCAGCGCCTGCGCCCCGGCCGGATTCTGGATCGACCCCCCGGTCTCCTCCGCCAGCCCCAGCACCGCCATCCCCGCCGCCACCGCGCTCGCCGTCCCCGCCGAGCTCGCCCCCGGCGCGAAGTCCGGCGCCGCCGCGTTCACGGTCGGCCCCGCCCAGCTGTTATTGGCATGCGTCCCGCTGGCGCTCAGCACCGGCACATTCGTCTTGCCGAGCAAGATCGCCCCCGCCGCGCGCATCCGCGCCACCACCGCGCTGTCGCTGCCCGGCATCAGATCCACCCCGCCCGCCCCGCTGTAGAGCTGAGACCACCCTCCGGTGGTGGGAAACCCCACCATGTCCATCGGGTCCTTGATCACCACCGGCACCCCCGCCAGCGACCCCAGCGCCTCCCCCGTCGCGATCCGCGCATCGATCGCCCGCGCATCCGCCAGCGCCTCCGGATTGACGAAGATGACGGCGTTATAGATCGGATTGTACCGCGCGATCCGCGCCAGGCACGCCGCCGTCAGCGCCTCGCAGCTGAACCGCCCCTCCGCCAGCCCCTGCCGCACCCCAGCCACCGTCAGCCCGGCCAGCTCGATCACATCGGTCATCGCAACGCTCCTCATCCACGAACGCCCCCATGATGAGCGACACCCGCGCGCCTGACGAGGCCCTCCCCGGCCCCTTCCCCCGGCTCACAACCGCATTATCTCTTGGCCATGGGCGGCATTGCCGCTTGCCGATGCCCAGCGCCCCGCCCACATTCGTTATGGATTCCAGGGAACCATGCCCATGCACACCACCGCCACCCGCGCCACGGCCGTCGCCCTCTCGCTGCTGCTGGCCGCCCCGCTCGTCCCCGCCCCCGTCGCCGCCCTCCTCGCGCCCATCGCGCAGGCCCGCAGCGCCCCGGAAAGCTTCGCCGACCTCGCCGAAAAGCTGCAGCCCGGCGTCGTCAACATCTCCACCAGCCAGACCGTCGCCGCCCGGCCCGACCGCCCGGGCCCGGACATGCCGCAATTCCCCCCCGGCTCGCCCTTCGAGAAGTTCTTCCGCGACTTCATGGAGCGCCAGGGCCCCCGCGGCGGCCCCAACGCCCCCGGCCCCCAGGGCCAACGCCCGGACGCCCCGCCCCGCAAAGCGCAAAGCCTCGGCTCGGGCTTCGTCATCGACCCCTCGGGCATCGTCGTCACCAACAACCACGTCATCGACGGCGCGGACGAGATCACCGTCAACTTCCCCGACGGCCTGTCCCTCAAAGCCAAGCTCCTCGGCCGCGATGAACGCACCGACCTCGCCGTCCTCAAGGTCGAGCCCACCCGCGCCCTCGTCGCCGTCCCCTGGGGCGATTCGGACAAAGCGCGCGTCGGCGACTGGGTACTCGCCATCGGCAACCCCTTCGGCCTCGGCGGCTCGGTCAGCGCCGGCATCGTCTCGGCGCGCAACCGCGACATCAACCAAGGCCCCTACGACAACTTCATCCAGACCGACGCCGCCATCAACAAAGGCAACTCCGGCGGCCCGCTGTTCAACATGGATGGCGAGGTCATCGGCATCAACACCGCCATCTACTCCCCCTCCGGCGGCTCCATCGGCATCGGCTTCTCCATCCCCTCCAACCTCGCCCGCTCCGTCGTCGCCCAGCTGCGCGACTTCGGCCGCGCCAAGCGCGGCTGGCTCGGCGTTCGCATCCAGCAGGTCAGCCCCGACATCGCCGAAAGCGTCGGCCTGAAAGAGCCCAACGGCGCCATGATCGCCGGCGTCAACGAAGGCGGCCCGGCCGACAAGGGCAAGATCCGCAGCGGCGACGTCGTTCTCAAATTCGCCGGCCAGGACGTCAAGGAGATGCGCAACCTCCCGCGCATCGTCGCCGAAACCCCGATCGGCAAAGACGTCCCGGTCGTCGTCTGGCGCGACGGCAAGGAAGTCATCCTCCAGGTCAGCGTCGGCGAAATGCCCGACGAAGCCATCCGCGCCGCCAGCGCCGACCCCGACAAGCCCGCCCCCAGCAAAGCCCTCGAACTCAGCGGCCTCGGCCTGCGCCTCTCCGCCCTCACCCCCGAAGGCCGCGACAAGTTCCAGATCGCCGCGGACCAGAAAGGCGTGCTGATCACCGACGTCGTCGCCGGCACCCCCGCCGCCGAACGCGGCCTGAAACCCGGCGACGTCATCGTCGAAGTCCAGCAGGAAGAAGTCAGCGCGCCGGCGGACGTGGTGGACCGCGTGGAGAAAATCCGCAAAGCCAACCGCCGCTCGGTCCTCATGCTCGTCCAATCCGGCGACGGCCTGCGCTGGGTGCCGCTCTCCCTCGCGCCTTCGGACAAGAAGCCGGGCTGACGGGAAGGCCAGGAAGACTCTTCTTTTTGTGAACAAAAAGAAGCAAAAAAACTTTGATCGTTGGGTGGGGGCGAACCTGCCATTGGCCGGCTTCGCCCCCCGCACCACCACACCCACGTCATGCTCGGACTTGTTCCGAGCACCCACGCCTGACAAACCATCAGCCGAGCCCGATACGCGGCCAATCAACTGATGGGCTTCGCCATCGAGAGCCGCGAAACCCGTCCGGTAGGGCGGAAAAGCGCAGCGCCTTCCGCCGCTCGCCCCCTTAAGGCCACACGCTTCGTTCGCGACCAAAGCCGCCAAACGGCCTCGCCGCCACCTCCCAAACCAATTGCAAAACCCGGCGAAGCCCAAAAACTCCCCCTCCCCAAAACCCCATCCCGCGCCCCCACCCCCACCCAACGTCCAAAAGTTTTTTGCTTCTTTTTTCCAAAAAAGAAGATTCTTGCCTTCCTGCCCCTTGCCTTCCTGCCACTTCCCTTCCTGCCCCGAGCCTCCCTCCCCCGAACCACCCCCGCTCCACCCCCATGCTGATCCTCAAACTCTGGCGCCCCGCGCTGGCCGGGGCGGCGGCGACCTGTGCCGGCAATGGCATTGCCCGGTTTGCCTATGTGCCGATGTTCCCCGCGATGGTTGTGGCGGGTTGGGTGGATGGCGGGCAGGCCGGGATGTTGGGGGCCGCCGCACTTGCCGGCTATCTCGTCGGCACGCTGGCCGGTCCTGTGGCGGGGCGGCGCTTCGGTGTTCCGGCCACGCTCGATCTCGGCATGGCTTTGGTGATCGCGGCGCTTGCGGCCTGTGCCTGGAATGGCGGATTTCTGTGGTTTCTCTTCTGGCGAGGCATGGCCGGGGTTGCCGGCGGCTTGCTGATGGCGCTGGCGGGTCCGGCGAGTCAGGCCAGCACGGCCGCGGCCAGGCGGGGCACGGCGGGTGGTGTGGTGCTGGCCGGCGTGGGCGTCGGGATTGCGTTGGGGGCGGTGCTGGTGCCGCTGCTGGTGCCCTGGGGCTTGCCGGCCGCCTGGCTGGGCGTGGCCGGGCTGGTGCTGCTGCTCTGGATCGCTGCCCGCCCGCATTGGCCGGACATGCCGATGCGCGGCGCCGCCCGCCAGACCGCCCCGCCGGCGCCATGGCTGCTGCTGACCTATGGCCTGCAGGCGGCGGGGATGGTGGCGCCGATGGTCTATCTGTCCGATCTCGCGGCGCGCGGCCTTGGGCTCGGGGTATCCGCTGGCGCCCTGGTCTGGCTGCTGTTCGGCACGATCGGCATTTGCGGCGCGATCGCCGGCGGCTGGGTGGCCGACCGCATTGGCGGCCGCCGGGCGCTGGTGGTCTGGAGCGGCCTGCTCGCCGCCGCCCTGCTGCTGGCGATGACGCCGCATCCCTGGCTGATCCTGCCCGCGGCCGCGGCCAGCGGCTTCGCCTCGGTGGGGGTCACCACCGTGGTTCTCGCCGTCTGCCGGGAGTTGGCGCCGCAGAACTCGGCGGCTTTGTGGGTGCGCTGCACCGCGATTTTCGGTGTGGTGCAGGCCAGCGTCGCCTTCGCGCTGGCCGCGCTCTTCGCCTGGACGGGCGAGAGCCATCTGGCCATCTTCGCGGCTGGCCTGCTGTTCGCGCTGCTTTCGGTCGCCTCTGCCATGGCGCTGCTGCGGTTTTCCCGTTGACATCAAACTAACTCAATGTTAGTTATTCTACATGCACCCCTCCACCCCCCTCGGCGAGAACCTCTCCCGCACCGTCGAGCTCCTTCGTGAGAAGGTGGGCCAGTACGCCGTGAAGTTCCGCGCTTTGGCGCCGCTGATTCTCCTCGTGTGGAACCGCATCTGCCGTCTGCGCAACCGCTTCACCCGGCTGATGCTACAGTGGGAGCGCGGCCAGTTCCCCACATCCCGCCCGAGGGCAAAGCGCCCGGGCAAGCCGCGTGCGAAGCCCGAACTGCGCCTGCCGACGGCCGGGATGTGGCTGGTCAGGCTCGTCCCGTTCACCGCCGAAAACATCGGCCATATCGAGGGCCTGCTGAACGACCCGGACGTGAAAGCCCTCGTCGCCGCCCACCCCGCCGCCGGGCGTATCCTCCGCCCCTGGGCGCGGATGTTCGGCATCGCCTTGCCCGAGCATCTCCGCCTGCCGCCCCGCGCGCCGAAGCCGCGCAAGCCGCGGCCGCGCAAGCCCCCCAGGGCAAAGATCGACCTTTCCGACCTCCGCCCCATCGCCATTCGTTTCATTCCGCCAAAAGACCGCGCTCGCCTGCGCCGCCAGGGCCTGCGCTTCAAAACCGGCCCTTGAGCTCCAGGGAGACCTGCGGTCTTTTTTATTACGTTTACATAACAAAATACCTGCAAAAAGAGAGCCCCGCAGTTCGCACCGCGGGGCCAAGGGTATAGGGAGGCTTCACGTCTGGGTCACAAAGGGGGCCAGGAACCCCCATCTGGCGAACCGGAGCCCGCCTGATCTCGTGAACCAAAGGTAGGAACGCCGGCTGCCGATTGCTACCGCGGTGCAGCATGGTCAGCCATGCCGGGCGAGCAAGGCGGGATTAGGCCAAATGGGCAGAAAGCCCATCAACCGCTTCACATCAAACGGAAAAATAGAAATCTCATTGCATTCAAATGCAGATATCGCGCTGCATCATGGGTGCCCCCGGCAACCGGCATAGCGGGGGGGCCTTGCACCCCCCGCCGCCCCGTCAGCGCGTATTCAGCTGCGCCAGCAGGAAGTCGCGGAACACCGCCACCCGCTTGGAATTCCGCAGCTCCTCAGGATAGACGAAATACACATCCACCTTCGGCGCCTTCACATCCGCCAGGATCCGCACCAACCCGTCGGTCTCGGCATGCATGTAATCCGGCACCGCCGCGATCCCCAGGCCCGACTTAACGGCGTGGAGCATCCCCCGCAGCGAGTTCACCTCCAGCAGCGCCTTGCGCGGGCTGCCTGGCCGCCGCCCCACCTCGGCCAGCCAGTTGATGTCGGCCACCGGCGCATGATGGTCGCCGAACAGGATCAGCTTGTGCCCGTCCAGCTCTTCCACCGTCTTCGGCGTGCCATGCTTGCGCAGATACTCCGGCGAGGCGCAGACATGCCACTCGATCGCCGTCAGATGCCGCTGCACCAGATCGGGCTGCTTGGGCGTATGCATCCGGATCGCCACATCCGCCTCGCGCATCGCCAGATCGAGATCGGTATCGTCCAGCAGCAGCTCCATCGTCACATCCGGATACTGGTCCAGGAACGTATGCAGCCGCGGCGCCAGCCAGGAGGAGCCGAAGGCCACGGTGGTCGTCACCTTCAGGCGCCCGGCCGGCCGCTCCTTGCTCTCCGTCAGCAGCGCCTCGGTCATCGCCAGCTTGGCGAACACCTCGCGCACGGTGCGGTTGAGGCTCTCGCCCTGCTCCGTGAGGATCAGCCCCCGCGCATGCCGGTGGAACAGCGGTACCTGCAACGCCTCCTCCAGCGCCGAGATCTGCCGCGAAACGGCGGACTGGCTGAGGTTGAGGGTGTCGCCGGCATGCGTGAAGCTGCCTGCCTCGGCCACCGCGTGGAAAACGCGCAGCTTGTCCCAATCCATCGTTCAGCCCATCCCCTGGCCGCCGGCTTGCGCGCCGAACGGCCTTATGTCCACCATCCCCGCGGCCACCCGTCCCTTCCGGGGACGGCCGTGACCAGCCCCGCCGAGCCCAGCCTTCTGATGCTAGGGTGCCGAAGCGTATGCGCGCGGCAGCGAATCGACGCCGCCGGGCGTTTCCAGACTCGGTATCCACTTTTCGACTTCCAGCGCCGCCATGCAACCTGTTCCTGCTGCTGTAACCGCCTGACGCCAAATTTTATCCTGCACATCGCCCGCCGCGAACACGCCGGGTACCGATGTACGGGTGCTTCCCGGCATCGTCAGGATATAGCCATCGCCATCCAGATCGAGCTTGCCGCGAAACAGCTCCGTCGTCGGCGTGTGCCCGATGGCGATGAACACCCCGTCCACCCCCAGGTCCGACAGCCCACCCGTCTGCGTATCCCGCAGCCGCACCGCCTCCACCGTCTGCCCCCCCAGCACCTCCGCCACCTCGGCATTCCACACCACGCTGACCTTCGGATGCGCGAACAGCCGCTTCTGCAATATCCGCTCGGCCCGCAGGCTGTCGCGCCGATGGATCAATGTTACGTGGCTGGCGTGGTGGGTCAGATACAGCGCCTCCTCCACCGCCGTATTGCCCCCGCCGACGACTGCCACCCGCTTGCCGCGAAAGAAGAACCCGTCACACGTCGCACAGGCCGAAACCCCGAACCCGGAGAGCCGCTTCTCGGACTCCAGCCCCAGCCAGCGCGCCTGCGCGCCGGTTGCGATGATCACCGCATCGGCGAGGAACACATCCCCCGAATCGGCCACCGCGCGAAACGGCCGGCCGGTGAAATCCACCTCGGTGATCAGATCGGACAAAATCTTCGTGCCGACATGCTCGGCCTGCGCCTGCATCTGATCCATCAGCCACGGTCCCTGGATGGCCTGCGCGAAGCCGGGATAGTTCTCCACATCGGTGGTGATCGTCAGCTGCCCCCCCGGCTGCATCCCGGCGACCAGCAGCGGCTCCAGCCCGGCCCGCGCGGCGTAGATCGCCGCCGTGTAGCCGGCCGGTCCGGCGCCGATGATGAGAACCTTGGTATGATGGGTCGTGGACATGGCAAGCCTCAACTTCGATGGCCCGCACCATATCGGCCCAGCGCGTGCAATCACAAGAACCGGCCCCTCTGCCCTTGTTCCCGCCGCTGCGTGAAATAATATGTCGTCAACCTTGGTCTGGCGGCAACGCACCGCGGCGGGATCGTCCTGTCCGGGCGCCCGCACGGCCGAGGTGCCAGAGGTCCGCCGGATGAAATCCCAGCTGCAAGACGCCCCGCCGCTCGACCTGATCGATCGGCGCATCCTGTCGGAGCTCCAGGCGGACGGGCGGATGACCAACGTGGAACTCGCCCGCCGCGCCGGCATCTCAGCACCCCCCTGCCTGCGCCGGGTGCGCCGGCTGGAGGAGGCGGGGATCATCCGCGGCTACCACGCCGATTCGGACCCGCAGAAGCTCGGCTGGGAAATCACCTTCTTCGCCATCGTCGGCCTGGAAAGCCAGAAGGAGACGGTGCTCAGCGCCTTCGAGCAGATGGCGGCGGACTGGCCGGAGGTGCGCGAATGCCACATGATCCGCGGCGGCGGCGACTTCCTGCTCAAGCTCGTCGCGCGCGACACCGCGCATGAGAACCTGCTCACCCAGAAGCTGACCGGGGCGGCCAATGTCAGCCGGGTGCAGACCCTGCAGACCATCCGCACCAGCCGAAGCCTGGCGGGAGTGCCCTTGTAGGTGCAGTGGCTCGCGGCCCTCGCCGCGCTGACCCTGCTGCGCCTGATCGTGGCGGCGGCAACGCCGCTGGCGCCGGACGAGGCCTATTACTGGGTCTGGTCCACCGCCCTGGCCGGCGGCTACTTCGACCATCCGCCGATGGTGGCCCTGTGGATCAAGGCCGGCACGCTGCTGGCCGGTGCCAGCGAGCTGGGCATCCGGCTGGCTGGCCCCCTCGCGGCAGCGGGCGGCTCGGTGCTGCTGATGCGCGCGGCCGATACGTTCTTCCCCGCCGAACGGCCGGGCCTGCGCGCCGCGGTGCTGCTGAACGCTACGCTGCTCTTCGGTATCGGGGCGGCGACGATGACGCCGGATACCCCGCTGCTGTTCTTCTGGACGGTGACGCTCTGGGCGCTCAGCCGCCTCTGGGCAGAGAGCGACGGCCGCTGGTGGCTCCTCGCCGGGGCGGCCTTCGGCTGCGCGATGGCGAGCAAATACACCGCCGTGCTGATGGTGCCCGGCGTGCTCGTCTGGCTGCTGGTGGTGCCCACCCTGCGGGTCTGGCTGCGGCGCTGGCAGCTCTGGGCCGGGGTCGGCATGGCGCTGGCGGTGTTCTCGCCGGTGCTGGCCTGGAACGCCGCACATGGCTGGATCAGCTTCGTCAAGCAGGGCGGCCGGGTCGCCAACTGGGACCCTTCCCGGGCCCTGCAGTTCCTCGCCGAGCTGATCGGCGGGCAGATTGGCTTCGCGACCCCTGGCATCGCCCTGCTCTGTGCCGCCGGCCTCTGGGCGGCCGCCCGGGGGGCGCGGCGGGGCGAGCCGGGCATGGTGCTGCTGGCCGGGCTGACGCTGATCCCCGCGGCCGTGTTCGTCTGGTCGGCGCTCGGCGACCGGGTGCAGGCGAACTGGCCCTCGATCCTGTATCCGCAGGCGGCCATCGCGGCGGGGCTGCTGGCCGGGCGCTGGCAGCGGCTGTTGCGGCCGTCCGTGGCGCTGGGCCTGGGAATGACGGCGCTGGTCTGGGTACAGGGCACGCTGGCCCCGCTCGCCCTGCCGATGCGCGCCGACCCCACCCTGCTGCGCCTCGGCGGCTGGGCGGAGCTGGCGGCGGAGGTAGAGACGACGCGGGCACTGGAGGGGGCGGGCTACATCGTCGCCGACAATTACGGCATCGCCGCCCTGCTGGCCTGGCTCACCCCCGGCGTCGCGCCGGTGCTGGGCGCGGATCCGCGCTGGGCGCTGTTCGGCCTGCCGGACGCCGATGCCACGGCGGTCGCCGAGGCCGGCATTCTGCTGCGCAGCGCCCGGCGCGCCGGCGGGCCGGACCCGCGCGAGTGGAAGGACATCCGCGAGATCGGCACGCTCTCGCGCAGCCGCCGGGGGATGGTGGCGGAGACGTTCCGGCTTTATCGTGTTACCGCGATTGCGGACCGGGCGACGCTGGCGCTGCTGCCGCGTCCGCACTGAGGGGATCACCCATGCCGAACCTGCCAACCTACGACGATGTCGCCGCCGCCCGGGCGCGCATCGCCCCCTTCGTGGTGCGCACGCCGCTGCTGCGCCATCCCCTGCTGGATGCGCGCACCGGCGGCACAATCCTGATCAAGCCCGAGCCCTTGCAGCGCACCGGCAGCTTCAAGCTGCGCGGCGCCACCAACGCCATCCGCCAGCTCGACGCGGCCCAGATCCGCGCCGGCGTGGTGACCCATTCCTCCGGCAACCACGGCCAGGCCATCGCGTCCGCGGCTCAAGCGGTGGGCACCCGCGCCACCGTGTTCATGCCGGCCGACGCGCCGGCCATCAAGGTGGAGAGCACGCGCCGCTGGGGGGCGGAGATCATCCGCTACGACCGCATGGCCGACGACCGCGAGGGCATGACCCGCGCCCATGCCGAACGCACCGGCGCGGTGCTGGTGCCGCCGTTCGACCATGCCGACGTGATCGCCGGCCAGGGGACGCTGGCGCTGGAACTCGTGGAGGATGCAGCCGCCCTCGGCCTGACGATGGACTCGCTGCTGGCCTGCACCGGCGGCGGCGGGCTGATCGCCGGCTGCGCGCTGGCGATCGAGGGCGCCTCGCCCGGCACGCGCGTTTATGCGGTGGAGCCGGAGGGCTGGGACGACACCGCCCGCTCGCTGGCCAGCGGCGCGCGCGAGGGCAATGCGCCGGGCGGGTCGACGCTGTGCGACTCGCTGCTCTCCAAATCGCCGGGCAAGCTGACCTTTGAGGTGAACCGGCCGCGCCTGGCCGGCGGGCTGGTGGTGAGCGACGACGAAGTGCTGGCGGCCATTGCCTGGGCGTTCAGCCACCTCAAGCTGGTGGTGGAACCCGGCGGCGCGGTGGGGCTGGCAGCCCTGCTGAGCGGCCGGTTCGACGCGCGCGGGCAGGTCGTGGGGGTGGTGATCAGCGGCGGGAATGTCGATCCGGCGGTGTTCGGGCGGGCGTTGGCGGCGGTTTAGGGAAGGCAGGCGGCAGAAAGGCAAGAGTCTTCTTTTTGTGAACAAAAAGAAGCAAAAAAACTCTATTCGTCGAGTTGGGGTTTCAGGCGCTTAGCGGAGTTCTGGCGAGAGCACGTATATTGGCTTCGCCGGGTTTTGAGCCGGTTGTCCGGCTTGGCGGCGACGCCAGAGTGAAAGTTTTTTGCTTCTCTTTTTCAAAAAAGAAGTTTCTGGCCTTCCCTTTACTTACGCCGCCGCATCCGTCTCGCCCGCCGTTGGCAGCGCCCCTTGGGTGCCCGCGCGCGTGCAGGCGAGGCCGGCGGCGGTGTTGGCGCGGTGGATGGCGGCCGCCAGGTCGAGGCCGCGGTCGAGGCTGGCGGCGAGGACGCCGGTGAAGCAGTCGCCGGCGCCGGTGGTGTCGATCACCTGGACGGGCGTGGCGGGGAGGCGGAGGCGGCCGGTGCGGGTGGCGGCCTCGGCGCCGTCGCCGCCGAGGGTGACGACGATGGCGATGCCCAGCGCCTGATGCAGGGCGGCGGCGCCGGGGGGTGTGCCGAGATGGGTGGCGAGGAAGGCGGCTTCCTCCTCATTGGCGACCAGGACGTCCAGCGATTTGAGGGCGTTGAGGGAGAGCGGGGCGGCGGGGGCGAGGTTGAGGATGATCCGCATGCCGGCGGCGCGGGCGCGGGCGATGAGGGCTTCGATCTCGGGGACGGGGACTTCCATTTGCAGGAGCAGGGTGTCGCCGGGGCGGAGCAGGGCGTCCTCCACCTGGGTGTGGCGGGCGGCGAGGTTGGCGCCGCTGGCAACCGCGATGAGGTTGCGGCCCTTGGGGTCCACGCAGATGGCGGCACAGCCGGTGGCGGCCTCGGCGGTGGCGATGCGGGCCATGTTCACGCCGGAGTCGTGCAGGAGGCGCAGCGCGTCATCGGCCAGCGCGTCGGCACCGACGGCGCCGGCGAAGGCGACCTGCGCGCCGTCCCGTGCCGCGGCGACGGCCTGGTTGGCGCCCTTGCCGCCGGGCTCGATCCGCATCGTCGGGCCGAGGACGGTCTCGCCGGCGGTGGGGAGGTGCGGGAGGGGGAAGATGAGGTCGAGGTTGATGGAGCCGAAGACGATGATCATGCGATTGGCTCGTAGACGGCACTGAGGACGAGGGCGGGGTCGCGGTCGAACAGGCGGATGAGGCTGAGCACGGCCGAGTCTGGGCGGTTGCGGCCCTGTTCCCAGTTTTGCAGGGTGCGGACATCGAAGCCGAGACGGTCGGCGAAGTCGCGCTGGGAGAGGGTGTGGCGCTCGCGGACGGCGGCGATCCAGGCGCCGGTTTCGGGCTGTTCGGGGCGGCGGAGTTGCACTTGCACGTCGAGCGCCAGCAGGTCGGCGGCGAGGCGGGTCATGTCGGTATCGCCGGGGATCGGGCAGATCGTCCAATCGCGGGCGGCGAGCATATCGATGGCGTCCTTGGCGGCGCGGGCGGTCACGCCGTCATCGAACAGGCGACGGAAGACGCTGATTCTATTGCGGTAGGACCCGATCCGGCGCAGCAGGACCGGGACCGGCGCGGCGGAAGACGAGCGGGCGGGGGTGATGTCCCGGACCGGCCCCAGTTGTGCGAGACGCGCCCTCAATTCGGAGCTCATCGACGTCGATCCTCTCCATCACGATCTGCGCCAGCTCCCGCAGAATGCGGAGGCCGACGGTATTCGGGCCGCTGCCGTCGAAGTGGCATTGGCTCAACCGGGCGACGCGGCCTTCGAGCGCTGCATCCGCGAGGCATTCGACGAAGCAGTCACCGCTGCGAAAGATGACGCGAACGACGTCACGCGCCGAGAGTTCGTAAAACTCCATGAACATTTGCATCCTCCGTAGAGGGCCGCGCGCTACGTCGATGCCGCACCGACATCTTTGGGTCTATCAAATGCGTTACATCGGCTCGTGCCGCGACACTCCTGACAGCGAGATGCGCCTGCGAATCGTCAACTTATTACTACGCGAACCGCGTAAGAGTCAACCTTCCCGCCCCAGCGCGCCCATCATTTCCGTCCATTCGCGTTTGGAGAGGCCGCTGGCCTTCTGGTCCACGGGCTCGCCGGCGAGCATGCGTTTGACGGCGGCGAGCATGCCGGCGGAGAGGGTGATGGCGCCCATGCGGTAGTCTTCGAAGGCGGCGGCGGTCAGGGGGACCCAGGCGCGGGTCATTTCCAGCATGGGTTGGGCATAGGCGCGGATTTCGTACTGGGCGTGGGTGTCTGCGCGTAGGGACAGGAAATTCAGCAGGTTGTGCAGGTCGGTCTTCCAGTACCACTGGGTGTAGGTGTTCAACGTGAGGTTCATGCGGGCGAGTTCGCGGGCCAGGCCCTGGCGGGTGGGGTCGGTGGGGGTGCCGTCGGGGTTCTCGTTCAGCATCTGGGCGTAGTGGTCGTAGGTGCGCATGGCGTCGCCGCGCAGGAGGTCGAGCACGTCAGCCGCTTCCTGGCCGGTGAGGATGTCGCCGCGGCCCTGGCGGTTGACGGCGGATTGGGCGGCGAGGTGTTCGGGGGCAGGGAGGTAGAATTCACGGTCGAGGATGGAGTAGCGGGCGGAATACTCGTTCACGTTGGCGGTGCGGTGGCGGATCCACTGGCGGGCGACGAAAATCGGCAGTTTCACGTGGAACTTGATCTCGCACATCTCGAACGGCGTGGAGTGGCGGTGGCGCATGAGGTAGCGGATCAGGCCGGCGTCCTCCGACACGCGGCGGGTGCCGCGGCCGTAGCTGACGCGGGCGGCCTGCACGACCGCGTTGTCGTCGCCCATGTAGTCGATGGCGCGGACGAAGCCGTGGTCGAGCACCGGGACGGCCTGGAAGAGCAGAGCTTCCAAAGCAGGGACGGTGGCGCGGCGGGTTTCGAAGCGGGCCTCGCGCTGGGCGTCGATCTCGGCCTGCTGTTCTGGTGTGAGTGCCATGTCCCCGAGTCCCTTTCATCGCGCGTGCAGACGGCCTATATGATGCATGCCGGCTTGCCGGCTATGGCGATAAACGGTGCGTGGAATAATCGTTGTGGACCCGGGGGCAGTGCCCGGCGCCTCCACCAGCCTTGATGTTACGGAAGCATCGGGTTTAGGGGGGCGAAACAGGCTCGACACGCGTGGTAAAGACTCATCTTTTGCTCGGCATGGTTCCGCCGTCATCGGGCCATATCACAAGTGCCAACGATAACAACGTGGTGCTCGCTGCAGCTGCATAAGCTGTAAGCGCGGTTCGGGGGGGCACCGGGCAACAGAAGCCCCCCTACTTTCTCTACGAACCAAAAACCCAGGAAATCCCTGAAGTGTCTTGGGATTTTAACCCATACCCCCGTGCAATGGCCCCGTGCAACTGTTGGCCGCGTGGCTGCCATGAGAGTGGATCATGCGCCAGCGAATGTATCGGGCCCCCGCCTGCTGGTGGTCGGAGCCCGCCCGTGCGACGGTTGCGTATCTTCAAGGAGATCGTCGATGACAGAGCCCAGCGAACCACTGTTTTCGGGGTCTTACATTGACGGCCCGGACGTCGACCTCGTGGATTGGGCGGGCCTCACCCTCACCGACGAGGAGAGTGACGCCCTCTGGAACGACACGAACCCAGAGGCGCTGATCAGGGAGTGCCCCAGCGCCGACATGGAGGGGGTTGGACCCTGAAGCCCTCCCCGCCTACCCCATTGAACCAACAAGAAAATCAGCCCGGAACCATTACCGCTGGAAGCCTTTTCCGCAGCGGTAATACCACCGACGGGAAGGCCGAGCTTACAAGCAGGGCAGGCGGGGCGCAAGAATGGCAGGCATCCGGTCAATCCTCCTCGTCTTCCTCGTCGACCTCCCAGGCCGTTAGTACGTAGTCGACGACCTCAGGCTCTGGGGCGATCTCCCTCAGGGCCTCCATCGGCGCCGCAAGCCGGTGCATGGCTATAAGGCGCATGTGGCAACCGACCAGGAGGCTGGCCTGATCCGCGACGTTGCGGTCACGATGGCCAACGCGCACGATGCTTCGGAACTCGCGGCCATTCTGCCCGACGCACCAGGCGAGACGTATGGTGACAGCGCCTATCAGGGCGACCGGCCCGAGGGGGTCATTCGTGCCCAGGGCGCCGCGCCTTGTGCACACAGGTGGGTTTGGCAGTGGTCGCTGACGGCGTTGCGCGACCGGCTGGTGAAGATCGGCGCGAAGATCGTCAGACCTGGCCGCTCGATCGCGTTCCAGATGGCCGAGGTCATGGTGCCCCGCACGCTGTTCCGGCAGATACTCAACGCCAACGCGGTTGCGTCCGTCGCCACCAGCCCGATGCTGAGGGACGGTGACACGACCGGCCGGGTGGACCGCCAAAAGGATAAGTCCAACCTAATGTCGCCAGCGGTTTATAAATACAATTTATGACAAAAGGCAT
>CAMCJI010000010.1 GCA_945874805.1 Asaia bogorensis | reverse complement strand
GCCGGCCTCGCCGGCGCGCTGCTGGTCCAGACCACGCAGTTCGCCTCGCTAGATGTGCTGGCCTTCCACCGCTCGGCGGAGGTGATGCTGATGCTGGTCATCGGCGGCGTCGGCTACCTCTACGGCGGCATTCTCGGCGCGGTGGGGTTCAAGGTGCTGCAGGACCTGCTTTCGGTGCAAACGCCGCAGTACTGGCAATTCTGGGTCGGCATCGTGCTGATCGCGCTCGTCGTCATCGGCCGCGAGCGGATCGGCTCCCTCCCCCGCCGCCTGATCGCCCGGCTGCGATGAGCGCACTGGAAACCCGCGGCCTCGGCGTCAGCTTCGGCGGCCTGGTCGCCAACCGCGACATCTCCCTCAGCCTGCCCGTCGGCGCCCGGCACGCGCTGATCGGCCCGAACGGCGCCGGCAAAACCACCTTCATCAACCTGCTGACCGGCGTGCTGCGCCCCACCGCCGGCAGCATCCATCTCGACGGGGCCGACATCACCGGCCTGCGCGCGGACCGCCGGGTGGCGCGCGGCCTCGTCCGCACGTTCCAGATCAACCAGCTTTTCCCCGCCCTGACCCCGATCGAAAGCGTCGCCCTGGCCGTCGCCCGCCGCCTGGGCCAGGACACGCGGTTCTGGCAGCGCATGGGCCGCCAGCCCGCCATTATCGACGAATCCGTCGATATCCTCGCCCGCTTCGGCCTGCTCGACGTGCTCGACCGCCCGACCGCCGAACTCCCCTACGGCCGCCAGCGCCTGCTGGAGATCGCGGTCGCCATCGCCTGCGCGCCGCGCGTGCTGCTGCTCGACGAACCCGCTGCCGGCGTGCCGGAGGATGAGCGCGACGCCATCCTCGACGCGGTGGCCGCCCTGCCGGCAGAGGTTGCGGTTCTGCTCATCGAACACGATATGGATCTGGTGTTCAGGTTCGCCCGTCACATCTTCGTCCTCGTCGGCGGCGAACTCCTCACGCAAGGCGCCCCCGAGATCATTTCCGCCGACCCGCGCGTCCGCGCGGTCTATCTTGGCGAGGCGCATGGCTGACATCCTCGAAATCGACTCTCTGCGGGCCGGCTACGGCGGCGCCTCGGTGCTGGCCGGCCTCTCCCTCACCCTGGCCGCCGGCGAGTCGCTCGCTTTGCTCGGCCGCAACGGCATGGGCAAGACCACGCTGCTGCGCTCCATCATGGGCCTCACCCGCCAGGGCGGCGGGCGCATCCTGCTGGACGGTGCGGACATCTCCGCACTCTCCCCCAACAAGCGGGTCGAAGCCGGGCTGGGCTGGGTGCCGCAGGAGCGCAACATCTTCAAATCGCTGACGGTGGAGGAGAACCTCACCGCCGTCGCCCGCCCCGGCCCCTGGGGCCTCGCGCGCATCTACGCCATGTTCCCCCGGCTGGAGGAGCGCCGCGCCAACATGGGCCGCCAGCTCTCCGGCGGCGAACAGCAGATGCTGGCCATCGGCCGCGCGCTGGTCCTCAACCCCCGCCTGCTGCTGCTCGACGAGCCGACCGAGGGCCTCGCCCCCATCCTGGTCGAGGAGGTGCTGGCCGCCATCGGCCAGGTCATCCGCGCCGAGGGCATGTCCGCCATCGTCGTCGAACAGCACGCCCGCAAGATCCTCGGCATCACCGACCATGCCGTGATCCTGGAGCGCGGAGGCGTCGTCCACGCCGGTACCAGCGCGGCGTTGGCCGCCGACGCGGCCCTGCTCGAACGTTTCCTGGGTGTGGGCTGAAACGGAAAGGTTGCATCTGCGGCCAACAAGCCGAAACTACTCGCCGCAGACCTCGGACGGCCCATGGAAACCAACATCTTCCGCTACATCTGGCGGCAGACCAGCCGCGATCAGATATGGATCATCTTTGTCATCCTGGCATCGATGCCGGCCGGCTTCGTGCTGCTCGATCTGCCAAAGACCATCATCAACGGCCCCATCCAGGGCCGCGGCTTCGCCAATGACGCGACGCAGACCGTCATGCAGCTCAGCGTGCCGACCCCCTGGGGCAGCCTGCGGCTGTTCGACGGGTTCGAGGCACACCGACTGGAAGCCTTGCTGCTGCTGGCCAGCCTGTTCCTGGCACTCGTCATCCTCAACGGCCTGCTGAAATTCTACATCAACACCTTCAAGGGCCGGCTGGGCGAGCGGATGCTCCAGCAACTCCGCTACGAGCTGTTCGACCGGGTGCTGCGCTTTCCCCTCGGCGAATTCCGCCGGGTCAAATCCGCCGAAGTCGCGACGATGATCAAGGACGAGGTGGAGCCGATGGGCGGCTTCATCGGCGATGCCTTCGTCCAGCCCGTCTTCCTCGCCGGCCAGATCGTCACGGCCCTCGGCTTCATCCTCGTCCAGAGCCCCTCTCTCGGGATGATCGCGGTGGCCCTGCTGCTGGTGCAGGGCATCGTGATCCCGCGCCTGCGCCGCAAGCAGATCGAGCTCGGCCGCCAGCGCCAGCTCACCGCCCGCGCGCTTGCCGGCCGGATATCCGAAGTGGTCGAGGACATGCCCTCGATCCGCACCAACGGCTCGGCGGACTGGCAGCGCGCGGATGTGGCCCAACGGCTGACGAAGATCTTCGCGATCCGCTTCGCGCTGTATCAGTGGAAGTTCTTCGTGAAGTTCCTCAACAACATGTTGGCGCAGATGACGCCGTTCCTGTTCTACGTGATCGGTGGCTACTTCGCGATCAAGGGCAGCCTGGACATCGGCCAACTCGTCGCCGTCATCGCCGCCTACAAGGACCTGCCGACCCCGGTGAAGGAGCTGATCGACTGGGATCAGCAGCGCATGGATGTCGACGTCAAATACCGCCAGGTGATCGAGCAGTTCGACCGCGACGGGCTGACCCTGCTACCGCCGGTCAAGCCGGCCGATGGCACCGAGGCGCCGCATATCGCCGGCGAGATCGCGCTCTACAACGTCACCGTCGAGGACTACGCCGGCGCCAGGCTGCTCGATCAGCTCTCGCTGCGCTTCGAGGCGGCCGAGCTGATCGCCATCTGCGGCCCGGCGAAAGGCGGCGGCGACACCATGGTCGAGCTGCTGGCCCGGCTGGGTGAGGCGAAGTCCGGCAGCTTCCTGATCGCCGGGCGCGAGGTGCGGGAGTGGCCCGCCGAGCAGCTGACGCGCCGCATCTCCTATGCCGGGCCGGAGACCTACTTCACTGCCGGCAGCATCCTCGACGCGCTGTTGGGCGGCGCCCGCCGGCGCGCCGGCGGCTTCGACGGCACGCACGGCCTCGGCCGCACCTCCCTGCACCGGGTGATCGACACCGGCGGCATCCGTCTGGACAATGAGGGCGACTGGATCGACTACGACGTCCTCGGGGTGGAAGGCCCGGCCGCTCTGCGCGGGCGGATCACGGAAATGCTGCGGCTGACGGGGCTGGATGACGACATCTTCAGCCTCGGCTTCAACGCCGCCCTCCCGCCGGACACGGGCGAGACCGACCGGGCCGCACTGGTCACCGCCCGCGGCCGCTTCCGCACCGAGCTGGAAGCCGCAGGCATGCTGCATCTGGTCGAGGAGTTCGACCCCGCGCATTACGCCGTGCAGGCCAGCATCGCCGAGAACCTGCTGTTCGGCACCCCCGTCGATCCGGGCTACGGCATGGCCCAGCTCGCTGGCAACCCGGCGCTGCGGTCGGTGCTGGCCAAGGATGGGCTGGATTCCCTGCTGTTCGACCTCGGCCTGGCCGCGGCCGGCACCATCCTGGAGATCTTTGACGGCCTCAGCCCCGACAGCCCGATGTTCCAGCGCCTGACGCTGATGCAGCCCGAGCGCTTCGCCGACACCAAGGCCGCTGCCAACCGCGTCGAGGCGCGCGGCTTCGCCGCCGCGACCGAAGCCGACCGGGCGCTGTTCCTCGACCTCGCCTTCAACTACGTCGAACCGCGCGACCGCCTGGGCCTGCTGACCGACGAGCTGCGCGCGCATATCCTGGCGGCGCGGCGGGCTTTCCACGCGGAGCCCGGCGGGACCGGCAAGTTCGTGCCCTATGACCGCGCGGCGATCAGCATGGCGGCCACCATCCAGGACAACATCCTGTTCGGCCGCATCGCCTACGGGGTCGCCGCCGCCGACAGCCGGATCAGCGTCATCCTGCGCCGGGTGGTCGGCGCCCAGGAGCTGACGGCGCTGGTGCATGAGGCGGGGCTGGCATTCAATGTCGGCAACGGTGGCAAGCGGCTCAACCCGGGGCAGAAGCAGAAGCTCGCCCTGGCCCGCGCGCTGCTGCGCCGGCCGGATCTGCTGATCGCCCAGCGGGCGCTATCGAACATCGATACGCAGAGCCAGCTGCAGATCATGGAGCGCGTGCTCGACGTGGCGCGCGGTCCGCAGGGGTTCGGCGTGGTATGGACGCTGGCCAACCCGGCGATGGCCGAGCTGTTCGACCGGGCGGTGGTGATCGACGATGGCCGGGTGGTCGAGGACGGAGCGCCGACGGCGCTGCGGGCGGCCGGCGGGGCGCTCGCGAGGTTGACGGCTTGAGAACGGATATCGGGAGAGATCGCGCGTGAGCAGCCTGCAACAGGACCTGGAAGTGCTTCGGCGGGTGCCGCTGTTCGATTCGGTGGAGACGGCGAACCTGCGCCTGCTCGCCTTCACCTCCAAGCGCCTGATGTTCGAGGACCGGCAGGTGCTGTTCCATCAGGGCGAGGACGGGGATGCCGCCTATGTGGTGATCAACGGCACCGCCGAGGTGGTGCTGATCGCGGGGGACCAGGAGATCGTGCTGGCCGAGCTGGGCCGGCACGAGATCGTCGGCGAGATCGCCATTCTGTGCGACCTGCCGCGCACCGCCACCGTCCGCGCCCGCGGGGCGCTGGATGCGCTGATGATCAGCAAGCCGCAGCTGCTCGATATGCTGCGCCATGCGCCGGATATGGCGGTGGCGATCATCCGGGTGCTGGCGCTGCGGCTCAACCGGGCGAACCGGGAATTGGCCAGCACGCGCGAGGCGCTGAAGCGGGCGGGCGGGTGATGCGATACGGCTGGCCTCGACGCAGGCGGGGGTGTAACGATCTGGTTTGCGATGCAGGTGCGGGGAGAGTGTGATGGCCGCCGAAACCACGCTGGCGATCCTGTTTGCGGATATCTCCGGCAGCACGCGGCTCTATGAGACGCTGGGCGATCAGCAGGCGCGCGAGGTCGTCGCCGGCTGCCTGGCCGTGCTGGCGCGGGCGACTCTGCAGCATGGCGGCACGGTGGTGAAGACGATCGGCGACGAGCTGATGGCCACCTTCCCTGCCCCGGACATCGCAGTGGCCGCCGCGGTGGCGATGCAGGATGCGGTGACCGGGATGCCGCCGGCGGGCGGCAGACGGATGGCGATCAAGGTGGGGATGCATCACGGCCAGGTGGTCGCGGTCTCGGGCGATGTGTTCGGCGATGCGGTGAATGTCGCGGCACGGATGACCAGTCAGGCGAAGGGCGGTGAGATATTGACCACCGGCACGACCGTCGCGCAGCTGCGCGGGTCCTGGCAGAACAATTGCCGGCAGATCGGCTGGATCGAGGTCAAGGGCAAGGCGGAGCCGGTGGAGATCTGCGAGGTGGTCTGGCAGGCCGAGGAGGCGACGACGATGCGGGCCGCGCCGCTGCCCAAGGCCGCTGTGCGGCCGGCGGGCGGCTTGCGGATGGTGCTCAGCGCGGGCCGCGTGCGCGTGGAGCTCTCCGAGCGCAATCCGGCCTTGACGCTGGGACGCAGCGACGAGGTCAGCCTGACCGTGCCGTTTGCCCGCGTCTCCCGCCAGCATGCCAAGATCGAGTTGCGGCAGGGGCGGGTGTTGCTGACCGATCAGAGCGCCAACGGCACCTTTGTGCTGCCGGATGGCGGGTTTTCGACGTTTGTGCATCGCGATGCCTGCGAGCTGCGCGGTTCGGGGACGCTGGGGTTGGGGGAAGAGCCCTCGCCGGGGTCGAATGTGCGTGTGCGCTACGATCTGGCCAACTGATGCAGGTTCGCTTCTGGGGAACCCGCGGCTCCATCCCCAAGCCGGGGCCGGCGACGTTGCGGCATGGGGGCAATACTTCCTGCCTGGAGGTGGTGACGGGGTCCGGCGCGTTGATCGTACTGGATGCCGGGACCGGGGCGCATGACCTCGGCCACGCGCTGACCGAGCGGTTGGGGCCGAAGATGCGGGGGCATCTGCTGATCACGCATACGCATTGGGATCATATCCAGGGCCTGCCGTTCTTCGCGCCGCTGTGGATGGCCGGGGGGGAGTGGGACATCTATGCGCCGCGCGATGCCGGGCACACGCTGCGGGAGATCCTGTCGGCACAGATGCAGGCGCCATTTTTTCCGGTGAAGCTGGCGGATATGCGGGCGACGATCCGGTTTCATGCACTGGAGGAAGGGCGGTTCGAGATCGAGGGGGTGCGGGTGCAGGCGCAGATGCTGCACCACGCCGCCCCCACGCTCGGCTACCGGCTCGAAGCGGATGGGGCGGCGGTGGTTTATGCCTGCGATCACGAGCCGTTCGATCCCGGGCTGGCCGGCGGGCTGGGCCAGGTGCGCGGGGCGGATGCGCGGCATGCGGATTTTCTCGCCGGCGCCGATCTGGTCGTGCATGACGCGCAGTACACCGCCGCGGAGTATCCCGGCCATGCCGGCTGGGGGCACGGCACGCATGAATACGCCGCCCGGATGGCGGCGCTGGCCGGGGTGGGGACGGTCGCAATGACGCATCACGATCCCAACCGGTCCGACGCGGCACTCGACGTGGCAATGGCCGGGCTGCAAGCCGGGCCGTTCGGCGAGGCCGGGGTGCGGCTGGTGGCGGCGGCCGAGGGGGATGTCTTTGAGCTTGGACGGGTTTAGTTGTTATATCGGAATAATATAGGGCGCGGGTCTCCCCTGCCCTCACGGGCCTTTTTTTAAGCGCAGGCCCTGGCGGCGCAGGCGGGCGCGGTCTTTCGGCGGAATGAAGCGGATGGCGATGGGGCGGAGATCGGACAGGTCGATCTTCGGCCGGCGCGGCTTCGGCGGCCTGGGCTTGCGCGGGGCGCGCGGGGGGAGTTTCAGGTGGTCTGGCAAAGCGATGCCGAACATCCTGGCCCAGGGGCGCAGGATCCGGCCGGCCTGGGGGTGGGCGGCGACAAGGGCTTTGATATCCGGATCGTTCAGCAGGCCCTCGATATGGCCGATATTCTCGGCGGTGAACGGGACAAGCTTGACCAGCCACATCTTGCCGGTGGGGAGACGGAGTTCGGGCTTCGGGTGGGGCTGGCTTGGGCGCTTGGCCCTCGGGCGGGGGGTGGGGAGTTGGCCACGCTCCCACAGCAGCATCAGCCGGGTGAAGCGATTGCGCAGGCGGCAGATGCGGTTCCACACCAGCAGAATCAGCGGCGCGAGGGCGCGGAACTTCACGGCGTGCTGACCGACCTTCTCACGGAGAAGATCGCCAGTGCGGGCGAGGTTCTCGCTGAGGGAGGTGGGGGAATGCATGGGGTATAACTAACGAGTTGTTAGTTAAAAGGCAAGGGAAGAGTCTTCTTTTTTGAAAAAAAGAAGCAAAAAACTTTTTGGACTTGGGTGGGGGTGGCTCGCGGAGTGGGCGCTGGTGAGGGGGGGTTTTGGGCTTCGCCGGGCCTTCCACGGTCTTTGCGGCCTGGCGGCGAAGCCAGGAGACCGCTCATGCCAAGGACAATACGCCTGTTTGATGCCGTTAGTGGCGGAAGGCGCTGAGCTTTTCCGCCCTACCAAAAACGAATGAAAGTTTTTTGGTTCTTTTTTTCAAAAAAGAACGCGCTTGCCTTCACTTCCTGGCCTGACTGAGGACATCGGCGATGCTGCCGTCGCTGGGCAGGCCGAGGATGTGGTGGCTGTGCCAGAGGGCGTAGAACAGCAGGCTCCAGGCAGGTTGTGAGTTTTGGCCGGCGCCTTCGAAGCTGGCGGTGACGGTAGCGGCATCGATGCAGGCGGCGATGCCGGGTTGGGCCGCGACCAGGGGGGCGAGGGTTGTGGCGCGGGCCTGCATCCACTGGCCGACCGGGGGTTTGAAGCCTTTTTTGCGGGCGTAGGCGCCGGCTTCGGGGAAGCTGTGGGCGAGCCAGTCGCGCAGGAGGACCTTGCCGAAGCGCAGCCCGGCTTTCTGGGCGTCTGGCAGGGGGAAGGCGAATTTGGCGACTTCGGGGTCGAGGAAGGGGGTGCGGCCTTCGACGCCGTGCGCCATCAGGCAGCGGTCGAGTTTGGTCAGCAGGTCGTTGGGGAGCCATTCGGCGATGTCCGCCGCCTGGGCCTGTTGCAGCGGGGTGCGGCCGTGCGGGTTTGCGGCTTCGGCGCGGGCGAGGCCGTCGCGCCAGCCGGTGAGGCCGGGCGGGTCGCCGAGGACGCCTTTGCTGCGGGGTTTGCGGGAGAGCCAGCGCCAGGGGGCGCGGCGCTTGCGGTAGCGGGTATAGCCGCCGAACAGCTCGTCTGCCCCCTCCCCGCACAAGGTGACTTTCAGGCCGCCGGCGCGGGCGGCCTGGCCGAGGAGCCAGGTGGGGAGGACGGCGGCGTCCGCGGTGGGGTCGTCGATGGCGGCGGCGATGCGCGGGGCGAGCGCCCAGAAGCTGTCGGCACCCATCGATATGCGCTCGACGTCGGCCCCCTGGGCGCGGGCGAGGCGGATGGCTTCGGCGGTTTCGTCCACGCCCACGCCGTCCCAGCCGCAGGTGAGGGCCTGGATGCGGCCGGCGGCGCGGGTCATCAGCGCGAGGACGGCTGCCGAGTCGATGCCGCCGGAGAGGAAGAGGCCGTAGGGGACGTCCGCGCGCAGGTGGACGGTGACGCTGTCGAGCAGGACGCGGTCGAGGGCGGTGCGGGATTGCGGGGGGCCGGGGGGGCCTTCCGGGAGGGCGTGGCGGCGGTGGCGGGCGGTGATCTGGCCGGCTTCGACGACCAGGGTCTCGCCGGGGAGGACGCGGAAGATGCCGGGGAAGATGGTCTCGGCGCCGGTGGTGAATTTGAGTTGGAGGAGTTCGGCGCGGGGTTGCGGCACCTCGCCTTGGGTGCCGAAGCCGGCGCGGCGGAGCGCCTGGGGTTCGGAGGCGAAGGCGAACGCGGTGTCGGTATGGGTGTAGTAGAGCGGCTTGATGCCGAAGGGGTCGCGGGCGAGGACGAGGCGGCCGGCGGCGGGGTCGTGGATGGCGATGGCATACATGCCGCGCAGCTGTTCGGCGAAGGCGAGGCCGTGCTGCTCGTAGAGGAAGACCGCCGGCTCGCAGTCTGACCGCGTGCGGAAGGGGGTGGCGGGCATGGCGGCGCGGAGTTCGTCGTTGTTGTAGATCTCGCCGTTGCAGACGAGGGCCGCGCCTGACGGGGCGTAGAGCGGCTGGTCGCCGGTGACGAGGTCGACGATGGCCAGGCGGTTGTGCAGCAAAGCGGTGTTGGCGCGCACGAGGCGGCCGTCGCCGTCCGGGCCGCGATGGGCCAGGGCCGCGAGCAACCTGTCGAGCGTCGCGGCCGGCGGGGGGCTGGCGTCGCGCATCATCATCCCGGCAATGCCGCACATCGCGCTGTCTCCTTATGGGGTCGCTACCACGCCCTGGTGCGGGCAGGCAAAAAGGCTGCTATCGGCGGGGGATGCGCATTCTATTCGTGGCCCCCGGACCGCTTGGCGATACCGTGCTTTCCAGCGTGCTGCTGCGGGACTTGCAGGCGCGTCATCCGGGGGCGGAGTACACGATCGCCTGCGGGCCGATCTCCGAGGGGTTGTTCCAGCATATGCCGGGGCTGCGGCGGGTGATCGTGATGCGCAAGCATCGGCTGAAGGCGCTCAGCATCCTGCATTGGCTGCGGCTGTGGCTGGCGGTGGTGGGGACGCGCTGGGATCTGGTGGTGGACGTGCGCGGCTCGGGGCTCGGCTGGTTTTTGTGGCGCGGGCGGCTGGCGCTGCGGCGACGGGGGGCGGCGGGGCACAAGACGGCGCAGCACGGGGCGATTCTGGGGCTGGTGCCGCCGCTGCTGCCGATCGTCTGGACCGGGGAGGCCGAGCGGCGTGCAGCGGCGGCGCGGATGCCGGCGGGGCGCAAGGCCGTGGTGCTGGCACCGACTGCCGCGTCATCTGACAAGATCTGGCCGGCGGCGCGGTTCGTGGAACTGGCGGCGGGGTTGCGGGCGGGGCCGCTGCCGGGTGCGGCGGTGTTCGTGCTCGCCGGGCCGGGGGCGCGTGAGCATGGGTTGGCCGAGGCGGTGCGGGGGGCGGTGCCGGGGGCGGTGGCGCTGTACGGGCTGTCGCTCCCCGAGGCGATCGCCTGCCTGGAGCGCTGCGACCTGTTCGTGGGCAACGATTCCGGGCCGATGCACCTGGCAGCGGCGGCAGGGGCGCGGACGCTGGGGCTGTTCGGACCGACGTCGGTGGCCGACTACGCACCGGCAGGGCCGCAGGCGGCGGCGGTGGTGAGCCCCGACGGGACGATGGCGGGGCTGAGCGTGGGGCGGGTTTTGGGGGCGGTGGTGGGAAAGTAAGGATTCTTCTTTTTGTGAACAAAAAGAAGCAAAAAAACTTTGTTCGCTGGGTTGGGGTGGGCTCTCGGGGTTGGGTTTTGGGTTTTGGGATTTGTGGGTTTTTTGGCTTCGCCGTCTTTTTCGCGGTTTTGCGGTTGTTGAGCGGAGCAATGGGCAAAAGTTTTTTGCTTCTTTTTTTCAAAAAAGAAGACGCTTGCCTTCACTTTCTTCCTGCGGTCAGAAGCCTTCTGCGAGGTGGCGCAGGCTGCTGTGGCTCAGGCGTTCGAGGCCGCGGCCGGTGATGGAGAGGAGGATGCCGCCGTCGGCCAGGGGGACGACGCGTTCGACGCAGCCGTCGGCGTGGAGTTGGCGCAGGGTTTGGCGAATGTGGTCGGGCGGGGCGGTCAGGCCGAAGCGGCGGGCGGCGACGAAGAGGTCGGCCTGGCGGCGGTGGCTGCGGGCGGCCATGGCGGCGACGGCCGCGAGCAGGGCGTCGGCGAAGTCGCGTTCGGGGTCGGGTTGGCTCGACCTGAGGTCGGTGACCGCGGGGGAGTCGAAATTGGGATTGGGGTGATGGTCCATCGGCTCTCCTGCTGCATCCGTTGCGTGCATTCGAATCCATGACGGTGTGCAACAAGCACGCTGCGGCAACCAGTGAGGGATGCTACGTAACGACTGAATACCGGCGGTTGCGCGCGCAGGGGGGAGGCGCCGGCTGCGCGGGGGTCAGCGGCCGCCGGCGGTGGCTGGCGGGGTGGGCTCGCCGAGGCCCGCCTGCAAGGCGAGCCTTACGGTTTCTGCAAGGCTGCGACAGGCAAGCTTGTCCATCACGTTGGCGCGGTGGATCTCCACGGTGCGCGGGCTGATGCCGAGTTCAAGGGCGATCGCCTTGTTCGGCAGGCCGGCGACCATGTGGCGCAGGACCTCGGTTTCGCGGGGGGTCAGCACGGCGAGACGGGCCTCGGCGGCGCGGTCACGTTCTCGTGATCCGGGCTCGGCGGGGGTTTGCAGGGCGGATTCGACGGCGCCGATGATGGCGTGTTCGGCGTAGGGCTTCTCGATCACGTCCACCGCGCCGGACTTCATGGCGATGACGGCCTGGCGGACATCGGCGTGGCCGGAGACGATCAGCACCGGCATGGTTGTGCCGCGGGCGCGCAGTTCGCCCAGCACGGCCAGGCCGTCGCGGCCGGGCATGCGCAGGTCGAGGATGATGCAGCCGGGGGCGAGCGGCTCGGCGGCGAGGAGGGCGTCGCCGGAGACATGCTCGCAGACCGACATGCCGTGCGAGACCAGCAGCAAGGTGAGGGAGCGGCGGACGGCGGCGTCGTCGTCAACGATGTGGATGGTGGGTTGGGCGGGGGGGGCTCATGCAGCGGTATCCGGGGAGTTGGAGGGTAGCGGCAGGTCGATGGTGAAGACGGCGCCGCCGGTGGGGGCGGTGGCGCCGGAGAGGCGGCCGCCATGGGCGTCGACGATGGCGTGGCAGATTGCAAGGCCGATTCCCAGCCCGTCCGGCTTGGTGCTGACGAAGGGCTGGAACAGGCGATCGGCGATCGCGGCGTCCAGGCCGGGGCCGGTATCGGCCACCGCGATGCCGACGCCGGTGGAGTGGGGGGTGGCGCGGATGCGGATTTCGCCGGGGGCGCCGGTGTGGGTGGCCAGGGCCTCGGCGGCGTTGCGGATGAGGTTGACGATGACCTGTTGCAACTGGGTGCGGTCGGCCATGACGATGGGCAGGTCGGGGGGCAGGTCGATGGTGAGGCGGGCGGAGCCGAGCGTGCCGTCGGCGCGGGTGATGGCGCAGGCTTCCTGCACCAGGGCGGCGAGGTCGGTGGGGGCGAGGCTGACATGGCCGCCTTGCAGGAAGCCGCGCAGGGCGTTGACGATGCCGCCGGCGCGCAGGACCTGGGCCACCGCCTCATCCAGCGCATCTATCGCTGCGGGGGGGGCGGCGGGCGAGGCGGCGGGGGCGCGGGCGAGCAGGCGGCGGGCGGCCCCAAGGAAGTTCGCGGCGGCGGCGAGCGGCTGGTTGAGGTCGTGGGCGAGACCCGAGGCCATCACGCCCATGGCGGAGAGGCGCGAGGCGCGGGCGAGTTCGCTTTGGGCTGCGTGCAGGCGGGCCTCGTCCTGGCGTTGGCGGGTGACGTCGCGCATGACGGTGACGACGCCGGTGGTGGTGCCGGCGGTGTCGCGCCAGGGGGATTTGAGGACGAGGACGTGGCGGCCGTCGGGGGCGGCCTGCGGCCAGTGGCTTTCGTTGCTGCGGGTGGCGCCGGTGGCGATCACCTCCTGGTCGAGGCGTTCGATGCGCGCGGCCGTCTGCGGGTCGAGGAATTCGCGGGCGGTGCGGCCGACGAGGGCGGCATGCGGCTCGGACAGGCCCATGATGCCGGCGGCGGCGCGGTTGGCCAGCAGGTAGCGGCCATCGAGCGCCTTGACGGTGATGCCGTCCGCCGAGGCGGCGATGACGGAGGCGAGGAGTATCTGTCCGTCCTGCGCATCGTGCATGGCGCGGCGCTCGGTGGCGGCACGGCGGCGCAAAGCGAGGGCGGCGTCGGCCAGGGCGACGCGGAGGGTTTCGAATTCCGTGACGCGGCTGGTGGGGACCGGCACGGCGTTGCCGTCCTGGCCGCGGGCGACGGCGAGGGCGTGTTCGGTCAGCCCGGTCAGCGGGCGGACGAGCCGGATGGCCATGATCGCGGCGGCGGCCAGCGCGACGAGAAGGGCCAGCAGCATCAGGACGATGTAGCGCAGCACCGGCTGCTTCCAGGCGGCGGCGCGGGTATCCGCCGGTTCCCAGATGGAGAGGCTCAGCGGGGCGGCGGCGCTGGAGCGGGCGAGCAGGACGGAGTAGCGGTGCCCGTCCGGCGCGGTGACCGGATGCACCGCGGGGGCGGGTGCGGCGCCGCGCAGGAGGGCGGGCAGGACCGCGAGCGGGGCCGGCAGGGTGGTGGCGATCACCGTGCCGTCCGGGCCGGTCAGGACGAAGCCGCCCCGCTCGGGCGCCGAGGCCTCGGCCAGGGCGGCGAGCAGGCGGGCGGGCGGGATGGCCGGGCCGCCGGGCTGGGCGCCGGCATCGTGCAGGCGATGGTTGGCGTCCTCCAGCATCAGGTCCATCCGCTCGGCGTGCATGTCGAGCAGGTGCTGGGCCATGCCGGCGATGAAGAGGCCACCGACGAGAATGATTGGCAGGATGCAGGCGAGGACCAGCAGGATCAGCCGGGTGCGCAGGCTCCAGGGCCGGCCGAGAAGGCCGGCGCCGGCGTGGGCGGATGGCGATGGTGGCAGGTGGGTGGGCATCATTCGTTCACAAGGGGTGACGAACAGAGTGCCGTGAGCTTGGGGCGCGATGCAACAGGCCGCGCCGGCTCAGGGGAAATGCAGCACCGCGACGGAGGCGTCGCCAAGGGCCTGTTGCAGGCGCCCGGCGTCCTGCTGCGGGCTGCCTTCGGCCGCGCGCAGCAAAGGCTGGGCGTCGGCGAGGCCCCAGGGGGCGCCGCCGGCGCCGGGGCGGTCGAAGACATCGGCGCCGAAGAGGGCGAGCGCGCAGCCCGGCCGCAGCTTCAGCCTGGCGTGGCTGAAGGCGAAATCCGGCATCAGGCCCGGCGAGGGGTTGCGCTTGTCCAGCGCCACCACCGTCTGCCCGTCCGGGGCGATGAGGAAGGCGGGGGGGTGGCCGGCGGCGCAGTATTCCAGCACCCGCGCCGCCGGGTCGTAGGACCAGGCCCAGAGCGCGGGGACGAGGCCATCCTGGCCCTTGCCGGCGAGGATGTCGTTCAGGCGCGAGACCGCCTCGGCCGGGTGCATGGGGTCTGCCCCTGGCAGGCCCTCGCGCAGGGCCTGGGCGATGCTGGCGGCCTGCACCGCCGCTGCCCGGTCCGGCCCGGCGACATGCAGGGCGAAGCCGGCGAACAGCCGGCCGCCGAGCGTGGCGGCGTGCATCACCTCCCTGCCCTGCCCGCCTGCCGCGGCCAGCCAGGCGGCGTGCAGCAGCGGGTCGTCCAGCCGGCCGGCGGGCCGGGCGGGGGCGGCGGAGGCTTGCGGGGCGGACATCATCGTCGCGGTTTCCGGCTCCGCCTCGTAGACCAGCACGACATGGCCGATGCGGATCTGCGCGCCGGGAGCGAGCACGGTGGGGCCGCCGATCTGCGCGCCATCCACCCAGACGCCGTTGGTGGAGCCGAGATCGCTCATCACCGCCGCGCCGCCGGCCAGCACGATCTCGGCATGGCGGCGGGAGACCTCGGGGTAAGGCAGCACGAGACCGGCCGGCGGGACGCGGCCGATGGTCAGAGTGCCAGCGAGCTTGACCTGCTGCGGCTTCTGCCCCGGTGCGGTGACCGTGAGGCTGTGCAGCAGTTGCGGGCCGCCGCCCGGCCCGATGGTCTCGTCCTGGTGCGCCACCTTGCCGCCGGCTAGTCGCTGTCGCGCGCGCCGCTGGCGCGGGCGGCGAACTGGTCGGGCACCGGCTTGCCGGCATCGACATAGGCGCGCTTCAACGCCTCGACATTCGGGCTGAAGATGGTTTTGCGGTTCTCCACCGTCCAGGCATGGCTGGCGCGCAGCGGGTCGAGCGAGCCCTGGAAGCGGGGCATGACGTAGCGGGCGAACAGCTCGTAGCTGCGCCACGTCTGCTCGCGGTCCGCCCAGTCATGCGCGCGGAACATCAGGCCGCCGAAGCCGCCATCGGACAGCTTGATCAGCCGCTCGATGCCGCGGGCGACGAGGTCGGGCGAGCCGACGAGGGTGCTGCCGGAGGCGACGCCCTCGCGCAGCGGGTTTTCGCTGCGGCCGGGCGGGCGGCCCAGCGCGTCCTCGAAATAGGTGACTGTCTCCATGCGTTCGCCGTGCTGGACCTGGCGCAGGGCAAGCTCGTCATCCTCGGCGACGTGGACGTTGACGACGAGGCGCCAATCCTTCCGGCTGATGGTTTTGCCGGCGGCGGCGGCCGCCTCCTCGGCGATGCGCCACTGGCCGGCGATCGCCTCCGGCCCGCCGGGCAGGCCGGCGCCGAGCGAGAGCATGCCGACGCCGTGTTTGCCGGCGGACGTGGGGCCGGCGGGGGTCATGGTGCTGGCGACCGCGATGGGGAAATGCGGGTCTGACCAGGGGGCGAGATGCAGGCGGGCCTCCTTCATCTCGAACCAGTCGGTCTTCATCGTCACCGTCTCGCCGGCCAGCAGGCGCATGATGACGCCGAGCGATTCGTCCATGCGGCGGCGCTGGGTCGGCGGGTCGATGCCGAGCATGTAGGCGTCCGAGACCAGGGCGCCGGGGCCGCAGCCGAGCATGGCGCGCCCGCGCGTCATGTGGTCGAGCTGGACGAAGCGCTGGGCCACCAGGAACGGGTGGTGGTAGGGCAGCGAGGTGACGCCGGAGCCGAGGCGGATGTGCTTGGTGCGCTCGGCCGCGGCGGCGATGATCAGCTCGGGCGAGGCGATGGTCTCCCAGCCGGCGGAATGGTGCTCGCCGATCCAGGCCTCGTCGTAGCCGAGATGGTCGAGCCATTCGAGCATCTCGATATCCCGGCGGATGCCCAAAGTCGGGTTGTCGCCCAGGCGGTGGAAGGGGGCGAGGAAGATGCCGAAATTCATGCCGCGATGGGCCATGTGCGCCTCGTCTGTGCTGATGCGCGCATGGTGCGACAGCGGCGGCGCCGTGCCAAGGGCGGCGGTTTGATCGGGGGGGCCGGAACTGGCAGAATTAGGACAGAGGACTCGAGGATGGCTGGCGGTATGGTACAGGACAACTATCCGAACTGGCCGGTCAAGGCGATTTTGCGTGACGGTGTGATGGGGCTGCTGGCGCGCTCCTACGCTCGTTCGCCGTTCCTGCAGCACCAGCTCGTCACCGCGCTGTATCGCGCGCTGCTGCATCGCGAGCCGGATGTGGAGGGGTTGCAGGCGCATGTGGCCGCACTGCGCGGCGGCATGAGCCTGGAGACGCTGCTGGGGGAGTTCCACCGGTCTGATGAGTTTCTGCGCAAGTTCCGGCCGGGGGATTCGATGTTCCCGCTGGACGGCGCGCCGGCGATGGAGGTGCAGACCAGCTACAGCGATGCCGAGCGGGATGCGATCTGGGCGCATATCGGCGAGGTCTGGTCGGGCTTTGGCGAGACCGATCCCTACTGGTCGGTCATGGTGCATGAGGACTGGCGGGCGGCGAAGATGAACCGGGCGGAAACGCTCGATGCGTTCTACCGCACCGGAGAGGCGCATGCCGGGCGGATGTGGGCCTGGGCGGCGCGCAACCAGGTGGCGCTCAGCGAAGATATGGTCTGTGCCGAATATGGCTGTGGCGTCGGCCGGGTGACCCATGTGCTGGCCCGGCGCTTCCGCCGGGTGATCGCGTTCGACATCTCTCAGCCGCATCTGGATGCCGCCCGCGCCCGCCTCACCGCCCAGGGGATCACCAACGTGGACTACGTGCTGGTGCGCGGGCCAGGGGACCTGGCGGCGCTGGCGGGGGTGGATGTGTTCTTCTCGCTGATCGTGCTGCAGCATAATCCGCCGCCGATCATGCTGGATATTCTCGACCGGGCGTTTGCCGGGCTGCGGCCGGGGGGCGTCGCGTTCTTCCAGGTGCCGACCTACGCGCTGGGCTACAGCTTCTCGGTGGCGCGGTATTTCGAGACGCTGGCGAAGGAGGCGACGATGGAGATGCATTTCCTGCCGCAGCGCATGGTTCTGCAGGCGGGGCGGCGGCACGACACGCATCCGCTGGAAGTGCAGCCGGATGCGGCGATCGATCATCACGGGCTGTGGATTTCCAACGCCTTCCTGATGCGCAAAGGGCCGGACTAGCGGCTCTGGCCGGCGCGCGGCGCACGTGCCAGCCTCGGCGGGTTGATCCGGGGAGGACGCGATGAGCGCTGTGACACTGGTGGAATACGACGACGCCTGCGCCGAGGTGCGGGCGGTTTATGAAGATATCGCGCGGGTGCGCGGCATCGATCCGCGGCATGTGAACAATGCGTGGAAGGCACAGGCGATCCATCCGGCGAACCTGCGCAGCAGCTGGGAACGGGCGCGGAAGGTGATGGCGCCCGGTGCCATCGACAACGTGACGAAGGAGATGATCTATCTCGCCGTGTCGATGTCGCAGCAATGCGACTACTGCGTGGCCTCGCACAGCTACCAGGCGCGCAAGAAAGGCGTCACCGAAGCACAGATGGCGGAGCTGATCGCCATCGTCGGGCTGGCGGTGGAAAGCAACCGGATGGTGGCGGCTTACCGGATTCCGGTGGATGAGGATTTTGCGCGGGCTTTTGGGGGGTAGGGCGGAGGCGAGGGCAGGAAGGCAAGAGTCTTCTTTTTGTGAACTTGCGACGGCGAAGACGCCGCGCAGGAAAGAAGCAAAAAAACTTTGTCCGTTCGGTGCCGGGTTGCACCGCGGGGTGGGGGTTTGCGGCGGGGGATTTTTTGGCTTCGCCGGTTTTTCAACCGCCTATGCGGCTGGGCGGCGAAGCCAGGGACAGAAGTTTTTTGCTTCTTTTTTTCAAAAAAGTAGATGCTTCCTTCTCCTCAGCCCAGCTCCGCGACGAGTTTTTCGAGGGCGGCGGCCCTGGGGGCTTCGTAGGCGTAGCCTTCTTCGGTGCTGTAGTGGTCCTGGCGGTGCCAGACGTAGGCCTCCGACGGGCGGGGGGCTGGGAGGATGGTGACGCGGGGGTCGTCGATCGGGGTTTCGTCGGGTTCGGAGTTGCCGTCGTCGAGGACGAAGACGCGGGGGTGGCGGTCGGCGTAGAGGCGGAAGAGGGTTTCCAGCAGGGCCGGCAGGTCGGTGAAGCGGGTGCGTTCGATCATGAACAGTATCTGCGCCGTGCCGGTCAGCGCGGCCTGGGCGGCCTGGGTGCGGGTGGTGTAGAGGCGGACGGTCTCGGCCAGGCCGTCGGCACAGTAATACGGGCCGCATTCGTGGTTGAGCAGGCAGCCGTAGCGCTGGATCAGCGGGGCATCGAGGCCCTGCGGGGTGCGCATGGTGCGGTAGGCTTCGGGGTCGAGGAAGGCGGCGAACTTGTCCTCCAGCGCCAGTTGCACGCAGTCGCGCGGGAAGACGCCTGCGGTGAAGGGGCCGTCCACGCCGAATTCGAAGAAGCCCCATTTCATCAGGATGTTGAAGGGCAGGCATTCCTGGCCGAGCGGCAGGATGCGGACCTGTTTGCCGCGCAGGCGGATGCGGGTGGCCTGGGCGGCATCGACCCGGCGCTGCATGATCGCGGTGTTCCAAGGCGTTTCGACATGCGCTGGCAGATGGGTGAGCGCCGCGGCGGTGAGGTCGTTGAGGCCGAGGACGTCGGCGGCGGCGGCGAAATGCATCACCTGGCCGCCGTGCATGGCCAGGCCCTGGGACTGCGCGTGGTGCCAGGCGGCCTGCATCGAGGCGCGGGCGGCATCCCAGTCGCCGAGATGGCGTTCGATGTTGGACAGTTCACGCAGCTTGTCGATGCGGTCGTGGCCGGTGACCTCGTCTGCGAGGGTGCGGGCGGGGGTGAGCGCCCTGCCCCAGTCATAGCCCGCGACGGCAGCGTGATAGGCGGGGATGTCAACGGGCATAGGCGGGCGGCGCTCCTGCAGATCGTTGCGGCGAGACAATTGATCGGCCGCCGGCGGGGTATATCAGCCCGGGCCGGGGGGGCCAAGACACGCGGACGTGACGCCGGCCGGCCGGGGCCGCGTTGCGGGCGTGCCGGGGAGACGTTAATCCTTCTCCCACCGCGGCGATGTATGCCGCTTGCCATCAACAAAGCATGAAGCCGCGCGCATGAACATGACACCACCCGAAGCCGCCCACCTGCCGTTGCATGTGTGGAAGCCCGTCCATTCCGCGCGCCTGCGCCTGGAGGCGGACGGGCTGATCTATGCCGATGCGCCGGGGATGGATTACCACCTGATGCGCATCAGCGATCCGCTGTTCGCCAACCGGCGGTTGCGGCTGGTGATCCGGATGCGGCCGGCGGCGGGGTGCGACACGGAGTTTTACGTCAACCACTGGGGCGGCATCGATGTGTGTCGGATCGCGGCGGATGGCGGCGTGCGCGGGCGCGGGATCAGCGAGAGCATCACCGTCACCCCGGCGGGGGATGGCTGGTTCGATGTGGTGGTGGTGTACTACAGCTCGCATGAGACCGTCTCCGTCGGCACCAGCCGGGGCGAAGGCGGGCGGTATGACGGGCGGGGGGCGGACCAGTATGCGTTCGCGCGGCTCGATGTGGCCATCCACACGACCAGCGATGCGATCGCACCTGGCGGGTCGCTGACGGGGTATCTGCGCTCGCAGTGGGGGCAGGATCAGTTCATCTACGACAATCTTATGAGCCATCGCGGCGGCACCTTCTTCGAGGTGGGGGCGCATGAGGGCGTCGCGCTGTCCAACAGCTTCTTCTTTGAGAAGGCGCTGGGGTGGACGGGGATTCTGGTGGAGATGCAGCCGCGCTACTTCCCGGAGATCATCCACAAGCGGCAGGGCGCGCGCTGCGTCAACGGTGCGCTTGGCACTGAGGCGATGGAACTGCTGTATCTCGATGCCGGCGACCGCTCCGGGCTCTTGCGGTATTTCGAGCATGCGGCGGTGGTGCATCTGGAGCAGCACTCGCAGGGGGTGGAGCCGAAGCCGGACTACAGGGTGCGCTGGGTCAAGGTGCGCCCGACGATGGAGGTGTTCGCCGAGGCGGGAATCTCGCACGTCGATTACTTCAGCCTGGATGTCGAAGGGGCGGAGATGACGATCCTGCGCTCGCTCGATTTCGACCAGGTGAGCATCGACATGTTCACCATCGAGGACAACGCGACGCCCTGGACCGAGCACCGGGCGTTCCTGGAGCCGAAGGGCTACACCTGCATTGGGGCGCTGGGGGTGGATGCGTTCTTCCTGCATCAGCGCTTCATCGACCGGCTCGCGGCCGAGCGGGGGGCCGGGTATCTCGACACGGTGCGGGCCAAGCTGCGACCGGTCTCCACCTTCACCAATCGCTGAGAGGACAAGCGGGATGAGCGAGATGCAGGCCGGCGAGGAACTCGCGCTCACCCGGGCGAAGCAGGGGCAGCCGCCGGTGCCCGAGGCGACGGGGCGCGATCGCGGGATCGGGCCGTTCGGGCGGCTGGTGCTGCGGGGCGGGACGGTGATCGACGGCACCGGGGCACCGCCGATCGGGCCGGTGGATATCGTGGTGGAAGGCGGGCGCATCGTGGAGATGCGCAAGGTGGCGGCTGCCAAGCGGCCGATCAAGGAGGCCAACCGGCCGGCGGCGGGGGATCACGAGATCGACTGCCACGGCAAGTGGATCACGCCCGGCTTCATCGACTGCCACGCGCATGCCGGCGTGCCGTATCACGCGGCGAACGGGCATGTGCCGTCGGTGGACTATGTGTACAAGCTGTGGCTGGCGCATGGGGTGACCACCGTGCGCGAGATGGGCTCGATGAACGGGCTCGACTGGACATTGCGGCAGAAGGCGCGCTCGGCGGCGGGCGAGATCGCAGCGCCGCATATCGTCGCGCACGCGTATTTTCCGGCCGTGAACGACATGCTGAAGATCATCCATACGCCCGAGCAGGGGCGGGAGTGGCTGCGGCGGGTGCGGGCGCGGGGGGCGGACGGGATCAAGTTCTTCGGGGCGCCGCCGGCGATCATGGAGGCGGCACTCGACGAATGCCGCAAGATCGGGCTGCGCAGCGGCTGCCATCACGCGCAGATGGCGGTGACGCGGATGAACGCGCTGACCTCGGCGAAGTGGGGGCTGACGTCCGCCGAGCATTATTACGGTCTGCCGGAATCGCTGTTCGAGGATCGGGTGGTGCAGAACTATCCGCTCGATTACGACTACAACGACGAGTATTTCCGCTTTGCCTATGCCGGGCAGACCTTTGCGCAGGCGGCCAAGCCGGGCAGCGAGACCTGGAATCGGGTGATGGATGAGTTCCTCGCGCTGGACTTCACCTTCGTGCCGACGTTCAGCATCTATGACGCCAACCGCGACCTGATGCGGGCGCGGCAGGCGGACTGGCATCACGACTATGCCTGGAACAGCCTGTGGAAGTATTTCCAGCCGCAGCGCGGCGGGCATGGCAGCTATTGGGTGAACTGGACGACGCAGAACGAGATCGAGTGGAAGCAGAACTACCGCGTCTGGATGCAGTTCATCAACGAGTACAAGAACAAGGGCGGCCGGGTCTGCGCGGGAAGCGACAGCGGCTTCATCTATCAGATCTTCGGGTTCGGCTTCATCCGCGAGCTGGAGCTGTTGCAGGAGGCGGGGTTCCATCCACTGGAGGTGCTGCGCAGCGCCACCGTGCAGGGTGCCGACCTGCTGGGGATCGGCGATGAGGTGGGGAGCATCGAGGTGGGCAAGCGGGCCGATCTGCTGGTGCACGACCATAATCCGCTGACCGACTTCAAGCTGCTCTACGGCACCGGGGCGCTGCGGCTGAACGATGCCACCAACAAGGCGGAGTGGCACCGGGCGCTGCGCTGGACGATCAAGGCGGGGATGGTGTTCGACGTGGCGGAGCTGCTGGCCGACGTGCGGGCGATGGTGGTGCAGAGCTACGAGGACGATCCGTCGGCGCGGCCGTGACGCCGCTCGACCTCGTCGTACTGACGGGGTTCCTCGGCAGCGGCAAGACGACGCTGCTGCGGGATTTCCTGGCGCTGCCGGAGGCGGCGGGGACGGCGGTGATCGTCAACGAAGCGGGCGAGATCGGGCTCGACGGGGCGATCCTGGCCGAGGGGGCCGGCGGATTGCAGATGGCGATGCTCGCCAATGGCTGCGTGTGCTGTGCCGCGGGCAGCGAGCTTTCCGCCACCATCGAGAACCTGCTGGCCAGCGTGGATGTGCCGCCGGCGCGGATCGTGCTGGAAACCAGCGGGCTGTCCAAGCCCGGGCCCATCTTGCGGAGCCTGCAGAGCCTCGCGGGGCTGCCGTTGCGGATATCGGTGGTGGCGACGTTCGATTGCCTGCGCGGGGCCGAGGTGGCGGGATTCGAGGAGGCGGCGGCGCAGTGGGCGGGGGCGCAGGCGCTGGTGCTCACCCGGCGCGATCTCGCTGACCCCGGCGCGGCGGCGGGGGTTGCGGCGGGGATCAATCCACTCGCCGAGATCATCGACGGGGCGGACCGCGCGGCGGTGTTGCGGGCGGTGTTCGGGCGGCGGCGGGGAGCGCCCGTTGTCGTCGATGAGCCGTCGGCACAGGCACATCCGCGGCTGGTGACGTGGCTGGCGCGGCCGGCCGGGGCCCTGGCGTGGGACGATGTGGCGGTGTGGCTCGACAATCTCGCGGGACTGCTGGGCGAGAGATTGCTGCGGGTGAAGGGGCTGGTGGCGGTCGAGGGGCAGGACTGGCCGATGCTGGTGCAGGCGGTGGGCACGGTGTTCAGCGCACCGCGACCCTTTCCGCCGCAGCCGGGGCCGCCGTTTCTGGTGATCATCGCGCGCGACGCAGCGCTGGCGGAACTGGCGGGGATGACGCCGATGCTGCCGATTCAGGTGTCAGCCCCCTCCCCTTTTGCGCGCGCGCGCCCGGTGTTGCGGTCCGCTTAGCGGGTAGGCGAGGCAAGGGGCAGGAAGGGAAGAGTCTTCTTTTTGTGAACAAAAAGAAGCAAAAAAACTTTATCCGTTTAGGGGTGGGTTTGGCGGCATCGGATCTGATGGCTTCGCCGTCGTCGCACTCCACTGGGTGGCTTGGCGGCGAAGCCCTCGGACCGCCTCGCGATCCCGCGCAGGGCAAGCCGGGGTCCTTCGCTTCGCCCAGGATCACGGATGGAGGCGGAAAGGCCGGGCGAAATGGAACAAAGTTTTTTGCTTCTTTTTGTTCACAAAAAGAAGACGCTTACTTGCCCTCGCTTACTTTCCTTCAATGACCGGCGGCCGGTTGATTTTCACCGGCGGCGGCGTGCCGATGAAGCGTTCGATCTGCACGAGGCAGCTTTGCGCCACCGGGCCTTGGCCGAGTTTGGAGGTGCCGACGTCGCGGGTCAGCACGTTGGGGTTGCCGTGCACGCAGAGGCTGCCGGGGGTGCCGGGGTGTTCGGGGTCGAACCAGGCGCCGGTGGCGAGGACGACGACGCCGGGGAGCAGGCCCTCATCGAGCACCGCGCCGGCGAGGCAGGCGCCGCGGTCGTTGAAGACGCGGACGATGTCGCCGGCGGCGATGTTGCGGGCGGCGGCGTCGGCGGGGCCGATGCGGATGGGCTCGCGGCCCTGGATCTTCGAGGCGGCGGAGGGGCCGGCCATGTCCATCTGGCTGTGCAGGCGGGTGGACGGCTGGACGGAGAGCAGGTGCAGCGGATGGCGTGCGGTCTCGGGACTGCCCAGCCATTCGGTGGGGGTGCGCCAGACGGGGTGGCCGGGGCAGTCGTCATAGCCGAAGCCGGCGATGCGTTCGCTGTAGAGCTCGATCTTGCCGGAGGGGGTGTTGAGTTTGGTCGTGCCGGGGTCGGCGCGGAAGCCGGACCAGGGGATGTGGTGCTTGGCGGGCACGGGGATTTCGACGTGGCCGGTGGCCCAGAAGGTCTCGAAATCCGGCAGCGCGATGTCCGCCTGGGCGTAGGTGTTGCGGGCGCGGTCGTAGATCGAGCGCAGCCAGGCGTTGGTGTCGCGCTGCTGGGTGAAGCGGTCGCGGATGCCGAGGGCCTCGGCGATATCCGCCATATAGTCGAACTCGTTGCGGGCCTGGCCGACCGGGGCGATGGCCTGGTGCATCGCCAGGATGAAGCGGTCGTAGCTGGAGCCGCCGATGTCGTCGCGTTCCAGCGTGGTGGTGGCGGGCAGGACGATGTCGGCGTGGCGGGCGGGGGCGGTCCACCAGCTTTCGGAGACGATGATCGTCTCGGCGCGCGCCCAGGCGCGCAGCAGGCGGTTGAGGTCCTGGTGATGGTGGAAGGGGTTGCCGCCGGCCCACCAGATCATGCGGGCGTGGGGGTAGATCATGCGGCGGCCGTTGTAGTCGTATTCGGTGCCCGGGCTTTCCAGCATGTCGCTGATGCGGGCGACGGGAATGAAGCTCTGGGCGGGGTTGGGGATGGCGGGCAGGTTGACGGCGGGCAGCTTCTCGCGTGAGAGGCCGCGGCCGTTTTCGCTGCCGAGGCCGAAGGTGAAACCCTGGCCGGGCTTGCCAACGTTGCCGAGGATCGAGGCGAGGGCTGCGAGCATCCAGTAGGGCTGCTCGCCGTATTCGGCGCGTTGCAGCGACCAGGCGGCGGCCAGCATGGTGGGGGCGGCCGCCGCGTCGCGGGCGAGTTGGGCGATGGTGGCCGCGGGCACGCCGGTGATTTCGGCGGCCCAAGCGGGGGTTTTGTCGGCGGTGTAGGCGCGCAGCTGCTCGTGGCCGACGGTGCAGCGGGCGAGGAAATTGAGGTCCGCGCGGCCCTCGGCGAACAGCACATGCGCCATGGCCAGCATCATCGCCGTGTCCGTGCCCGGGCGGATCGGCACCCATTCGACCTCGGGATAGTCTGGGATGTCGGCGCGGATGGGGGAGATGTTGACGAGGCGGATGCCGGCGGCGGCGGCCTCGCGCACCCACTGGCCCATCTGGTGGCGGGCGCCGCCGCCGGCGTTGACCTGGCCGTTGCGGGTGGTGATGCCGCCGAAGCAGAGGAGAAGGCGGGCGTTCGCGTGGATGTCTCGCCACTCCACCCCTGCGCCGTCAACCGGGTCGTTGCTGCCCATGATGTGGGGCATCAGCGTCATGCCGGCGGCGTAGGAGTAGTTGGTGAGCTGGGCGGTGAAGCCGCCGGCGCTGGAGAGCAAGCGGTGAAGCTGGCCGCGGGCGTGGTGGAAACGGCCGGCGGAGGCCCAGCCGTAGCTGCCGCCGAAGATCGCGGCGGGGCCGTGGGCGTCGCGGATGCGGGCGACTTCGCCGGCGACGAGGCGGGTGGCCGTATCCCAGTCGAGCGGGACGAAGGTGTCGCCGCCGCGCGGGGTGCCGCCGGCGCGGTCGCCGTTGAGCCAGGATTTGCGCACGTAGGGGCGGTCGATCCGCAGCGGCGAATGCACCGCCGCCGGCATGGCGGCGAGGATCGGCGGGGGCGCGCTGTCCCCCGGGAAAGGCTGGATGGCGGCGAGCTGGCCGTCCTGCACGATGGCGCGGAAGGCGCCCCAGTGGGCGGCGGAGGGGGTGATGACGGTCATGGCGGGCACCCGGCTATCAAACGGTTCGGCACGGTTCTACACTGCCGATCGTTCTTAGCCCAGGAGCCGCCATGACCCCCCCGCGCGCCAATTCCGCCGCCGCCCGCGATATCGCGAACGTGCTGCACCCCTATACCGACCTGAAGGCCCATCAGGAGGTCGGCCCGATGGTGATCGCCCGTGGCGAAGGCGTGCGAGTGTTCGATGAGAACGGCAAGGGCTATATCGAGTCGGTCGCCGGGCTCTGGTGCGCCGCGCTGGGCTTCTCCAACGAGCGCCTGGTGCAGGCGGCGGCGGCGCAGATGCGGCAGTTGCCGTTCTACCACGCCTTCACCGCCAAATCGCACCCGCCGATGATCGATCTGGCAGAGATGCTGATCGCGCGGGCGCCGGTGCCGATGAGCAAGGCGTTCTTCGCCAATTCCGGCTCCGAAGCGAACGACACGGCGATCAAGATGGTGTGGTATTTCAACAACGCCGTCGGCCGGCCGGAGAAGAAGAAGCTGATCGGCCGGATCAAGGGCTATCACGGCATCACCCTGGCCGCGGCGAGCCTGACCGGGCTGCCGGCCAACCATCGCAGCTTCGATGTGCCGCTCGACCGCTTCGTCCATACGATGACGCCGCATTACTACCATGGCGCGCTGCCGGGTGAATCCGAGGACGATTTCGCCACCCGCTGCGCCGATGAACTGGAGAAGCTGATCCTCGCCGAGGGGCCGGATACGGTGGCGGCGATGTGGGCCGAGCCGATCATGGGGGCCGGCGGCGTGATCATCCCGCCGCGTGGCTATTTCCCGAAAATTCAGGCGGTTCTGAAGAAGTATGACGTGCTGCTGGTGGCCGATGAGGTGATCTGCGGCTTCTGGCGCACCGGCCACTACTGGGGCAGCCAGACGCTGGAGATGAAGCCGGACATCCTGGTTTGCGCCAAGGCGCTGTCCTCCTCCTATCTGCCGATCTCGGCGGTGCTGGTGAACGAGCGGGTGTTCCAGGGCCTGTCCGAGGAGAGCAGCACCATCGGCACCTTCGGGCATGGCTATACCTACTCGGGCCATCCGGTGCCGGCGGCCGTCGCCGTCGAGACGCTGAAGATCTATGACGAGATGAAGATCGGCGATCATGTGCAGGCCGTAGGCCCGGTGCTGCAGGCCGAACTGCGCCGCCGCTTCACCGACCATCCGCTGGTCGGCGAAGTCCGTGGCATCGGGCTGATCGGGGCGGTGGAACTGGTGGCCGACAAGGCGACCCGCAAGAACTTCGACCCCAAGCTGAAGATCGGCGCGCGCTGGGTGAAACTGTGCGAGGCGCAAGGCGTGATCGGGCGCGCGCTGCCGAACGACGCGCTGGCCTTCAGCCCGCCGCTGATCATCAGCGTGGAAGAGATCCACGAAATGCTCGACGGCATCGGCCGGGCGCTCGATGAGCTGACGGTGCAGCTGCGCCGTGAGCAGATCAGCGTGGTCAGCTAAGCCAGAGTACGACAGGGCGGGGGGCTCACCCCCCTCGCCGCCTTCCCACGCCCCGCGATGATATCGTGCTTGCTGCGGCGCGTGGGGCGTCCTAACGTGGTTGTAACGTGCGGAAAACCGCGCGACGACCAGGGGGAGGACGCGCGTGGCAGCACGACGCAGCAAGGCCGTGACTCTTGACGCCTGACGCGTCGGCGCTGATGCAGGTCGCCGATGTGGAGATGCGGTTCGGCGGCATTGTGGCCCTGGCCGGTGTGTCCTTCGAGGTCGGGCGCCGGCAGATCTGCGGGCTGATCGGGCCGAACGGCTCCGGCAAGACCACGATGTTCAACTGCATCTCCGGCTTCTACCGCTACTCCCGCGGCGATATCCGCTTCGATGGTGCCTCGTTGACCGGCATGGCGCGGCATCGGATGGTCAGCCTGGGGATCGGGCGGACCTTCCAGAACGTCGCTTTGTTCCGCAGCATGTCGGTCCGCGACAACATGCTCGTCGGCGCCCATACCAAGGCGCAATCCGGCTTCATCACCAACGCGCTGCGCCTGCCGGCGACGCGCGCCGAGGAGCGGGCCGCGCGTGCGCGGGCAGGCGAGCTGCTCGACCTGCTGGAACTCGGCCATGTCGCCGATACCGTGGTCGGCGCCCTGCCCTTCGGCTGGCAGAAGCGCGTGGAACTCGGCCGCGCGCTCATATCGGCGCCGAAGCTGCTGCTGCTCGATGAGCCGGCGGGCGGGCTGAACCATGGCGAGGTGGACGAACTCGGCGACCTCATCCTGAAGCTGCGCCAGCATTTCGACATGTCGATCCTGCTGGTCGAGCATCACATGAGCCTGGTGATGCGCGTCTCGGACAAGGTCGTTGCCCTCGAATTCGGCCGCAAGATCGCCGATGGCACGCCGGACGAGGTGCGCGCCGAGCCGGAAGTGATCCGCGCCTATCTCGGGGAGGGTGCCGATGGCCACTGACCCGCTGCTCCGCGTCACCGGCCTGCATGCCGGCTACGGCATCACCAAGGTGCTGCACGGGCTCGATTTTTTTGTCGCGCAAGGCGGCGTCACCACGCTGCTCGGCGCCAATGGCGCGGGCAAGACCACCACGCTGCGGGCGATCAGCGGCATGCTGCGGGTATCCGGCAGCATCGACTTCGCCGGGCGCTCGCTGGTGGGCGTAGCGACGGAGGCGATTGCCGGCATGGGCGTCGCGCATGTGCCCGACGGTCGCGGCACCTTCATGGAGCTGACGGTGGAGGAGAACCTCCGCCTCGGCGCCTATACGCGGCGCGACGATACCGGCCCCGACCTTGAGCGCATGTTCGCCTATTTCCCCAAGCTGAAGCAGCGCTTCCGCCAGCAGGCCGGCACGCTCTCGGGCGGGGAGCAGCAGATGCTGGCGATCGCCCGCGCGCTGATGCTGCGGCCGAAGCTGCTGCTGCTCGACGAGCCGTCCTTCGGCCTCGCCCCGCTGATCGTGCGCGAGATCTTCGAGATCATGCGCAGCATCATCGAGCGCGAGGGCACCTCGATATTGGTGGTGGAGCAGAACGCCGCCCTGGCGCTGACCATCGCCGATCAGGCCTATCTGCTGGAAACCGGTCGCATCGTCATGTCCGGTGCCGCGGCCGACATCCGTAGGGACGAAGCCGTCCGCCGCTCGTATCTGGGGTACTGACCATGGACGGCGTTCTGCACCAGTTGTTTTCGGGGATCGCGACAGGGGGCATCTACGCCTCCGTCGCTCTGGCTTTGGTGATGATCTATCAGGCGACGCATCACGTGAATTTCGCCCAGGGCGAGATGGCGATGTTCTCGACCTATATTGCGCTGACGCTGATCCAGGCGGGCGTGCCGTATTGGGCGGCGTTCGCCATCACGGTCGCGGTGTCGATGGCCATGGGTATCGCCATCCAGCGCATCGTGCTGCAACCCTTGGCCAATGCACCGATCCTGGCGACGGTGGGGGTGTTCATCGGCATGTTGCTGATCTTCAACTCCATCGCCGGCTGGATCTTCACCTATACGCTCAAGCCCTTCCCCACCCCGTTCGGCGAGGGTGCGCCGCTGCTGGGCGGCATGTTCTCCCGCCACGAACTCGGCTCGACCTTCGTGACTTTGTGCGTGCTGACCTCGGTCTGGGCGTTCTTCCGCTTCACCCGGCTGGGGCTGGCGATGCGGGCGGCGGCGTACAACCCGGTGTCCAGCCGCCTCGTCGGTGTGCCGGTGGCGCGGATGCTGGCGCTGGGCTGGGGTCTTGCCGCCGGCATCGGGGCGATGGCCGGCATGATGGTGGCGCCCATCGTCTTTCTCGACCCGAACATGATGGCCGGCGTGCTGCTGTATGCCTTCGCCGGGGCGCTGCTGGGGGGCATCACCAATCCGCTGGGGGCGGTGATCGGCGGTTTCCTGGTGGGGATCATCGAGAATATCGGCGGCGCCTACATCGTCGGCACCGAGCTGAAGCTGACGATGGCGCTGCTGATCATCGTCGCCGTGCTGGTGCTGAGGCCAGCCGGGCTGTTCGGCAAGACCCTCGCGAGCCGGGTGTAGATCATGGCATTCCTGCGCTCACCCTGGGGTCTCGTTGGATTGATCGCTCTGCTGGCGGTGGTCCCGACGAGCTTTGCCAGCGGCTATCAGCTGTTCCAGCTGACGTTGGTTGTGGCCTATGCGATGGCCATTCTCGGGCTCAACCTCGTCACCGGCTACAACGGCCAGGTTTCGCTGGGGCATGGCGCGTTCTATGCGGTGGGGGCCTACGTCACCGCCATTCTGATGGACAAGTTCGACGTGCCCTACTGGGCGACCCTGCCCGTCTCGGCCGTGGTGTGTGCCGGGGTGGGCTTTCTGCTCGGCATGCCGGCCTTGCGGCTGGGGGGCGTTTATCTCGCGCTGACCACCTTCGCGCTGGCGGTGGCCATCCCGCAATTGCTGAAATACCACCTGTTCGAGGACTGGACCGGCGGCGTGCAGGGCGTTGTCATCATGAAGCCGGATGCGCCGTTCGGCCTGCCGCTGAGCGGCGACCAATGGCTGTATCTGTTCAGCCTCGCGGTCGGGGTGGGCATGTTCATCCTCGCGGCGAACCTCGTCGGCGGGCGGATCGGGCGCGCGATGAAGGCCATCCGCGACCAGCCGCTGGCGGCCGAGGCGATGGGCATCGATCTCGCCCAGTTCAAGACGCTGACCTTCGCCACATCGGCCATGTTCACCGGCGTCGCGGGGTCGCTCGGGGCAATTGCGGTGCAGTTCGTCTCGCCGGACAGTTTCACCGTGGCGCTCTCCATCACCCTGTTCGTCGGCATGGTGATCGGGGGGGCGGCCTCGATTTCCGGTGCGATCTATGGCGCGCTGTTCATCCAGTTCATCCCGAATCTGGCCGACCATCTTTCCAAAGCCGCCCCGGGGGCAGTCTATGGTATCATCCTGATCGCCTTCATGTTCCTCGCACCCGGCGGCATCGCCAGCCTGGTGCGGGCGCGGCTGACCAAGACGACCTAATCAAAAAAACAACGGGGAAACACAATGGATCGGCGGACAGTTCTCAAGGGCCTTGGCGCCTTTGCAGCCTTCGGCGGCGTCGGCGAGGCCCTGGCGGCGACCGTGGTCGGCGTCACCAAAACCGAGATCAAGATCGGCAACACCATGCCCTATTCCGGCAACGCCAGCAGCTACGGCGTGATCGGCAAGGGGGCCGCGGCCTTCTTCAGGATGGTCAACGAAAACGGCGGAGTCGGCGGGCGCAAGATCACCTTCATCACGCTGGACGACGGCTACATCCCCGCCAAGACGGTGGAGCAGACCCGTCGGCTGGTGGAGCAGGACGAGGTGGCTTTCCTGTTCAACCCACTCGGCACGCCGAACAACACGGCGATCCACCGCTACATCAATGGCCGGAAGGTCCCGCATCTGTTCCTTGCCACCGGGGCGGATAAATGGGGCAATCCCAAGGACTTCCCCTGGACGATGGGCTGGCAGCCGAGCTACCGCACCGAAGCCCAGATCTACGCAAAATACATCCGCGCCAACAAGCCGGCGGCCAAGGCCGCGCTGATCTATCAGAACGACGATTTCGGCAAGGACTACCTGATCGGCCTCAAGGATGAGCTGAAGGCCGACTTCGACAAGATGTTCACCAAGATTGTGACCTACGAGTCGTCGGACGCCACCGTGGACAGCCAGGTGGTGGCGATGAAGGACAGCGGGGCGGACACGCTGGTCACCGCCGCGATCCCGAAATTCGCCGCCCAGACCATCCGCAAGGCCTTCGACATCGGCTGGAAGCCGCTGCACTTCATGTCCAACGTCTCCTCCTCGGTGGGTGCGACGATCAATCCCGCCGGCCCGGAGAAGGCCGTCGGCGTGATCACCTCGCAGTATCTCAAGGACAATTCGGACCCGTCCTGGAAGACGGATGCCGGGATGAACGAATGGCGCGCGTTCATGGCCAAGTACATCCCGGACGGCGACATGCTGGATGGCGGCTATGTGTTCAGCTACGGCGTATGTACGACCATGCTGCAGGTGCTGAAGCAGTGCGGCGATGATTTCTCCCGCGAGAACATCATGAAGCAGGCCGCCAACATCAAGAAGCTGACCGTGCCCGTGCTGCTGCCCGGTGTCACCGTCAGCACCGGACCGGCCAACTTCCACCCGATCCAGCAGATGCAGCTCACGCGCTGGACCGGCACCACCTATGAGCGCTTCGGCGACGTGATCGACGCCTCCGCCTGAGCACCGGCCCCGCCCCCCCGCCGCGCCGCGGCGGGGGGCGGGTGCTATTCTCGCAGCACGGCTGCCGCCTGGGCCACGCAGTCCTCGAACGCGGCCAGATCCTGCCAGCGCGCCGCCGCCGCGCGGGTGACGAACACGCCGCCCGAGGCCGCGATCGCGCCGTCGATCATCAGATTGTCGCGCATGCCGGGGAAATCCTCCACCAGCAGCCCCTCCCCGTCCGTCGCGGCGCCGGAGCCGAGAAACCCCCGCGTGCGGTCCACAAACAGCGCGGCACTGTTGCTCCAGCCGAACACCGGCCGCCCAAGGGCGCGCATGTAGCCGACCTCGAACACGGTACCCGCATCCGCGCTCGGCCCGCGGAACGGCGTGAGATTGGCGATCAGCCCGTCGCAGCCGGTGATATGCGCCTCGTTGCGCAGGGCGATTTGCAGCGGTAGCGCCAGCGCCGCCCAGCCCGCCGGGTCACCGCCATCCAGCGGATCGAGCGGCGAGACGCCGTGCAGCCCGTGCGCCGCGCAGATCGCCTTCAGCGCCGCGGCCCGCGCCATCGGGTCGGGCAGAAACACATCCGGGCCGGCGAGATAGACCCGCTTCACGCCGGCTGCGCCTGCACCAGCGTCTGCAACGCCTCCTCCGACCGGTCGAGCTCGCCGTCCATGCCGTAGGTCAGGCGGCGGCACAGCTCGGCGTCCGCCGCCTGGCCTGCCGCCATGATATGGCGCATCCGCCGCTCCACCGCCGCCATGCCGTAGCTGCCGGCCATGCCCGCCAGCGCGTGCGATGCGGCGACCGTGCGCTCCGTCTCGGCCGTCTCGATCGCCTCGTGCAGGTCCATCATCCGCTCGCGCATGTCGACGATACACTGCTCGGCGAGGGAGACGAACAGACCGGCCGGCAATCCCTCCCGTAACTCGGTCAGCCGCTCGATATCCAGCAGTTGCACGGAGGTGGAGGTGGAGACCGGCACGATGCTGCCGGGGCGGCGCAGATCGGCGATGGCCGCGCTCAGCTCCTCGGCGCTGACGGGCTTGCTGAGCATGCCCTGCATGCCGGCCTCGATGCAGCGCTGCCGGTCGAGCGGGCTGGTATTGGCGGTCAGCGCCAGGATCGGCACCACGCCGGACAGGCCGGCCATGCCGCGGATGGCGCGCGCGGCCTCATGCCCGCTCATGCCGGGCATCATCAGGTCCATCAGCACGAGATCGTAGGGCGTGCTGGCCACCATGCGCACCGCCTCCGCCCCGGTGGAGGCGACATCCACCCGGTGCCCGTCGCGGCGCAACTGCGTCGCGGTGACGAGCTGGTTGACCAGGATATCTTCGACAAGCAGCACAGTGGCGCGCCGCGGCGGGCGCGGCGGCACGCTGACGAGGCCGCCGGGGGGGAGGGCTGCTGCGGCCGGGGCGATGCCGGCGGGGTCGCTGCGCATCGGCTGGGCCATCCGCCGGCGGGCGGTGACGTCGGCGACCAGCGTGACCATCTCGCCCCCCGGCAGTGTGCGGCGGCGCAGTTCGATCACCCGCCCGTTCGGCCGCTGGCGCTCGCTGAATGCCAGTTCCCCCGCCCGCCGGGCGGCGGAGGAGCGGCGCATCACCTCGGCCTCCATGTCGCCGCGGCCGAACTCGCCGGCGAGTGCCTGGGCGCGGATCATCTCGTCCAGCGTCGTTCCCTCGCGCAGCAGCTCCGGCGGCACGCCGGCGATCTCGCCGAAGCGGTCGTTCCACAAAACGAGGCGCATGCCGGCATCGAACATCACCATGCCATCCGGCAGCCCCGCCACCATCGTCGCGGCCAGGCTCGCGCGGCATTCGGCGGCCGTGCGCGCGGCGGCGACCTGGGCGTAGGCCGCGGTCAGGGCGGCGCGCTCGCGCAGCATCGCCGCCTCGCGCCGTTGTGCCGCGCGCAGCAGCAGCAAGGCGGCAAGGATCGTGGCGAGCAGCCCGGCGAGCGCGAGCACCGCCAGAACATCGGCCGCAAAGGTCAGTCCGGTTTGGGAGTCCTGCATCTGCGGGCAGTGAACACCACCGCGCCGCCGCGTTCAACGCTGGTGATTTTCTGCCCGGCCTGGGCTGCAAAGGTTGCCGCGCGGGACCTCAAGTGCAATTGTCCGGCCGCATTCCCGGGCGGCAGATATCCGCCCGGCCCATCATCGCGTCCGGGCGGCAGATGCCCGGCACGCACACCAGCGAGGACGGTATGGCGAAGATCAAGGTGAAGACCCCGGTTGTGGAACTCGACGGGGATGAGATGACGCGCATCATCTGGGGCTTCATCAAGGAGAAGCTGATCCTGCCGTATCTCGATATCGACCTGAAATACTACGACCTCGGCGTCGAATACCGCGACCAGACCGACGACCAGGTGACCGTCGACGCCGCCCACGCCATCAAGCGCTACGGCGTCGGCGTGAAATGCGCGACGATCACCCCGGATGAGGCGCGGGTTGAGGAGTTCAAGCTCAAGAAGATGTGGCGCAGCCCGAACGGCACCATCCGCAACATCCTCGACGGCACGATCTTCCGCGAACCGATCATCTGCTCCAACGTGCCGCGCCTCGTCCCGCACTGGAACAAGCCGATCGTCATCGGCCGCCACGCCTATGGCGACATCTACCGCGCCACCGAAACCAAGATCCTGCAGCCCGGCAAGGTGAGCCTGATGTTCACCCCCGCCGACGGCTCCGCCCCGGTCGAGATGCTGGTGCATGAGTTCAAGGGCGACGGCGTGGTGATGGGCATGCACAACACCAAGGCTTCCATCGAAGGCTTCGCCCGTGCGTCCTTCAACTACGGCCTGGCGCGCAACTACCCGGTGTATCTCAGCCACAAGAACACCATCCTCAAGGCCTATGACGGCATGTTCAAGGACGTGTTCCAGGACGTCTTCGACGCCGAATTCGCCGCCAAGTTCAAGGCCGCCGGCCTGACCTACGAACAGCGCCTGATCGACGACATGGTCGCCTCCGCCCTGAAGTGGGACGGCGGCTATGTCTGGGCCTGCAAGAACTACGACGGCGACGTCCAGTCGGACATCGTCGCCCAGGGCTTCGGCTCGCTCGGCCTGATGACCTCCGTGCTGCTCAGCCCGGACGGGGCGACGGTGGAGAGCGAGGCCGCGCACGGCACCGTCACCCGCCACTACCGCGAGCACCAGAAGGGCCGCGAGACCAGCACCAACCCGATCGCTTCGATCTTCGCCTGGACGCGCGGGCTGGCCTATCGCGGCAAGTTCGACAACACGCCGGACGTCACCGGCTTTGCCGACACCCTGGAGCGGGTCTGCATCGAGACGGTTGAATCCGGCCACATGACCAAGGACCTCGCCAGCCTGATCGGCAAGGAGCAGCCCTGGATGAACACCCAGAACTTCCTCGCCAAGATCGACGAAAACCTCGTCAAGGCGATGGCCTGATCCCACGTGCGGCGCGCGTCCGATGAACTGGCGCGCGCCGCGGCTGGCGACCTTTCTGGTCTTTCTGATCGTCGGCATCGGCACCTCCACCTGGGCGCCGCTGGTGCCGGACGCCAAGCAGCGCCTGGGGCTGGATGACTCCACCCTGGGCGTTTTGCTGCTCGCCCTCGGCGGCGGTGCGCTCGCGGCCTTGCCCGGCGCCGGCTTGCTGACCCAGCGCTTCGGCGCCCCCGCCGTCTGCCTCGTCGGCGGCCTGATCTATTGTGCGACGCTGCCCACGCTCGCCTTGGTTCCCACCGCCTGGGGCCTCGGCCTCGCCCTCGCCGTATTCGGCGCCTCGCTCGCCACCGTCGATGTCGCGATGAACGCCCAGGCCGTGCGGGTCGAGGCGCTGGCCGGGCGCAGCCTGATGAGCAGCTTCCACGGCGGCTACAGCGCCGGCGGCCTGCTCGGCGCCGGGGGCGTCTCGCTGCTGCTCGGCGCGGGCGTGGCACCTTGGATGGCGGCGACCGGCTCGGCGGTGCTGTCGCTGGCGATCCTGCTGCCCTGCTGCGCCTATATGCTGCCGGCGCGCGAGGCCAGCAGCGGCCTCGCCTGGCCGCGCGGACGGCTCATCCTGATCGGCGCGCTCTGCTTCATCGCCTTCCTTGCCGAAGGCGCGGTGCTCGACTGGGCAGGCGTGCTGCTGCGCTTCCACCGCGGCGCGGGGATCGAGACGGCCGGGCTGGCCTTCGCCTGGTTCTCTGCCGCAATGGCGCTGGCGCGGCTGACCGGTGACTGGGTGCAGGCGCATGTCGCCCCCGCGAACCTGCTGCGCTGGGGCGCGGCGCTGGCCGGCGCGGGCTATCTGCTCGCCGCCATCGTGCCGACCGTCTGGGCCGGCATGGCCGGCTGCCTGATGATCGGGCTGGGCTGCGCCAACATGGTCCCCGTGCTGTTCGCCGCCGCGTCCCGCGTGCCCGGCATGCCGCCGAGCCAGGCGATCTCGGCCGCCGCCACGCCGGGCTATGCCGGCCTGCTCGCCGGCCCGGCCATGGTCGGCGTCGCCGCTGACCTGCTGAGCCTGCCGGTCGCCTTCGGCCTGCTTGGCCTGCTGATGGCCGCCGTGATCATCTTCGCCCGCCGCGCCATCACCCCCGGAGAGCCCGCATGACGCCGACTCTGATCAC
>CAMCJI010000009.1 GCA_945874805.1 Asaia bogorensis | reverse complement strand
GATTTCGGCGTGTTCAGGGACGGCGCGCCGACTCTGCTCGCCTGCGCCGAGGACGCCGGCGGCCCCGACCGGGTGGGCACCGCGGAGGTGCTGCGCCTGCCCCGCTCCGCCGCGAACGGGCTCGATCTCGCCGCGCTGCTGGACAGGCTGGCGGCGCGCGGGCTGAAGCGGGTGTTCGTCGAAGGGGGCGGCATCACCGTCTCGCGTTTCCTCACCGCCGGGGTGCTGGACCGGCTGCACGTGACCATCGCACCATTGCTGTTGGGCGAGGGCGTGCCGAGCTTCACCCTGCCAGGCGTGGACCGCCCCGAGCAGGCCCGCCGCGTCGCCTGGACGCCCTATCGCATGGGGGCCGACATCCTGCTCGATATCCCGCTGGAGCGCAGTTGATGCAGGCCCGCGCCTTCTGGACCACCGGCCCCGGCCAGGGCGAGATCCGCACCGAGGCGCTGGGCGAGGCGGGGGTGCTGGTGCGCACGCTGGCCACCGGCATCTCGCGCGGCACGGAATCGCTGGTGTTCGCCGGGCGGGTGCCGCCGAGCCAGTATCCGGTGATGGCGGCGCCGCTGATGGGGGGCGCGTTCCCCTTCCCGGTGAAATACGGCTACAGCGCCGTGGGCGAGGCGGAGTCCGGGCGCGTTTTCGTGCTGCACCCGCATCAGGACGTCTTCCGCGCCCCCGCCGGCATGTGCATCCCGGTTCCCGCCCAGGTGCCCACCGCGCGGGCGACGCTGGCGGCCAATATGGAGACCGCGCTGAACATCGCCTGGGACGCAGCCCCCTTGCCGGGCGAGCGGATCATGGTGGTCGGCGCCGGCGTCGTCGGGCTACTGAGCGCCTGGCTGCTCGCCCGCATTCCCGCCTGCCGGGTGACGCTGGTGGATATCGACCCCGGGCGCGCCGCGATCGCCGAGGCCTTCGGCTGTCGCTTCGCCCCCCCCGCGGACGCACCTGCCGAGCAGGAGCTGATCATCCACGCCTCGGCCAGCGAGGCCGGGCTGCGCACGGCACTCGCGAGCGCCGCCTTCGAGGCGCGGATCGTCGAGGCGTCGTGGTTCGGCGACAAGACCCCCGCCTTGCCGCTCGGCGAGGCATTCCACCAGCGCCGCCTGCGGCTGATCTCCACCCAGGTCGGCAGCGTCGCCACCGCCATGCGCGGGCGGCGCAGCTACGGCGAGCGGCTGGCCACCGCGCTGGACCTGCTGGCCGATCCCGTGCTCGACCTGCTGCTGGAACCGCCGACGCCGTTCGAGACCCTGCCCGAAGCCATGACCCGCCTGCTCGCGGGCGGGCTGTGCCATGTCGTCACCTATTGAGGATTTCCCATGTTCAGCCTGACCGTCTGCGACCACATCATGATCGCCCATAGCTTCCAGGGGCAGGAATTCGGCCCGGCTCAGCGCCTGCATGGCGCCACCTATGCGGTGGAAGCCGAGTTCCGCGCGCCGAAGCTCGATCACCTCAACCTGCTGATCGATATCGGCCTGGCCAAGACCGAGTTGCGGCGCATCCTCGACACGGTCGATTACCACAACCTTGACAGCCTGCCGGCGCTGGCGGGGCAGAACACCACCACCGAATACATGGCCCAGCATATTTACGACCTGCTCGCCACCGCGCTGCAGGCCGGCGTGATGGGCGATGGCGGCAAGGCCGTCACCGGGCTGAAGGTGCTGCTGCGCGAAAGCCCGGTGGCCTGGGCCGCCTATGAGGGGACGCTCGGCTGATGCACACCTCGCTGCTCGTCCCGGCGCCGTTGGCCGCCATCTCCGGCGGCTACGGCTATGACCGGCGGATGATCGCCGAGTGGCGGGCGGGCGGGCATCGGGTCGACGTGCAGGAACTGGCGGGCCGCCACCCCCTGCCGGATGCGGAGGCCATTTCCGCCGCCGCTGCCGCCTGGAGCGCGGCGGAGGGCGTGCCGGTGATCGATGGGCTCGGCCTGCCGGCTTTCGCCGCCCACGCCGGGGACTTCGCCGCCCGCCGCGCCGTCGGCCTGATCCATCACCCGACCTGCCTGGAACCGGCCGACGACGACACGCGCGCCGCCCTGCGCGCCATCGAGCAGCGGCTGTTCCCGCTGCTCGCCCGCTGCGTGGTGACCTCCGAGACTACGGCGGCCACGCTGGTGCAGGATTTCGCCGTCGATCCCGCCCGCATCACCACCATCGTGCCGGGCACGGAAGACGCGCCGCGCTGCACCGGCAGCGGCGGACCGACCTGCCGCATCCTCTCCGTCGGCTCGCTCATTCCCCGCAAGGGCCACGACCTGCTGCTGCGCGCGCTCGGCCGGCTGTTCGATCTCGACTGGCAGTTGACCATTGCCGGCGGCGGGGTGGAGAGCACCCACGGCCAGGCGCTGCGAGCGCTGGCCGAGGAACTCAACATCGCCCAGCGCGTCACCTTCGCCGGCACCGTGGTCGATGGCGCGCTGGACGCGCTGTGGCAGCAGGCCGATGTGTTCGCCCTGGCCACCGAGTACGAGGGCTACGGCATGGCCATCGCCGAGGCGCTGAAGCGCGGCCTGCCGGTGGCCATCACCAAAGGCGGTGCCGCCGGCGCCCTGGTGCCGACGCCGCCGAACGCGATGGGGGCCGGCATCGTCTGCGATGTCGGCGACCTTGTCACCTATTCCAAGGCGCTGCGCCGGGTGATCTTCGACACCGATGTGCGCGCCGATATGGCCGAAGCTGCCTGGCAGCTCGGCCAGGCCCTGCCGGGCTGGCCAGGACAGGCACGCCTTTTCGCGGACGCCATCGCATGACCGAAACATTCGACGCCGACTGGCTCGCTTTGCGCGAACCCTACGACGCCGCCGCCCGCAGCGAGGCGCTCGCCGCCGCCTTCATCGCCGCTTTGCCGGACGCGCCGCGCCTGCTGGACCTCGGGGCGGGCACCGGCAGCCTGTTCCGCTGGCTCGCCCCGCGCATCGGCGGCTCACAATACTGGACCCTGGTGGACGCCGATCGCGGCCTGCTGGTGGAAGCGATGAACCAGATCGCCGAGTGGGCGGTGGACTCAGGCTACGAGATCGATACCTCCGACCCCGCCAGCCTCGCCATCATCGACTTCGACGAGGTGTGGCAGGTGGATGCCATCTGCGTCGACCTCGCGGGCGAACTCGCCAAATTGCCGCTGGAGGGCGCGGACGGCGTGGTGTGCAGCGCGCTGCTCGACATCGTCTCCGAGCCCTGGCTGGCGCAACTGGCCGGCATGCTGGACGCGCCGTTTTTCGCCTGCCTCTCGGTGGACGGGCGCGACGCCTGGCTGCCGCCGATGGCCGGCGATACCGCCATCCGCGCCGGCTTCCGCCGTGACCAGACGCGCGCGAAGGGCTTCGGCCACGCACTCGGCCCGCATGCGCCGGCCGCCTTCGCCCGCTGCTTCGCGCCGCGGTTTCGCGTGCTGACCGCGCCCAGCCCCTGGGTGATCCCGACCGGCGATCTCGCCATGCTCTCAGACATGATCGCCTCCCACGCCCGCGTCGCTGCCCTGCGCATGCCCGCCCGGCGCGGCGCCATCGCAGCCTGGGAGAAACTGCGCCTGCGGCAGATGATGCGCATGCGACTGGCCCTGCGCATCGGCCACACCGACCTTCTCGCCCTTCCGCGGAGATAGCGACATGCCCCTTCTCGGCTGTATCGCCGACGATTTCACCGGCGCCACCGACCTCGCCGCCATGCTCGTCAAGGGCGGCATGCGCACCGTGCAGGTGATCGGCGTGCCGAAGCCCGGGGAAGCCCCCCCCGACGCGGATGCCATCGTCGTTGCCCTGAAATCGCGCACCGCACCGGTGGGCGATGCGGTCGGCGAGAGCCTCGCGGCGCTGGCGTGGCTGCAGGCGGCAGGCTGCCGGCAGTTCTTCTTCAAGTACTGCTCCACCTTCGACAGCACCGAGGAGGGCAACATCGGGCCGGTTGCCGATGCGCTGGTGGCAGCCCTTGGCTGCGGCTTCGCGCTGGCGTGCCCCGCCTTTCCGGCCAATAACCGCAGCGTCTTCCAGGGCCATCTGTTCGTCGGCACCGCTTTGCTGAGCGAGAGCGGCATGGAAAACCACCCGCTCACGCCGATGACCGATGCGAATCTCGTCCGCGTGCTCGGCCGGCAGAGTAGCGGCTCCGTCGGCCTCGTGCCGTTCGCCACCGTCGAGCGCGGGGTGGCGACGATCCGTGGCGCGATGACGGCGCTGAAGGAGCAGGGCCGGCGCTACGCCGTCGTCGATGCCGTCAGCGACGCGCATCTCTACGCCATCGGCGAGGCGGCGGCCGCGCATGCGCTGATCACCGGCGGCTCGGGCGTGGCGATCGGCCTGCCGGAGAACTTCCGCCGTGCGGGGTTGCTGACATCGGACGGCGACGCGGCCGGGCTGCCGGCCGTCGAAGGCCATGCGGCCGTACTCGCCGGCTCCTGTTCGCGTGCCACGCTGTTCCAGATCGCCAACGCCCGCGGCCATGCCGAGGTTCTGGAACTCGACGCGCTCGCCACACCCGACGCCGCGGCGCTGGCGGCGCAGGCGCTGGCCTGGGCGCTGCCGCGGCTGGGTTCGGCGCCGATCGTCATTGCCGCCTCCGCCCCGCCGGACAAGGTTGCGGCATTGCAGGCAAGCCTCGGCCGCGATGCTGCCGGTGCCCTGGTCGAACACGCACTGGCCAACATCGCTGAGGGCTTGGTCGCCGCGGGCGTGCGGCGGCTGGTGGTGGCCGGCGGCGAGACCTCAGGCGCGGTGGTGACCCGCCTTGGCGTGCATCGCCTGCGCATCGGCCGCGAGATCGATCCCGGCGTGCCATGGACCTTTGCCGAGGGCAGCGGGCCGGGGATGCAACTCGCGCTGAAATCCGGCAACTTCGGCGCGCCGGACTTCTTCCTCAAGGCGTTCGTGGCGTGAACGAGGCGGAAACCCGCGCCCTTCTGGTCACCCTCGCCGCAAGCCTGTTCGCGCGCGGCTTCTCGGTGGGCAGTGCCGGCAATATCAGCGTGAAGCTGGATGACGGCTATCTGATGACGCCGACCAACTCCTCGCTCGGCCGGCTGGACGCCGCGCGGCTGTCCAAGCTCGACACGTCGTTTCGGCATGTCGGCGGGGACAAGCCATCGAAGGAGGTGTTCATGCACCGCGCCTTCTACACGGCGCGTCCGGATGCCGGGGCTGTGGTGCATCTGCATTCCACGATGGCCACAGCCGTCGCCTGTCTGCCTGATGTGGACAGCGACAATCCAATTCCGCCGCTGACGCCGTATTTCGTCATGCGGGTGGGCCGGCGGATGCCGATCGTCCCCTACGCCCGCCCCGGCGATCCGGCCATGGAGCCGTCGATCGCCGCCGCGGCGGTGGACGCACGCGCGATTCTGCTCGCCAACCACGGCCCGGTGGTCAGCGGCGCGACGCTGACGGACGCGGTCTATGCGGCGGAAGAACTGGAGGAGGCAGCGAAGCTGTATCTGCTGCTGCGCGGCGCCGGGCCCCGGCTGCTGACGCCGACCCAGGTGGACGATCTGCTGGATACCTTCGGAGGCTGAGATGCGCATCCTCTCCAACCCGGCTATCCTGGTGGCAGGTATCCTGGCCCTGTTCGGCCTGCTGCTGTCCAGCTTCTGGACCGGCTATCTGGCCAGCGACGATGCGCTGTACTGGGCCGCCGCGGGCAAATGGCTGGTGCAATTCCCGTATATCGGCGATTCCCACTGGGCACTGCGCCAGACCTTGGTGCTACCGATGGCGCTCGCACGCGCCGTGCTCGGCAGCGGGCCGGTGGCGATGGTGCTGCCGACCATTCTCTACAGCATTGCCCTGCTGGTGATGCTGACCCTATGGCTACGCAGCTTGGCGGGCACCACCGCCGCCCTCGTGGGCGGGGCGCTGATCGCCACCAACCCGCAGATCATCACCTGGTCCAGCACCGCGGATATCGACCCGGTGAAGATGTTCTTCGTGCTCGCTGCCACGATCGGATATCTGCACGCGATGAAGCCGCGTACGGGCATGCCGTGGGGCGCGCTGCTGGGCAGCGGCGCGCTGGCCGGGCTGGGCTACCTGTCGCACGAGACAAGCCTCTTCGCCGTCGCTGCCATCGGGCTGCTGTTCCTCGGTGGCTACGGCATGCCGCGCGTTCGCTACCTGCCGATGGGCGCGGCCTTCGCGGCTGTGCTGGCCTGCGAGTTGCTTGCCATGTGGGTCGGCACCGGGGACCCGCTGCACCGCCATCGCCCGACCATCAATCTTACGCATGACGCGACGATCAGCCGCTGGGTGGATCAGGGCGCCACCGTGCCGATCCTCCATCCGCTGATCGATCCGGTGACGATGCTGCTGATGAACCAGAGCTTCGGCCTGCTCGCCTGGATCGGCGTGCCGCTGTCGGTGTGGCTCCTGCGCACCCGCAAGCTTGGCCCCGCAGCGCAGCGCGCGGTGATCGTGTTGGCGGCCATCGCCGTCGTCTGGAGCCTGCTGTCTGCGGGACTATGGAAGGTTCTGCCGCTGACCCCGCGCTACTTCCTGATGCCCGCGGTTATCGTCTCGATCCTGGCAGGTATCGCCATCGCGGAGTTGGTGGCGATGCGGCGTAATCGCCTGGCCTGGACGCTGGCGGGCGCCATGCTGGCGGCGAATGTGGCTGCTGTCGCCTTGTCCAATCGGGACCTCATGTTCGGCGAAAACACCCTTGCCGACATCGCTGCAACACAGGGCGAGATCATCAATACCGACCCGCGCACCCGGCTGCGCGCGGACGTGATCCTGGAATGGCGCGGCGTGTCCACCAAGGTCGTTGCAACGCCGCCGAAGCCTGGAGACCTGTTCTTCATCAATCCGCTGCGCCTGCCTCGGGACTTCGCAGTGAACCCGGCCTGGCAGGTCGTCACCGTCTATGATCCGCCTGCCCGCCCGCTCGCAAGCTTCGTGCTGCGCTATCTGCCGGCGGGGATCATACCGGACAAGGTGCTGCGCAAATTCACAATCCGTCAGCCGGAAGTGACGCTGTACCGCGTCCGCTAAGTGCGACGAAAACGGCCGCCGACCTGTTGGAACAGGGCGGCGGCCGGAATACGGCAGGCGATCACGCTTTGGCAGCGGCTTTCTTGGCAGGGGCCTTCTTCGGTGCGGGCGCCGGCGCAGCGGCTGGGGCCGCAGCTGCTTTCTTCGGGGCTGCCGCCTTCTTCGGGGCAGCCGCTGGCTTCGCGGCGGGCGCCGTTGCGGCGGCAGCCTTCTTCGGCGCAGCCGCCTTGGCGGCGGGCTTCGCTGCCGCAGCCTTGGGCGCGGCGGCCTTGGGGGCGGCGGCCTTTTTCGGTGCAGCTGCGGGCTTCGCCGCAGCTTTGGGTGCCGCCGCCTTGGCAGCCGGCTTCGCTGCGGGTTTCGGCGCAGCGGCGGCCTTCTTCGGTGCGGCGGCCTTGGCAGCCGGCTTCGCCGCCGGGGCGGCTTTGGCGGGAGCCGCCTTCTTGGCGGGCGCTGCCGCCTTGGCAGGGACTGCAGCCTTCTTGGTCGCGGCGCGCACGGCCATTGCCTGAGCGCGTTTGGTGATGGTTTCTTCCTGGCTCACGTGGTCGATCTCCTGAAGTGCCGTGGTTGGTTGGTTCCGACTCTTGCAACAGCAAACTGGGTGGCCGGTTGCGTAAGGTGCAAGTTGCCGCAGGCAACAGAGCGCCCCGGAGGCCCGTTGACAGCATCCTGATCCATGCCGCCGCGCATCAGCCTGCGCCGAGCCTGGATGAGAATGCGGTTCATGCCACCATGACCTTCCCTGTTGGACACAGGCACCGATGCGAGTGGCGAATCGGATAGTGCGCGTGCCGGATTCCGCTATCCGCCTTGCCACGTTCGCATGTCAACAAAATACCTGTCGTTACTTGCAGGCGACCATCGACGCAAAACCCCGCGGCAATGCTGCCGCGGGGTCATGTGAGTATCGAAGTTTATTGATCTGGACTGCGGATTATTGAATTCCGCAATGCGCTGTCAGGCGCGGTCGGCCAGCTTCACGAAGGCGAGATTTTCCGGCCCGACGTAATTCGCCGCGGGTCGGATGATCTTGTTGTCAACGCGCTGCTCGATGACATGCGCACTCCACCCCGACGTCCGCGAGATCACGAAGATCGGCGTGAACATCGCCGTCGGCACGCCCATCATGTGGTAGGAGACGGCGCTGAACCAGTCGAGATTGGCGAACATCTTCTTGGTTTCCATCATCACCGCCTCGATCCGGTCGGCGATGTCGAACATCTTCATCGAACCCGCCTCGGCGGAGAGTCTGCGAGCCACTTCCTTGATGATCTTGTTGCGCGGATCAGCGATCGTATAGACGGGGTGGCCGAAGCCGATGACCACCTCGCGGCGTTCCACCCGCGCGCGGATATCCGCCTCCGCAGCATCGGCGCTGTCGTAGCGCTTCTGGATTTCGAAGGCGACTTCGTTGGCCCCGCCATGCTTCGGTCCGCGCAGCGCGCCGATGCCACCCGTGATCGCCGAATGGATATCCGCCCCCGTACCCGCCACCACCCGGCAGGCAAAGGTCGAGGCGTTGTATTCATGTTCGGCATAGAGGTTCAGCGAGGTATGCATCGCCCGCACCCAGGATTCGGGTGGCTTGCCGCCGTGCAGCAGATGCAGGAAGTGCCCGCCGATGGTGTCGTCGTCGGTCTCGACTTCAATGCGCCGGCCGTTCTGGCTGTAATGGTGCCAGTAGAGCAGCATGGAGCCGAGGCAGGCCATCAGCCGGTCCGCGATGTCGCGCGCGCCGGGCGTGTTGTGGTCCTCCTTCTCCGGCAGCACGCAGCCCAACGCGGAGACACCGGTGCGCATCACATCCATCGGATGCGTGCCGGCCGGCAACTGCTCCAGCACCGCGCGCACCGCCGCCGGCAGCCCGCGCAGCGCTCGCAGCTTGGCCTTGTAGGAGGCCAGCTCTGCCATGTTCGGCAAGCTGCCGTGCACCAGCAGATGCGCCAGTTCCTCGAACTCGCATTGCTCGGCGATGTCGAGGATGTCGTAGCCGCGGTAGTGAAGGTCGTTGCCGGTGCGCCCCACCGTGCAAAGCGCGGTGTTGCCTGCGGTGACGCCAGACAGCGCCACCGACTTCTTCGGCTTGTTCGCCAAGGTTTCGCTCATATGTCGTGCTCCCGTCTCAGAAGATGCCTGGTTTCGACTCGGCCAACGCGCCCTTCGGCAGCGTGACGTTCAACCGGCCCAGTTCGCCAGCCGGCAGGCTCGCCACCTCCTGGGCCGCTTCCAGGAAGCGGTTGGATTCCTTCGGCGTAATGATCCCGTCCGTCAGGATCTGGAACTTGCGGATATAGTCGGCGCGGGCAAAAGGCTTGGCGCCGAGCGGATGCGCGTTCGCCACCGCCATCTCGTCCACCAGCTTCGAACCATCCTTCATGATGATCTCCAGCCGCCCGCCGAAGGCCAGGTCGTTCGGATCGGTGGCGTGGTAGCGCTTCGTCCAGGCCGGGTCCTCGCGGGTTTCGATCTTGTGCCACAGCGCTACGGTATCCTTCCGCTGCGCCCGCTTCGGCGCGTAGCTGTCCACGTGATGCCACGTCCCGTCCTGCAGGGCGACGGCGAGGATATACATGATCGAGTGATCCAGCGTCTCGCGGCTCGCCTTCGGGTCCATCTTCTGTGGATCGTTCGCGCCGGTGCCGATCACGTAATGGGTGTGATGGGACGTGTGCAGCACGATCTTCTCCACCGCGTCCCAGTTCGCCACCTGCTCGCGCATCTTGAAGGCGAGGTCGATCAGCGCCTGGCTCTGGTATTCCGCCGAATGCTCCTTGGTGTAGCTGTCCAGGATCGAGCGCTTGCCCTCCCCCGGCTCTGGCAGCGGCACGTGATACACATGCGCGGGCAGCCCCTTGTCGCGCGCCGTCCGGCCGGAGAGCATCCAGGCCATCACGCTGTCCTCGCCTTCATAGATCGGCGAAGGTGCGCCCTCGCCACGCATCACCCGGTCCACCGCCTCGACGGCCAGCTTGCCCGCATGCGCCGGCGCATAGGCCTTCCAGGAGCTGATCTCGCCCTTGCGGGACTGCCGGGTGGTGAAGCTGACATGCACCGCCTGCTGCACCGCCTGGTAGATCACCTCCTGCTTCAGGCCGAGCAGCGTGCCGATGCCGGCGGCCTGGGCCGGGCAGAGATGGGCGATGTGGTCGATCTTGTGCTCATGCAGGCAGATCGCCCGCACCAGGTCGATATGGATCTCGTAGCCGGTCGCCAGCCCGCGCATCAGGTCCTTGCCGGATTTGCCCATCGTCTGCGCCACGGCCAGGATCGGCGGGATGTTGTCGCCGGGATGCGAGTAGTCGGCGGCGAGGAACGTGTCGTGCATGTCCAGTTCGCGCACCGCCGTGCCGTTCGCCCAGGCCGCCCATTCCGGGCTGAAGCCCTTGGAGGCCGGCATGCCGAACACCGTTGCCCCGCCCTTGCGCGCATGCCCCAGCGCCATGCCGCGGGCGGAGACCACCGGGCGGCGGTTGATCGCCGCAATCGCCACCGAGGCGTTGTCGATGATGCGGTTGACGATCATCTCCGCCGCGTCCTTCGGCACCGGCACCTTGTCGGCGGCAACGCCGGCGATCTTCCAGGCGAACTGGTCTTCGCGCTTCAACGGAACCTTGGACGGGTACACCTTTACATCGTGCAGCTTCATGCGGTCCTCCTTTGGGATGCCGCGGGATTGAGGGCGCGGCGTGGGCGGTCTAGCCTTGACCCACAACTTCCTAGGACCGCCCGGCCAAGGCCACAAGCGGTCCCGTCCTCAAAGGGTGCAATCCAGCCGTGTCAGCCCCGTTCGACCGCGTCTTCCTTGGCGATATCGTCACGCCGACCGAGATCATCCGAAGCGGCTATGTCGCCCTGCGCGGCGAGATCATCGCCGCCATCGGCCAGGGCGCCCCGCCGCCAGCCACGGAAACCATCGACCACACCGGGAAGCTGATCCTGCCCGGTCTCGTCGATGGCCACATGCACACCTCGTCGGCGATCGGCTGGGCCGGCATCGAGGGCTCGTCGCGCTCGGCTGCCGCCGGCGGCGTCACCACCTGCGTGGACATGCCCTACGACGTGCCGCAGGCCGTCACCTCGGCGGCCATCCTGGCCGACAAGATCGGCTGGATCGAGCGGCTCGCGCATGTCGATTTCGCCCTCTACGGCACCATCAAGAAGTCCGGCGGCCTCGACGAGATCGCCGGCCTCGCCGCCGCCGGCATCTCCGCCTTCAAGGTCTCCACCTACGAATACGACGCCGTCCGCTTCCCCCGCATCGACCACCCGACGATGGTCGCTGCCTTCCGCGAGATTGCCAAAACCGGCCTGCCGGTGGCGGTGCACAACGAAGACCAGGAACTCGTCGAACGCCTCACCGAACAGGCCAAGGCCGCCGGCAACACGTCCGCCATCTGGCACTGCCGCACCCGTCCCCCACTCGCCGAGACGATGGCCGACCTCGAAATCTTCGAAATCGGCCTGGAAACCGGCGCCCATGTCCACATCGCCCATTCCTCCCTGGCCCGCGGCTTCGATATCGCCGCCAGCTTCCGCGCGATGGGTGCGATGGCCACCGGCGAGGCCTGCATCCAATACATGTGCATGACCGAGGAGGACCTCATCCGCCTCGGCGGCCGCGGCAAGTGCAACCCCCCCTTCCGCACCGCCGCAGAAGTGGAGCGCATGTGGCAATCCCTCGCCGACGACAAGATCAGCAACATCTCCACCGACCACGCCCCCTGGCCGGCCGACCGCAAGGGCAGCCCGGACATCTTCGCCAACGGCGCCGGCCTCACCGGCCTGCAATCCTTCGCGCCCCTGATGTTCACCCTGCTGGACGAACGCGGCCTGTCCCCCACGGTGATGGCCACCTACTGCGCCGAACGCCCGGCCAAGCTGCACGGAATCTACCCCCGCAAGGGCGCCATCAAGCTCGGCAGCGACTGCGACCTGCTCGTACTCGAACGCGCCGAGTACAGCTTCGACGAAGCCACCATCCAGGACCGCCCGGAGATGCGCTGGTCGCCCTATCACGGCCGCAAGATGCGCGCCCGCGTCGCCGCCACCATCCTGCGCGGGCGGACGATCTGGGACGGGACGAACGTGCTCGCCCAACCGGGCGCCGGGCGCTTCGTGAGGCGCGCGTGACCCGCGTCCTCCGCGTCGCCGGCGCGCAGATGGGCGGCACCCAGCGGGCCGACAGCCGGGCGCACACCCTCGACCGGTTGATCACCCTGCTGGAGCAGGCCGCCGGCCAAGGCGCCCAGCTCGTCGTCTTCCCCGAACTCGCCTTCACCACTTTCTTCCCGCGCTGGCTCTACGAGAACTCGCAGGAACTCGACGCCAACTTCGAGCGCACCATGCCCAACCCGAACGTGCAGCCGCTGTTCGACCGCGCCCGCGAGCTCGGCGTCGGCTTCAACATCGGCTATGCGGAGCTGACCGAGAACGGCAAGCGCTTCAACACCGCCATCCTGGTCAACCCAGACGGCACGCTGCTGGGCAAATACCGCAAGGTCCACCTCCCCGGCTCGGTCGAACCCCGCGAAGGCGCCCGCTTCCAGCAGCTCGAAAAGCGCTACTTCGAATACGGCGACCTCGGCTTCCCCACCTTCCGCGCGCCCGCCTTCGCAGGCGGCGTGCTGGGCATGCTGATCTGCAATGACCGCCGCTGGCCCGAGGCCTGGCGCGTGCTGGCCCTGCGCGGCGCCGAACTCGTCTGCATCGGCTACAACTCCGCCGCCTACGACCCCAATGGCGGGGAGAGCGAAAGCCAGGCCCAGCGCACCGAGCACTCCCAGCTTGCCGCCCGCGCCAACGCCTACATGAACGCCACCTGGGCCATCACCATCGCCAAGGCCGGCGACGAGGATGGCTCCGGCCTGATCGGCGGCTCCTGCATCGTCGATCCCAACGGCCGCATCGTCGCGGAGGCGAAAACCCTCGGCGACGAAATCATCATCGCCGACTGCGACCTCGACGCCTGCCGTCAGGGCAAGGAAAAGATGTTCAATTTCGCCCAGCACCGCCGACCGCAATGGTACGGCCCAATCACCGGCCAGACCGGTGCGGAACCCCCGCTATGAGCCGTATTCTAACAGTAGGCGCCGCCCAGCTCGGCCCCATCCAGCTTGCCGAAGGCCGAGATGTCGCCATCGGCCGCATGGTCCGGCTGATGGAACGCGCCCACGCCCGCGGCTGCGAACTCGTCGTCTTCCCCGAGCTCGCACTCACCACCTTCTTCCCGCGCCACTACCACGAGAATCGGGCCGAGGCAGACCGCTGGTTCGAAACCGCCATGCCCTCGAACGAAACCGCGCCCCTCTTCGACGCTGCTCGCAGATTCAACATCGGCTTCCACATCGGCTATGCCGAGCGCACCCCGGACGGGCACCACTTCAACACCGCCATCCTCGTCAGCCCCGCCGGCGAGACCCTGCTGAAATACCGCAAGGTCCACCTGCCCGGCCACGCAGAGCACGACCCGAAACGTGCCGTCCAGCACCTGGAAAAGCGCTACTTCGAAGTCGGCGACCTCGGCTTCCCCGTCATCCGCGCCCCGATGGGCAACATCGCCCTGAACATGGGCATGATGATCTGCAACGACCGCCGCTGGCCGGAAGCCTGGCGCGTACTCGGCCTGCAATCCATCGAGCTGGTGATGTGCGGATACAACACCCCCAGCCTCAACCAGTCCGCCGCCGGGTTCGAGGCGCCGCATCTCCGCGTCTTCCACTCCCACCTCTCCGTCCAGGCCGGCGCCTACCAGAACGCCACTTTCGCGGTGGCCGTCGCCAAGGCCGGCACCGAAGACGGCTGCGAACTCTTCGGCCACTCGATCATCGTCAACCCGCAGGGCGAGATCATGGCCCAGGCCACCTCCTGGGACGACGAACTCATCGTCGCCGACTGTAATCTCGACATGTGCACTCTCGGCCGTACGACGATCTTCGCCTTCGACAAGCACCGCCGCCCCGAAGCCTACACCCGCATCACCGGCCAGACCGGCGCCACCGCGCCGCCGGAATGGCCCAACCAACAATAGGAAACCACCCATGCCGCATGAATGGACCAACCAGGTCGCCCTGGTCACCGGCGGCGCCCGCGGCCTCGGCCGTGCCACCTGCCTGCATCTCGCCGCCCGCGGCGTCGCCATCGGCGTCAACTACACCAGCCGGCCGGACGCCGCCGATGCCCTCATCGCCGAAATCCGCGCCAGCGGCGGCCGCGCCATCGCGGTGAAGGCCGACGTCGCCGACGCCACCGCCGTCCAAGCCGCCGCCGACCGCGTGACCAGCGAACTCGGCCCCATCACCATCCTCGTCAACAACGCCGGCATCGCCTGGGCGGCGACGCTGGAAACCTACGACTCCGCCGGCTTCGCCCGCCTGCGCGCCGTCAATGTGGACGGCACCATCCACGCCATCCGCGCCGTCATGGCCGGCATGAAAGCCCTGAGCTACGGCCGCATCGTAAACATCAGCTCGGTCGCCAGCTTCGGCACCACCGGCTTCCCTGGCAACCATTTCTACGCCTCCACCAAGGCGGAGGTGAACATCCTCACCAAACGCTTCGCCCTCGAACTCGGCCGCCACGGCATCACCGTCAACGCCGTCGCCCCCGGCTTCACCCGTACTGACATGACCCAAGGCGGCAAAACCGCCGAACAATGGCAGGAAATCGAGGCCGGCTTCGCGAAAGTCGCCATGACCGGGCGCGTCGGCGAACCTGACGACATTGCCCGCGCCGTCACCTTCTTCGCCGCCCCTGAGGCAAGCTGGGTCACCGCCCAGGTCCTCGCCATCGACGGCGGGCGCATGGACTACATCGGCCACGGGTGAACGGCGGCAGAGGCAGCCAGCCCGAGGTCAGAAGTCGAGGTCGGCGTAGTGGGCTGGTGGCATGAAGCCCGGCACCTTATCGGTCAGCAGCGGGCGGAAGCTCGGGCGGGATTTGATGCGGGCATACCACGCGTGGGCGTCCGGGCTGATCGACCAGTCCACGTCGCCGGTGAAGTCCAGCACGGACAGGTGTGCGGCGGCAGCTAGGTCGGCAAGGCTGAGGCTGTTGCCGGCAACGTAGGGTTGCGCTTCGACGAGCCAGCCGAGGTAGAACAGGTGGTCGCGCAGGCAGCTGTGTCCCGCCCGCAGCGCGGCTGCGTCCGGCGGGCCGCGTTGGGCCAGGCGTTTGAGGTATTTCTCGCCCGTCAGCCGGCTGGTGACTTCGGCGGCGAACTTCTCGTCAAACCACGCGACCAGCCGGCGCACTTCGACGCGATTGGCCAGCTTGCCGCCCATCAGCGGCGTATCGGGATAGGCTTCCTCCAGATACTCGGTGATGACCGCGGAGCCAGGGATGACCAGCCCGTTGTCTTCCAGCGTCGGCACCGTGCCGGCGGGGTTGAGGTCGAGGTAGTCGAGCCGGCGTTCCCAGACGTTCTCCTGCCGCAATTCGAAGGCGAGCCGCTTTTCGGCCAGGGCAAGGCGAACCTTGCGGCTGTAGGGCGACAACGGCAGATGATAGAGGATTCGCATCCCCAGGCTTATCGCACCCGCCGCCGCGCGCGCCAACCCGTGCGGGGCTGGCGCGCGGGCGGGATCAGGCGCGCATCGGCTCGGTGGCCGCCTCGCTGAGCGGCGCGGGCAGGTATTTGACGAACTCCTTGGGCACCACCTGCCAGAAGTTCGGCAGCGTCAGCGCCCAGTCGTGCAGGAGCATCCGGGCGTAGCGGCTGTTCGTTTCGGCCACATGGCGCTCGATGAGCGACTTCAGCGCCGCCTCCCAATGCGGATGCGCGACGCGCTGCCACGTCACCGTGTCGGGGTTCACCCGCATGGCGAAGCGCTGGTCGGGGTCATAGACGAACACCATGCCGCCGGTGAAACCGGCCCCGAAATTGTCGCCGACATTGCCCAGCACCACCACTGTGCCGCCCGTCATGTACTCGCAGCCATTCGAGCCGCAGCCCTCGACCACCGCGTCCGCGCCGGAGTTGCGCACCGCGAAGCGCTCCCCCGCCTGCCCGGCGGCGAACAGCGCTCCGGCGGTCGCGCCGTACAACACGGTGTTGCCGATGATCGTGTTGTGCTGGCTGGCGAGCGTGGAGGAGGGCGCTGGCCGCACCACGATCGTCGCCCCGGACAGGCCCTTGCCGACGTAGTCGTTGGCATCGCCAAACACTTCCAGCTTCAGCCCCTGCACCGCGAACGCGCCGAGCGACTGCCCGGCCGAGCCGCGAAGGCGCACAGTGACGTGGCCGTGCTGCAAGCCGCTCATCCCGAACTTGCGGGTGATCCGGCTGGACAGCTTGGTGCCGATGGCGCGCTGGGTATTGCGGATGTTGTACTGCAACTGCATCTTCTCGCCACGCGAGAACAGCGGCGCCGCATCCAGGATCATCTGCGCGTCCAGCGTCTCGGGCACCTCGTTTCGCCCTTCGAGGGTGCAGTAGCGCGGATACGGCCCGGGATCGGCCTGCACCAGCAGCGGATTGAGGTCGAGGTCGTCCAGCAGGTCGGAGCCGCGGCTGACCTGGCGCAGCAGCTCGGTCCGCCCGATCACCTCGGCCAGCGTCCGCACCCCCAGCGAGGCCAGGATATGCCGCACGTCCTCGGCGATGAAGCTGAACAGATTGATCACCTTCTCCGGCGTGCCGTCGAACTTCTTGCGAAGCTCCTCGTCCTGCGAGCACACGCCGACGGGGCACGTGTTGGAATGGCACTGCCGCACCATGATGCAGCCCATGGCGACGAGCGAGGCGGTGCCGATGCCGAACTCCTCGGCTCCCAGCATGGCCGCGATCACCACGTCCCGCCCGGTTTTGATGCCGCCATCGGTGCGCAGTTTGATCTTGTGGCGCAGCCGGTTGAGCATCAGCACCTGGTGCGCCTCGGAGAGCCCCATCTCCCACGGCAGGCCCGCGTATTTCACCGAGGTCTGCGGGCTGGCGCCGGTGCCGCCGGAATGGCCCGAAATCAGGATCGCATCCGCCTTCGCCTTGGCCACGCCGGCGGCGATGGTGCCGATGCCGCTGCGCGCCACCAGCTTCACGGTGACCGTGGCTTCCGGGTTGATCTGCTTGAGGTCGTAGATGAGCTGGGCGAGGTCCTCGATCGAATAGATGTCATGATGCGGGGGCGGGCTGATCAGCGACACGCCGGGCGTCGCATGGCGCAGCTTGGCGATGAGCCCGGTCACCTTGAAGCCCGGCAGCTGCCCGCCCTCACCGGGCTTGGCGCCCTGGGCCACCTTGATCTCGATCTCACGGCAGGCGTTGAGGTATTCCGCCGTCACCCCGAACCGCCCCGAAGCGATCTGCTTGATCGCCGAGGACGCATTGTCGCCGTTCGCCCGCGGCGTCGCGCGCGCCGGGTCCTCGCCGCCCTCGCCGGAGTCGGACTTGGCACCGATCCGGTTCATCGCGATCGACAGCGTCTCATGCGCTTCCGGGCTCAGCGCGCCCAGCGATATCCCCGGTGCCACCAGCCGCTTGCGGATTTCGGTGATGCTCTCCACGTCATCGACGGAGATCGGCGTCACCGCGTCGGTGCGGAAATCCAGCAGGTCGCGCAGTGCGATCGGCGGCATCCGCCGCACGCCCTCGGCATAGCGGCGATACAGCGAGAAGGCGTCGGTGGCGACGGCCTCCTGCAGCATGTGGATCAGCCCGCCGTCGAAGGCGTGCGCCTCGCCCTGCCGGCGCAGCTTGTAGATGCCGCCCACCGGCAGGGTCAGCGTCTCACCGCTCCAGGCCACTGCATGCTGCGCCAGCGCCTTGCGGGCAATGCCGGACAGGCCGATGCCGGAAATGCGCGACTGCATGCCGGGGAAGAACTCCGCCACCAGCGCGCGGGACAGCCCGATCGCCTCGAAATTGTAGCCGCCGCGATAGGAGGAGATCACGGAGATGCCCATCTTCGACATCACCTTCAGCAGCCCCTTGTCCACCGCTTTCTTGAAGCGCTGCACCGCCTCCTTCAGCGAGATCGCCCCGAACAGCCCGCGGCGATGGCGGTCGGCAATGCTCTCCTGCGCCAGATAGGCGTTCACCGTGGTGGCACCCACGCCGATCAGCACGGCGAAGTAATGCACATCCATGCACTCGGCCGAGCGCACATTCAGGCTGGTGAAGGTGCGCAAGGACGAGCGGACGAGATGCGTATGCACCCCCCCGGTGGCCAGGATCATCGGGATCGCCAGCCGGTCCGGCCCCACCGCCTCGTCAGTGAGGATCACATGGGTGCAGCCGGCCCGCACGCCCTCCTCCGCCTCGCGACGGATGCGTTCCAGCGCCGGCCGCAGCCCGGCCTCGCCATCGGCGGCCGGGAAGGTGCAATCGACCACGCAGGCCGCCGCCCCCATCGTCGCGCGCATCGCCGCGAACTCGGCGGTGGACAGCACCGGGCTGTCGAGCTGCAGCAGATGCAGCTGGCTGGCGTCCTCGTCCAGCACGTTGCCGAGGTTGCCGAGCCGCGTCTTCAGCGTCATCACCCGCGTCTCGCGCAGGCTGTCGATCGGCGGGTTGGTCACCTGGCTGAAGGCCTGGCGAAAGAAGTGATGCAGCCCGCGATAGCGGTGCGACAGCACGGCCAGCGGCGTGTCGTCGCCCATGCTGCCGACGGCCTCCTGCGCGTCCTCCACCATCGGGTGCAGGATCATCTCCAGCTCTTCGATGGTGGTGCCCACGGCAAGCTGGCGGCGGCGCAGCGCCTCGCCCTCGTACAGCACCGGCTCCGGCGCATCGGTGCGCACGATATGGTCGATCTGGCGGATGCGGGTGGACCACTGGCCGAAGGGCTGGCGCGCCGCCAGCATGTCCTTCATCTCCTCGTCGCCGTAGAACTTCGGCCCATCCAGATCGACGCCGATGGTCTGCCCAGGCCCCACGCGCCCCTTCTCCAGGATGTCGCTCTCATCGAGCTTCACCATCCCGGTCTCCGAGCCGACGATCAGCATGTCCTGGCGGGTGATGGTGTAGCGCAGCGGCCGCAGGCCATTGCGGTCGAGCCCCGCGATCACCCAGCGCCCATCGGTCGCCGCAATGGCGGCTGGGCCGTCCCACGGCTCCATCACCGCGTTGCAGTACAGGAACATGTCCCGGTGCGTCTGCTTCATCGTGGCGTCCTGGCCGATGGAGGCCGGGATCATCAGCGCCTTGGTCATCGGCGCATCCCGCCCGGCGCGCACCAGCACCTCGAACACGTTGTCCAGCGTCGCCGTATCCGAGCCGCCGGCCTGCACCACCGGCTTGATGTCGCCCATGTAGGGGTCCAGCGCGGGGTCGGACAGCCGCGTCTCGTGGCTCTTCATCCAGTTGACGTTGCCGGTCAGCGTGTTGATCTCGCCGTTATGCGCGAGCATGCGGAAGGGCTGGGCCAGCCGCCATGTCGGGAAGGTGTTGGTCGAATAGCGCTGGTGATAGATCGCAAACCGGCTGACGAACCGCTCGTCGCACAGGTCGGGATAGAAGTCGGACAGGCTCTCGGCCAGAAACATCCCCTTGTAGATGATCGACCGGCAGGAGAAGGAGCAGAAATACAGCTCCGGAATCTGGGCCGCGATCGCCTCCTTCTCGATGCGCCGGCGGATCACATACAGGTCGCGCTCGAAATCCGCCTCGTCCACGCCGCGGGCGTTCCACAGCATGATCTGCTCGATCTCCGGGCGCGTCGCATTGGCCTTCTCGCCGATGCAGTCGACGTTGATCGGCACCTGCCGCCAGCCGTAGATCTGGTAGCCGAAGGCGAGGATCTCGCTCTCGACGATCTGCCGGCAGCGTTCCTGCGCCGACAGGTCGGTCTTCGGCAGAAACACCTGCCCCACCGCGATCGGCCCCGGCCGCAGCGTGTCGCCGCCACGCTCGACCGCCTCGGCGAAGAAATCCTGCGGGATTTCGATGTGGATACCCGCCCCGTCCCCGGTCTTGCCGTCGGCATCGACGGCGCCGCGGTGCCAAACCGCCCGCAGCGCATCGATCCCGGCCTGCACCACATCGCGCCGGCGGCGGCCGTCCAAAGCCGCCACCAGCCCGACGCCGCAGGCATCATGCTCCATCGACGGGTCATAGGTGCCCGCAAGGCGCGCCACATTCGCCTGCCAGTCGGCAACAAACGCAGATCCGGTCTGTTCGGTCATGGCAGGTCTCTCCAGGCTCGTCACAAGGTCGTCGTCAGAAAGTCGCCGTCAGCAGATCAGAATTTCAGCCCACGGCTGCGCAGTTCGTCGGCGTGCTTCTGTACGCTTTCGCGGAAGGTGCGCTGGCTCCACTGCTGGCCGGCCTGGATCGCCACCTGGTTGATGCCGGGCAGCACGGTCAGCGCCTTCTTGCCGATCGGCGTGTTGTAGAAGGCGCGCAGCTCCTTCAGCTCGGCGATGCTGAAGTTCTGCGCCCAGGGCAGCACGAGTGCCGTCTGCAACTCGGTGGAGCGGGCGTTGAACTCGGGCATCAGCACCTCATCGACGATCTTCACCGCCTCTTCCACCGGCTTGCCGCTGGACTGCATGGTCGCCTGCACCACCTGATTGCGCACCTGGATGATGGTGTTGCGCACCTGGGCCGGCACGCCGAGCGTCTCGGCGAGGGCGCGCGCCTCTTTCATCGCCTCGTCGGACGGCAAAGCCGGCGCGGCAGGCGGGGCAGCCGGGGCGGCGCCGGGGGCCACCGGGGCTGGCACGATGGTGGAGCTGGGCGCCACCGGCGTGATTGTCGAGGAGCTCTGCGCCCAGGCGGCAGGGCTGAGGGCCAGCAAGGCGGCGGCAACAGGAAGAAGGCGCATCGGCATCACTCCGCAGCGGTCGCCACTTCGGCGGCCTGTTGAACGAACGCATGGATCTGCGCGGCCGCATCGCGCCCGTCGCGGATGGCCCATACCACGAGCGAGGCCCCCCGGACGATATCTCCGGCGGCAAACACGCCGGGCAGGCTGGTCATGAAGCTGCGGTGATCCACCGTCAGCGTCCCCCAGCGGGACACACGCAGTCCCGGCTCGCCAAACGCAGCAGGCAGGTCCTCGGGGTCGAAGCCCAGCGCCTTGATGACCAGATCGCCCTTCAGAGTGAAATGGCTGCCCTCGATCGGCTCGACGGACTGGCGGCCGGAGGCGTCCGGCAGGCCGAGATGCATCCGCATCGCCCGCACGGCACGAACCCGTCCGGCGGCCTCCCCCGGCCCGTCCAGGAAGGCCTCGGGGGCGGAGAGCCAGACGAACTCCACGCCCTCCTCCTCGGCGTTGCCCACCTCGCGCAGAGAGCCGGGCATGTTGGCGCGATCCCGGCGGTAGAGGCACTTGACGCTGGCCGCCCCCTGGCGAACGGCGGTGCGGACGCAATCCATCGCTGTATCGCCGCCGCCGATGACCACCACATCCCGCCCTGCGGCACTCAGCGATCCATCGTTAAAGGCCGGCACGTCGTCGCCCAGTCCGTGGCGGTTCGATGCGGTGAGAAAATCCAGCGCCGGCACGATGCCGGCGAGGCCCGAGCCCGGCCCGCCGATGTCGCGCGGCTTGTAGACGCCGGTGGCGATCAGCACGGCGGCATGGCGCTCCCGCAGCCCGGCCATCGTCACGTCGCGACCGATCTCGACGTTGAGGTGGAACTGCACGCCGCCTTCCTCCAGCAGCTTCCAGCGGCGCAGAACGATCTCCTTCTCCAGCTTGAAGCTGGGGATCCCGTAGATCATCAGCCCGCCGACGCGGTCGTAGCGGTCGTAGACATGCACCTGATAGCCGTGCCGCCGCAGCTCCTCCGCCGCCGCCAGCCCGCCAGGGCCGGCGCCGATGATGGCAACGCTATCTGCCCGCTCACGGCGCGGCTTCACCGCCTTGACCCAGCCACGCTCGAAGGCGGTGTCGGTGATGAAGCGTTCTACAGCACCGATGGTGACGCTCTCGAACCCCTTCTCGATGACGCAGTTGCCCTCGCACAGCCGGTCCTGCGGGCAGATCCGGCCACAGATTTCGGGAAAGTTGTTGGTCGAGGAGGCGAGTTCGTAGGCCTCCTCCAGCCGCCCCTCGGCAGTCAGCTTCAGCCAGTCGGGGATATTGTTGGAGAGAGGGCAGTGGACCTGACAGAACGGCACACCGCACTGGCTGCACCGGCTGGCCTGGGTGGCCGCGCCCGCGCTGTCGAAGTCGCCATAAATCTCGTCGAAATCGGCGCTGCGAAGCCTGGACTCGCGCTTGTCCGGCATCTGCTGGGCGATGCGGACGAATTGAAGCATGCGGTCGGGCATGGCGTGGCCTCCGGCGAGCGTGACGAGATCACACCGTAAGCCAGACACGTCCAGAATGAAAGAGCATATACGTCAGTAAGACTGCCGTATATGTCGATTATCCCATGCACCAGAGGAATGACTGCTCGGCACCCCCGGATATTAAGGACCGAATCGGACCCATTCGACCGCTTATCCCTTCCGCGGCGCCCCGCCCGGCCGAAAGCGCGCGAGGTAGGCCGGCACCACCGCCTCCACCGGCGTGGCCGCAATGCCGAGGGCCGCAAGGTCGCGGGCGCCAGGGGCGACGACGTTGTCGATGCCGAGCAGCTTCAGCTGATCGCGGGTCAGCAGCTTGCCCGGCAGCTTCTCCAGCACGCCGGCCTGGAACTCCGCCAGCCACTGCGGCACCTCGAGCATCGGGCGGCGGCGGTGGATGACGGTCAGGATCCAGGCCTGCAACTCACGCAGCGCGAACACCCGCGGGCCACCCAGCTCAAAGGTCTGGCCGGCTGTGTCGCCGTGCATGAGGCCGGCCATCACCGCGTCTGCCACGTCGCCGACGTAGACCGGCTGCATCCGCATGCCGCCGCCGATCACCGGCATCACCGGCAGCATCGCGCCCATGCCCGCAAACCGGTTGAAGAAGGCGTCCTCGGCCCCGAAGACCACTGAGGGGCGCAGGATGGTCGCGGCGGGGAACGCAGCAAGCAGTGCCACCTCTCCCGCCGCCTTGCTGCGAGCATATAGGCTGGGGCTGGCAGGATCGGCGCCTATGGCCGAGAGATGGACCAGCCGCGCAACCCCGGCGGCGGTGGCGGCCTGGCCGAGCAGGCCGGGCGCCTCGCCGTGCAAGCGCATAAAATCGCCCGGCTTTCCCTCGGCCAGGATGCCGACGAGGTTGACGACGTGGCTGGCGCCCTCGACCGCACGGGCAACAGCCGCCGGGTCTGTGAGGCTGGCACGCAGCGGGACGACCTGGCCGACCCCGCCCATCGGTTTGAGGAAGCCGGCGGCCTCGGTATCCCGCACGGCCACCCGGACGACATGGCCGGCCGCGGCGAGCCGTTTCACCACATAGCGGCCGATAAAGCCCGAGCCGCCGAACACGGTGGCCACGCTGCGTGTCGTCATGTCACTTCACTCCTGTCTCGCATCCTTGATATGCGTGCCGTTCGGCCACCTCAAGGCGGCATGGCGTGAATATCTTGCGGGGGGCTGTTGACGTGCCCCCGCACGGGGGCTACATCGCGCCTCCACCGTTGACCCCCGGTTCGCCGGGGTTCACCTGATGCCCAGGTGGCGGAATTGGTAGACGCGCAGGTTTCAGGTACCTGTGGCCGTAAGGTCGTGGAAGTTCGAGTCTTCTCCTGGGCACCAAGAACGGCGGCAAGACATGGCAGACATTACGCAATTCGCGCCTGGCGCGACCATCCACCTGCACCGGCACGACCTGCCGGATGGGCTGGAACTCGGGCAGGTCGTGGCTGTCGATACCGAGACCATGGGTCTCGATCCCCGCCGGGACCGGCTCTGCCTCGTGCAGATGTCGGCCGGCGATGGGCAGGTGCATCTGGTGCAACTCATCCCCGTCGAACTCGGTGGACGAGGCTATGATTGCCCCAATCTCAAGCGGTTGATGGCCGATCCCAACGTGATGAAGCTGATGCATTTCGCCCGCTTCGATGTGGGCATGTTGCAGCATCGGCTCGGCATCACGGTGGCCCCGGTAAAATGCACGAAAATCGCGGCCAAGCTGGTGCGGACCTTTACCGATCGGCATGGTTTGAAGGATCTCTGCCGGGAGCTTCTGGGCGTCGATCTTTCCAAGCAGCAGCAGACCTCGGATTGGGGTGCGGTGAACCTGACACCGGAGCAGATGGCCTATGCGGCCTCCGACGTGCTGCATCTGCATGCGCTATGGGCAAAGCTGGAGGCGACCTTGCGCCGTGAGGGGCGGCTGGAACTGGCCGAGGCGTGTTTTGCCTTCCTGCCGGCCCGCGGGCGCCTGGACGTGCTCGGCTGGGACGATCCGGACATCTTCTCGCACTAGTTTACGATCTCGCCAGCGGGCGGAGAGGGCAGCGCCGATGCGGCCCCGGCTCCCCCCGATCCAGGGCGGCCAGCGGCTTGACCCACCGGGCGTGGCACCGCACAAGGCGGGACGGAGGAAATCAGCATGACCGCATCACCGACCGAGACGGCCGAGGCCCAAGCCCGCCTGCTGACCCACGCCCTGCCCTTCCTGCGACGCTACGCTGGCGCCACCATCGTGGTGAAGTATGGCGGGCACGCCATGGGCGAAGAATCGCTCGCCGAGACCTTCGGCCGGGATATCGCACTGCTGAAGCAGGTTGGCGTGAACCCCGTCGTCGTGCACGGCGGCGGGCCGCAGATCAACGCAATGTTGAAACGTCTGGACATCCAGTCCACCTTCATCAACGGCCTGCGCGTCACCGACGAACGCATGGTCGAAGTCGTCGAAATGGTCCTCGCCGGCACCGTCAACAAGCATGTGGCCGGGCTGATCAATCGCGCCGGCGCGCTGGCCGTGGGCATCTGCGGCAAGGATGGCGGGCTGATCCGCGCCCGCAAAGTAACCAAGACCATGATCGACCCGGAAAGCCATATCGAACGGGTCCTCGACCTCGGCTTGGTGGGCGAGCCCGAATCCGTGGATGTGCGGGTGATCCACGCGCTGACCGGCGCCGGGCTGATCCCGGTCATCGCCCCCGTCGCGGCCGACGGAAATGGCCAGACCTACAATATCAACGCCGATACCGTAGCCGGCGCCATCGCCGGCGCACTGGGCGCGATGCGCCTGCTGATGCTGACCGACGTGCCAGGCGTGCTCGACAACAACAAGAAACTCATCCCGGAGATGACCGTGGACACCGTCCACGCCGGCATCGCCAGCGGGATGATCTCCGGCGGCATGATCCCGAAAGTGGAAACCTGCGTCCAAGCCGTGCAGGCCGGAGCCAAAGGCGCCGTCATCCTCGACGGTCGCCAACCCCACGCCTGCCTGCTGGAACTCTTCACCGAGGGCGGCCACGGCACGATCATCCGGGGGTAACAGGCCCTCCGTCTCGCCCGCCTACCGCCCCATCCGGCCCAGGAATTCGATCTGCCAGCGCATCTCCTCCACTGACAGAGGGAAGCCCCCTTTGGCTGAGGCCTTAAGGGTGGCGGAGGGAGCGATGCGGGCGAGGAGGGATTGCAGGGGGGTGCCGGCGCGCATGGTGAACCCGGCAGTCCAGACCAAAGCGACGAGCCCCTTGGTGCTGCGCAGGGTAGCCGCGCGGTCCACGACGCTGGCCGGCACACCGGCGGCAACCGCGAGCAGGGCGGTGGCCGTGCGTACCTCGCCACGTTCGACGGCGCCGAGCATGGCATCTTCGTCGAGGTTGCCGTCGGCGTAGAGGGCGTGGGCCACGGCCATGGCGTCCGCGATGTCGGGTTCGGCGCGGGGGAGCGTGGCTGGGGATGCGTTTTCGGGGGTGAGGCAGCTGGCGAGGCGGCTGTGCAGCTCAGTCGCAAGGTCGGCCGGTAGGTCGGCGCGGCTGGCGAGTTCGGCGAGCAGCTGGGTGGCGACAATGTCCGAGAGGGCGCGGGCTGCCTGAGGCGACAAAGCGGGGCGGCGGACGAGGGGCTGATGCCAGGATTCGTGGACGGTTGCGCGGGCGATCAGGCCGTCCAGCGTAGCTTCGCGGATGGCGGCGGAGGGATTTTCCAGCAGCCGGGCAATGGCGCCGCTATCGGCCGAGACGGCGATGGAGTCGGCCACGGCGGCGGGCAGGCCGGCGCGGCGCGCGATGGCGGTGGCAGTGGCGGCCGAGCCGGGGCGGGCCATCAGGCCGAGCAGATCGGCTTCCGAGAGCAGGGGTGAGAGGCGGATGACCGGGTCGAACACCGCCATCTCGCTGTCCTGCGCAAGGCGCAGGATGAGCGCGCGGGGCGCGTGCGGCATGTCCTTCAGCACATCGGCAATGGCTTCGCGAACGCGGCTGGCCGTGTCTTCGACGAGTTGGGCGAGAGTGGCAAGTGCGGTCTCCTCCAGGCGGCTGCGCTGACTGAGGGGCAGGTCGGGGAGCATCCCGGCGAGCTTACGGGCGAGCAGGGTGCGCACGCGTTCGTCCGCGTCCCCGGCCAGCAGACTGTCCACCTGGGAGGGGGCGGCAGCGTTCATCGCTACGGCGGCGCGCACCGTCACCTGCGGGTCGGCGGCGAGAGCGAGCAGCAGGTCGGGTGCGGTATCCGCGGCCGCGCCAAGCCGGACGCGGGTGCGTTCGTCGCTGGGGTTGAGGAGGGTGTCCGTCATGCCGGCGCCTTGGGGTGAGAGACGCGCCAGTGGGCGCGGCCGTTGCGCTTCACCTCGTACATCGCCTGATCGGCACGGTTGAGGAGGGATTCCAGTTCCTCCTGGTCGCCAGGCCGGCGGGTGGCGATGCCGATGGAGAGGGTCAGGCGGGGGCAGTAGCCTTCAGTGATGTCGGCCAGCGCGCGCGGGGCGTTGAGGCGCAGGCTCTCGGCGCGTTCAGCCGCGGTCAGGTCGTCCGCACCGTCGAGCCAGAGCACGAATTCGTCGCCACCGAGGCGGGCGACCAGGTCGGACGGGCGGACCGTGGCGCGCAGCAGTTCGGCGGTGAGCATCAGCGCCTCGTCGCCGGCGTCATGGCCACGCGCGTCGTTCAGGTGCTTGAAATTGTCGATATCGACGAACACGAGAGTGCCCGGCAGGCCTTCGCGGTCGAGCCGTTCGATGCGGCGGTCGAGCTCGTCCATGAAGGCGCGGCGGTTGAGCAGGCCGGTCAGCGGGTCGGTCCGGGCCTGGCGCAGCATTTCGCGCTGCATCTCCTCATGTGCGAGAACAACGCGGATGATACCGCTGGCCGAGGTGGCGAGCACGAGGTCGTCGGCGTCCCAGCCCCGGCTTTCGGGCGTGCGCCAGAGCAGGAGCGCCACGGGGTGACGGCCGTCGCGCTGGCTGGGGCAGGCGAGCACGCCACGGCCATCGGGCGCAACACCTTCGGCCGGCCCGCTGCCAGAGGCCTCCAGCAGGCCCTGGGCGGTGCGCAGCACGGCGGGGGTGGGCGGGCAGGTCTGGTGCAGCACCACGGCCTCGGCGGCAGCGTCGATGACGGCCGCACCCTCCGCGCCCATGGCGGTGGCCATGGCGGCGAGGGCGGCGTGCATCATGCGCTGGGCCACTACCTCGTCGCGCATGCGCCACAGGATATGGTCCACCACCTCGCCGCGGCGCAGGGCGCCAGCGACGGCGGCGTCGTAGCCGTCCTGCTCCGTCACGTCCTGGCCGACACCGCGCGCGCCGACAATGCGGCCCGCAGCGTCGAGCAGAGGGGCGGCGGCGAAGGCGAGGCAGATCGCCGTGCCGTCCGGCCGGCGCAGCCAGGCACGGCGGCGGCGCACGGGGGCGAGCGGGCGGAACGGGTCGAACCCGCCCTCCCCCGCCGCTTCGGCCAGCAGTAGGCGGGCAGGCTGGCCGATCAGGGTGGCAGCGCCCCAGCCGAGGGCGGGGTCCGGCGTGATGAAGGTGAAGCGGCCCCAACTATCCGTCTCGAAGGCGAGGTCCGCGCTGAGGGCGACAAGGTCGCGCCACCGCTGGCGGCTTTCCAGCAACGCCCCGCCGAGCGGGCCGGCGGACAAAGCGGGAGGGTCCTGGACAGGCGGGGCAGGCGTGGTGGTGATGCTCATGGACCGGCAGATTCCCTTGCTTGCCGGCATTTCAGCATGGCGCCATGAAGGCAAGGTTAACCGCCCGCGGCGCGCACATTGCCCCGTCTTGAATTGACAGCCGCGCGTGCGCTTGCGCATGGTCCGGCCGACGCAAGGAGGCACGCAGGACCATGACCGATATCGCATTGCAACAGGCCATCGACGCCCTCTGGGACCGTCGCGACACCCTCAATTCAGCGACCTCCGGCGCAGACCGCGATGCCGTGGATGCGGCGCTGACGGGGCTGGAAGCCGGTACGTTCCGGGTGGCCGAGAAGCTGGGCGGCGAATGGATTGTGCGGGAATGGCTGAAGAAGGCGGTGCTGCTCTCCTTCCGGCTGAACGACTCGGTGCCGATGCCCGGCGCCGGCGGCGCGCCGGTGTTCGACAAGGTGCCGATGAAGTTCGAAGGCTGGGACGCCGCGCGCTTCCAGGCCGCCGGCTTCCGCGCGGTGCCGGGCGCAGTGGTGCGCCGCTCCGCCTTCATCGCGCCCGGCGTGGTGCTGATGCCCAGCTTCGTCAATGTCGGCGCCTATGTCGGCAGCGGCACGATGGTGGATACCTGGGCGACCGTCGGCTCCTGCGCGCAGATCGGCAAGAACTGCCACCTCTCGGGCGGCGTGGGCATCGGCGGCGTGCTGGAGCCGTTGCAGGCCGCCCCGGTGATCATTGAGGACGACTGCTTCATCGGCGCGCGCTCCGAAGTGGTGGAGGGCGTGATCGTCGAGCAGGGCTGTGTGCTGTCGATGGGCGTGTTCATCTCCGGCACCTCGAAGATCGTCAACCGCGCGACCGGCGAGATCCATTACGGCCGCGTGCCGGCCTATTCGGTGGTGGTGCCGGGCATGATGCCGGGGCCGGCCGGCCAGCCCGGCCTCTCCTGCGCCGTGATCGTCAAGACGGTGGATGCCCGCACCCGGGCAAAGACGGCGATCAACGAACTGCTGCGCGATTGATGGCCGATCCGCTGCCTTTGGCGCAGGAGTTGCTGCGCTGCGCCTCGGTGACGCCTGAGGATGCCGGCGCGCAGGGCGTGCTGGCCGCAGCACTGGAGCGGCTGGGCTTCACCGTGCATCGGCTGCGCTTCGGCGTGATCGAGAACCTCTATGCCCGCATCGGCACCGGGGGGCCGCATATCTGCTTCGCCGGGCATACCGACGTGGTGCCGGCGGGGGACGCCAACTGGTCGGTCGGCGCGTTCTCCGGTGAGCTGCGCGACGGCGTGCTGTACGGCCGTGGCGCCTGCGACATGAAGGGGGCGATCGCCGCCTTCGTCGCCGGGGTGGAGGCCCATCTGGCCGGCGGCGCGCCGAAGGGGTCGATCAGCCTGCTGATCACCGGCGACGAGGAAGGCCCCGCCACCGACGGCACCGTGCGCGTGCTCGACTGGATGCGCGAGCACGGAGAAATCCCAGATTTCTGCCTCGTCGGCGAGCCGACCAATCCGGCGAAGCTGGGCGAGGTGATCAAGGTCGGGCGGCGCGGCAGCATCAACCTCGCGCTGACCGTCCACGGCATCCAGGGCCACGTCGCCTATCCGCACCGGGTGGACAACCCCGTGCACCGCCTCGTCCGCGCGCTCGACGCGCTGACCGCCGCCCCGATCGATGCCGGCAGCGACTTCTTCGAGCCGACCTCGATCCAGGTCACCAGCATCGATGTCGGCAATCCGGCCACCAACGTGGTGCCCGCCAGCGCGCGCGCCATGCTGAACATCCGCTTCAACGAGCGGCACACCGGCGCATCCCTCGCCGCCTGGGTGCGCGCCACCGTTGCGCGTTATGCCGAGCGGTTCGAACTGGAAGTGTCGATCTCCGGCGAGAGCTTCCTCACCCCCGCCGGCGGGCATGTGGCAACGCTGTCCGCCGCCATCGCGCGATCCACCGGCATCACCCCGAAACTGGACACCGGCGGCGGCACGTCGGACGCGCGGTTCATCACCAATCTTTGCCCCGTCGCCGAGTTCGGCCTCGTCGGCAGCACGATGCATCAGGTGGATGAGCGGGTGCCCGTCGATGAGTTGCGGGCGCTTGCCGGCATCTATCGCACCATTCTCGCGGATTTTGGCGTATGAGCGTGCTCCGCGGGATGTTCCGGCTGGCGACCTTCCGCACCGAAGGCTTCGCCGAATTCAGCGACACGCGGCAGGCCTTCCTCAACAGCCTCGCCCCGCTGCTGGCCTTCCCCATCGTCGGCACCGCCCTGATGGTCCTGACCGGCACCGGCGGCGGCGCTTTCGGCGACCTGCTCGGCACCATCGTCGCCCTGCTGACACCGGCCGTGGTCAGCCACGCGCTGGCCGTCCGCTGGGGGCGCGAGGCTGCCTGGCTGCGCTACGCCATCGCCTTCAACTGGTGCCAGTGGGCAGTGCCGCTGGCCGCGATGGCGCTGGTGGTGGTGGCCGGCGTACTGGTGAACATCGGCCTGCCAATCCGCACGATCACCATGCTGCTGCTGGTCGGGTTGTTGTCCTACGGCCTGGGTCTCTACTGGTTCCTTGCCCGCCACGGGCTGGGGCTGAGCAGCGGCCGGGCCGTGCTGCTGGTGGTGCTGGTGAACCTGGCCACCGGGCTGCTCGCCTTCGGCCCGCGCCTGCTGGGCGGCCAGGGACTGCCGGCGCCCGGGCTGGACTGATGGGCGGCCCGCTATCCGGCATCATGGCGGCCATGCTGCTGGCCTGCCACCGGCCGGAAGGCCTCGCGCTGCTGACCGGCGGCGAGGACCGGCGGGTGCAAACCGCCATCCGCAGCTTCTGGGCGCTGCCGCTCGCCCTGCCCGGCTTCGTCTTCCTGCACCTCGTCGGCCTGCAGGAGGCCGGGCAGGCCGCCACCGGCCGGGGCTTCGCGATGGCCCTGCTGGGTTTCGTCATCGGCTGGCTTGGCTTCCCGCTGCTCGTGCACATGCTGGCGGTGCGCACCGGGCGCGGCCGGCTATGGCCCGGCTTCGTCGCCATCTGGAACTGGTGCAGCCTGGTGCAGCAGGTCATGCTCGCCTCCGCCGTGCTGCCCAGCCTGCTCGGCCTGCCCACGTTCATCAGCCAGGTGAGCTGGCTGGTCGCTCTCGGCTGGGCCATCTGGCTCGAATGGTTCGCCCTGCAACTCACCCTCACCCTGCGCGGCCGAGCTGCCGCGGCACTGGTGGTGATGGACATCGCACTCGGCCTGACCATCACCTCGCTGGCGGCGTCGCTGGTGCGGTAGAAGGCAGGCAAGTGAAGTCTTCTTTTTGTGAACAAAAACAAGATACTTGCCTTCTCACCCCCCCGCAAACGGATCCACCGGATAGCGCACCCCGGTCAGGCACAGCCCCTCCGACGGCGCGGTTGGCCCGGCGGCGGCGCGGGTGCGGGCGTCGAGCGCGGTGGCGACGGCGGACTCCGGCCAAACCCCGTCGCCCACCAGTTTCAGCGTGCCCGCCATGTTGCGGACCTGATGGTGCAGGAAGCTGCGGGCTTCTGCGATGATTTCGATGCTGTCGCCCTCGCGGATCACATCCAGCCGGTCGAGCGTGCGCACCGGAGATTTCGCCTGGCAGGAGGCGGCGCGGAAGCTGGTGAAGTCATGCCGGCCCACCAGGCTCTGGGCAGCGTGGTGCATCGCCTCGGCATCCAGGCGGCGGGAGACGTGCCAGACCCGGCCGGCCATCAGCGCGGGGCGGGCGCGGCGGTCGAGGATCGTGTAGCGGTAGGCCCGCCCGGTGGCGGAGAAGCGGGCGTGCCAGTCCAGGGCGGCGGCGGCGGCGCGCACCACCACCACCGGATAGGGCCGCATGTGGAAGTTCAGCGCGTCGGTCAGCTTGGCGGGGCTGATGTCCCGATCGAGGTCGAGATGCACGACCATCGCCGCCGCATGCACGCCGGAATCTGTCCGCCCCGCCGCCACGGCGACGGGATCGGGGGCAAGGTGAGTGGCCGCCTGTTCGAGGACGGCCTGGATCGAGACGAGCCCCTGCTGGCGCTGCCAGCCGACGAAGGGAGCGCCGTCATACTCAAGTTCGAGGGCGAAGCGGGGCATTCAGGCGAGCACGGTGCCGGGCGGAATGGCGGTGCCGCGCAGGAAGGCGGGTGCGTCCATCGCCGCCCGCCCGGCAGCCTGCACCCGCGTCAGCCGCAGCGCACCGTGGCCGGTAGCGACGAGCAGGGCGTGGTCGAGCACCGTACCTGGCGCGCCCTCCCCCGGTTCGGGGTGGGCAGCAAGCACCTTGAAGCCGGCGCAGAAGGTGCCGGGCCAGGGGTTGAGCGCGCGCACCTGACGATCCAAGGCGGCGGCATCCCGCGTCCACTCCAGCCGCCCGTCCTCGCGGGTGAGCTTGGGGGCGTAGGTGGCGCCGGTCTCCGGCTGGGCGATGGCCGGCGGGTTTTCGGCGAGCGCGCGCAGGACCAGCCGGGCGCCGATCGCGCTCAGCGCGTCGTGCAGGGTGCTGGCGGTGGTCTGCCCGGTGATCGGCACGGCTTCAGCGAGCAGCATCGGGCCGGTATCCAGCCCTGCGTCCATCTGCATGATGGTGATGCCGGTTTCGCTGTCGCCGGCGAGGATGGCGGCCTGGATCGGCCCGGCGCCGCGCCAGCGGGGCAGCAGGCTGGCGTGGATGTTCAGGCAGCCGCGCCGCGGTGCCGCCAGCATCGCCGGCGGCAAGATCAACCCATAGGCGGCGACAACCGCGGCATCGAGATCGAGGGCGGCAAAATCCGCCTGCGCCTGAGGGTCGCGACGCAGCCCGGCGGGGGTGCGGACCGGCAGCCCCAGCGCCTCGGCCGCGCGGTGCACCGGGCAGGGGCGCAACGACTGCCCCCGCCCAGCCGGGCGCGGCGGCTGGCAATAGACAGCGGCGATCTCATGCCCCGCCGCGTGCAGGGCGTGCAGGGCCGGGACGGAGAAATCCGGGCTGCCCATGAAGGCGAGACGCACGCGCCTATCCCTTCTTGCCCTTCTGGTCCTTGGCGAGCTTGCGCAGGATCATGTTGCGCTTCAGGGCGGAGATGTGATCGACGAACAGCACCCCGTCGAGATGGTCGATCTCATGCTGCAGGCACGCGGCCAGCAGCCCGTCCGCCTCGATCTCATGCGCGGCGCCATGCTGGTCGGTGTAGCGCACGCGCACCCGGGCCGGGCGGGTGACGTCGGCGTAGAGATTGGGGATCGAGAGGCACCCCTCCTCGCGCGTCGCCAATTCGGCGGATTCGCTGATGATTTCCGGGTTGATCAGCACGATCGGCGTCGGCTTGTCCCCCGGCATCACGTCGATCACCGCCAGCCGCAGGCCAACGCCCACCTGCGGGGCGGCCAGGCCGATGCCGGGCGCGCGATACATGGTGGAGAACATGCGCGGGATGAGCGCCGCGACCTCGGCAGCATGGGCCGGCGTCACCGGCTTGGCGCGCGCCTTCAGCACCGGCTGCGGCACGATCAGGATGGGCAGGACCGGCGCGTCGTTGCCGGGGGGGATGATCAGCTTGGGGGGGGTGGCCGCTTGTGACATGCCCGCGATGTAACCATTGCCGCGCGCCGGTGCAATTGATCGGCGGGGTTCGGGGCTTGCAACCCACGCCTGCGCGTCCAAAATACTCGTCTCCGGTTTGCCATGATGGGAACCGGCGCGCTTCGCTCGCACGAGGAGGCCTCTCTGTGACCACCCGCCTGTTCACGTCGCCGATGTTTCTGGGCTTCGATCATCTGGAGCAGATGCTCGAACGCGCGTCAAAGAACTCGTCAGACGGCTACCCGCCCTACAATATCGAACAAACCGGCCCAGCCGGGCTGCGCATCACCCTCGCCGTCGCCGGCTTTACGATGGATGACCTGCAGATAACGCAGGAGGACAACCAGCTCGTCATCCGCGGCCGCCAGACCGAGGACACCAACGGAAGGGTCTTCCTGCATCGCGGCATCGCCGCCCGGCAGTTCCAGCGCGCCTTCGTGATGGCCGAGGGGATCGAGGTGCGCGGCGCCTGGCTCGACAACGGGCTCCTGCATATCGACCTCGCTCGGCCGCAGCCGGAAGTGCGGGTGCGCAACATCGCCATCACCAAGCCCGGCCAGGGCCGCGTGGTGGAAGGCAAATGACCATCAGGGACGAGGTAATCAGCTCATGACCGACGATCCCGAAGCCGCCCCGCGCCAGCGGCGCCTGACGCACGGCCTCACCCCCGCCGACCTCGGCCGGCTGGGGGTGGAGCAGGTTGCCTACGTGAAGCCGGTGCTGCTCAACGGCACCCTGGCCTTTGCCATCCACGCCGCCGACGGCACGCCGATGGCCGTCGCCCGGGACCATGCGAGCGCGGTGGCCGCGATCGAGGAACACGAGATGTTCCCCGCCGCCCTGCACTGAGGGCGGAGCCGCCTAACCCTCCCCCGGCGAAGCGGGGGAGAGTTTCGGTCGCGGTCAGGTGTTCCCGGTTGGGTCGATCCAGCCGATATTGCCGTCGCTGCGGCGATACACCACGTTGTATTCGCCGTTCGTCGAGTTGCGGAACATCAGCACCGGCTGGTCGGCGAGATCCATGCGCATCACCGCCTCGCTGACCGACAGGATCGAGATCTCGGCGGCCGTCTCGGCAATCACGGTCGCGTAGGTGCCGGCCTGCACGACAGCGCCGCCGCGCTCGGCCGGCGCGTCCTCCTCCTCCTGGCGCAGCGTGTACTGCCGGCCGGCCTGCGGCTTGGCGCGATGCACGAGGTCGCGGGCGTGGTCGTTCACCCGGCGGCGGTAGCGGCGCAGGCGCTTGGCAATGTGCTCGGCCGCGTCGTCGAAGGCGGCATTGGCGTCCGCCGCCTCGCCTTCCCCGCGCAGGGTCAGGCCGCGGCCGGCATGGACGTTGATGTCGCAGGTGAAGAAACTTCGGGCTCGCCCGAAGGTGACCTGGGCTTCCAGGGCGTCGTCGAAATACTTGCCCGCGATCACGTCCATCTGGGTTTCAACGCGCGTGCGCAGCGCATCCGACAGTTCAACCTGCTTGCCCGAGACCATGATGTGCATAGTCGTTCCTCGTGCCATGTGACGCTCTCGCGCCCCCGCGTGCCCGTTTGTTCAGGACCGCCGTGCCGGCCGGCACGTATTATTATGTCAGGCCGGCGTGGCCTTCTCCCGCTTGCGCTGCACCGAGCTTGGGATGCGCAGCGCATCGCGGTATTTGGCCACGGTCCGGCGGGCGATGTCCACGCCTTCCCGCCTGAGGGCTGCAACAATCGCATCGTCGCTCAGAACGTCCTCGGCGGTTTCACTGTCCACCATTGCCTTGATGCGGTGGCGGATCGCTTCGGCGCTGTGGCTCTCACCGCCCGCGGTGGCGGCGATAGCGGTGGTGAAGAAGTATTTCAGCTCGAACGTTCCGCGTGGCGTTGCCATATACTTGTTCGAGGTGACGCGGCTGACGGTGCTCTCATGCATCTCCGTGGCTTCGGCGATATCGCGCAGGATCAGCGGCCGGAGGTGGGAGACGCCGTGGCGGAAAAAGCCATCCTGACGGCGAACGATTTCGCTGGCGACCTTCAGGATCGTCTGCGCGCGCTGTTGCAGCGATTTCACCAGCCACGTGGCTGTCGCCAGCTTCTCCGCGAGGAAGGCACGGTCGTCCTTGCTCGCCTTGGGCAGCACCTTGGCGGTGAAGCTCTGGTTGACCAGCACGCGCGGCAGGGTTTCAGGGTTCAGCTCAAGCACCCAGCCCCCGTCCTGGCTGGCCCGCATCAGGATATCCGGCACCACGGCGAGCGGCGGCGCCTCATTCCAGGTGGCGCCCGGCTTGGGGTCCAGGCGGCGCAGCTCGGCGATCATGTCGGTCATGTCGGCCTGGTCCACGCCACAGACTGCCATCAGCCCGCGCGTGTCCCGCCGGGCCAGCATCTCCAGATTGTCGAGCAGGGCGGCCATCGCCGGGTCATAGCGGTTCTTTTCCTGCAACTGCACGGCGAGGCATTCGCGCAGGTCGCGGGCGAACATGCCGGTGGGGTCGAAGCGCATCATCCGCGCCCGCACGCTCTCCACCTGCTCCACAGGGCAGCCCAGCGCCTTGGCCAGCGCCTCCGGTGCTGCGGACAGCCGGCCGGTGGGTTCCAGCAGCGCGATCAGATAGGCGCCGATCAACCGGTCCTGATCGTCGTTGAAGGACAGGCGCAGCTGCTCGCCCAGATGCTCGCGCAGGGTGCCCGGCCGTTCGGCGAGGTCTTCGATGCTGCGGTCATCGTCCTCGAAGCTGCCACTGGCGGCGCTGCGCGGCATCACCCCGTCCCCCGCACCGCCGGGGTCCCAGCTTTCCGCCCCCTCGGCATCCAGCGCGGTGGTCGCCTGGGCGGTCAGCCCCGCTTCCAGCGTGGTGCCGACATCGGCGACGTTGGGGTCGCTGTAGTCGCGCTCCCCGGCGACGGGCGCGGTCTCCTCGTTGACGGCGGCGATCCGCTCGCGCTGGTCCAGCGCCGGCAGTTCCATGCCGCCGCCGGCCTCCGGCGTCTCGTCACGTTCCAGCAGGGGGTTGCGCTCAAGCTCCTCCTCGATGAAGGCGCCGACCTCGATATTGGAGAACTGCAACAGCTTGATGGCCTGCCGCAACTGCGGCGTCATCACCAGCGATTGGGACTGGCGCAGATCGAGACGCGGGCCGATCGCCATGTCCGGATGCTCTGCTCAGGGTCGAAGACCGGGGGAAGCTACCGGCAACCCTGTATGGCGTGGCAGCGGCGGCGGGCGCAAGCAAGAATCGTGCTGCGAACCTAATCACCGGTCATTTGCCCGGCAGCAGCCCCGCCAGCGCCTCCTCCTCCACCGTCAGATGCAGGGTCAGCAGCGCCTCCAGCGCGAACAGGCTGCGACGCAGGGCGGGTGCGGCAGCCTGCCATCCTTCCGCCGTCTGCGCCAGCCCGGTGAGGGCGGCGATCTGGGCCGCGAGCGCCTCGATCTCGGTATGCATGCGGATCAGCGGCCCCATCGGGTCATGCCCACCCAGCCGGCGGGCGGCGGCGGGGTAGAGGTCGCGTTCCTCGCTGCGCTGGTGCTCCAGCAGCTCGGTCTGCAAGCGGCTTTGCAACGCGACCAGATCCGGCAGCATCTCCGGCGTCGCCCCGATCGCCTCGCCGGTGCTGCGCAGTTGCTCGGCGAGCCGGCGTAGGCCGGCATGCTCGCCCTCCCGCTCCAGCAGCCCGGCTTCCGGAGGCAAAGCGCGCATCGCCCCTTCCTGCCGACCCGGGCGCAGGGCGGTCAGGGCGTAGAGGATGGCGGCGACGTCGATACCCTCCTGCAGCACCGCCCCGGCCAGCGGCGTCAGCAGCCCGGCGGCGGCGGCGAGCATCGCGATGCCAGACAGCCCCATCCCCAGCGCGATCGCCTGCAACGCAATCCGCCGCGCCCGGCGGGCGATGGCGATGGCCTCCGGCACCCGGTCGATGCGATCGACCAGCAGCACCACATCCCCCGCCTCGGCCGCCGCAGCGGTGCCGTGCGCGCCCATGGCGATGCCGACATCGGCGGCCGCCAGCGCCGGCGCGTCGTTCACCCCGTCGCCCACCATCGCGGTCGGCCCGCGCGCCGCCTCGGTCTTGACCACCTCGATCTTGCCGGCCGGCGTGCAGTCGGCCAG
>CAMCJI010000008.1 GCA_945874805.1 Asaia bogorensis | reverse complement strand
GGATCAGTCACCACCGCAGGCTGGCCCGAGACTTCGAACGCCTTGTCCGCTGCGCCGCAGCCTTCGTCCGCCTTGCCATGATCCGAATCATGATGCGCAGGCAGGCAAGGTGCTCAACGTAGATTCAAACTTCCGGGATGGGTTCTGAGGACGGACGGCTTCTGGACAGCCTGACGCTAGCAGCCGAACGAATGCCAGCGAGCGCCGAGGAAATGGCGCGACTGATCGAGTCCTTTGTCCGCGTGGTCAAGGACGTGCCTCATCATGAAGCGCCGGGTCAGACCCGGCAGTAGAATTTCCACGTTTCGGGCCGATCCGTGCTACCTGACCGCCCATGGAGACCAAACCGCCGATTCCGCTTGCCGTCCTCGTGGGCATCCAAACACAAGACGTCGACGACGTCGCGCACCAGGCCAGCCTTGAGGAGTTGGGGCGCCTGGTGAAGACGCTGGGCTATGAGGTTGTCGGCACCGTGTCGCAAAGGCGCGACGGCACCGGGGCTGCGGCATTGCTCGGCAGCGGCAAGCTGGCGGAACTTGCGGCGCTGACCGGCGGCACCGGGGTGGTCGGCTCGATGGCGCCAACGAAGATGACCAAGGCGCGGCAGCGTTTTGAGAACGTGGCCGCGATGAGCGACCCGGCCGAGCTTCTGTCTGACGAGCCTGGTGCCGGCGCCACCCGCAAGCCTGAATTCGTCATCGTCGATCATGAGCTATCGCCGAGCCAGATCCGCAACCTCGAGCGTGCCACCGGCGCCCAGGTGCTGGACCGCACCGGCGTCATCGTCGAGATCTTCCACCGCCACGCCAACACCCGAGAGGCGAAGCTGCAGGTGGAGATGGCGCGGTTGAAATACGTGGCACCTCGCATGCGGGAGTCCTCTGCCGGCGGTGGGCGGCAGCAAGGCCCGGGCGCTGGCGAAAGCACCCTGGACCTCGATCGCCGCAAGATCCGCGACCGGCTTTCCGAGCTGAAGGACCAACTGGAAGCGGTGCAGCGCGACAGCGACCAGCGCCGCTCCGCCCGGCGAGACCAGCTGCGGGTGGCGCTGGTCGGCTACACCAATGCGGGCAAATCTTCGTTGATGCGGGCGCTGACCGGCAGCCAGGTGCTGGTGGAGGACAAGCTGTTCGCGACGCTCGACACCACAGTGCGCAGCTTGCAGCCCGAGACCCGGCCGCGGGTGCTGGTCTCCGATACGGTCGGCTTCATCAAGCAATTGCCGCACGATCTGGTCGCATCGTTCCGTTCCACCCTGGCGGAAGCGCTGGAGGCATCGCTGCTGCTGTACGTGGTCGACGCATCGGACCCGACCTATGAGGCGCAGCTGGAGGTCAGCCGCGGTGTGCTTCGGGAGATCGGGGCGGATGCGGTGCCGTCCCGCCTGGTGCTGAACAAACTGGATCGGGTGGATGCTGCCGGGCGCGCGGCCCTGATGGAGAAACATCCGGACGCGATCCTGCTCTCGGCCCATGCGCCCGAGGATGTGAGCGCGCTGCGGGAGACCATCATCGCGTTTTTCGAGGCGGCGATGGTGGAGGACGTGCTGGTGTTGCCCTATGCAAAACAAGGGCTGATCGGCGAGGTGTATGAAACTGTGCGGGTCTTGTCCGAAGAATACGATGAGGCCGGCCGCGTGCTGAAGGTGCGCGGTCTGCCTGGCGCCATCACGCGGCTGCAGCGGAGTCTTGGCGCGCGCTAGTGAGCAGCAACCTCTGCTTCCCCCACTCCACCGGAAACCCCTCCCGCAGCACGCGGACCGTGATGCGGGTCGCGGCGCTCAGGGATTTCCACTACATTCCGGTACCGAACGACGACCACACTACGCTTACGCGGAAGCCGCCTTTTCTGCGCCGGGCAATGGCGTTCAGGGTCGATCCGCTACAGGCCGAGGAGGAATGACGATGGCGCGGGATTTTCTGGGTACGATCTTCGGGTTGGGCGGGCGGGTGGCGCTGATCACCGGCGGGGCGCGGGGAATCGGGCTAGCGACGGCGCGAGCGATTTGCGGCGCCGGCGGCGTGGCGGTACTGGCCGATCGCGACGGGGCTGAGGCTGAGGCTGCAGCAGCGGGACTGGTGGCCGAAGGGTTCGGCGCCAGCGCAGTGGCCATGGATGTGACCGATGCAGCGCAGGTTGCCGCAGCGGTCGCGGCGGTTATCGCGCGGCACGGGCGGCTCGACATCCTAGTCAGCAATGCCGGCAATCAGGATCGCCGGCCCTTCGAGACGTTCACCTCCGAGGGCTGGCGTTCGATCATTGAGACCCATGTGAACGGCAGTTTCGAGGCGATGAAGGCCTGTCTGCCTTATCTGCGGGCGAGCGGGGACGGGCGCGTGGTGCTGATGAGCTCGGTCACCGCGTTCGGTGTGAAGCCTGGCACCCCGGTAGCGGCCTATTCCACCGCGAAAGGAGCGCTGACGGCGATGTGCCGGGCTGTCGCGGTCGAATACGGACCCCAAGGGGTGACCGTGAACGCCGTTGCCCCCGGCTGGGTGAAGACGGGGTTCACCAAGGCCCTGCATGGCGACGAAGCCTTTGAGGGGTTCCTGGCCAAGCAGGTGCCGCAGGGCGGCTGGATCGACGCAGAGGCGGTGGCGGCGGCAGTTTTGTATCTGGTCTCGCCTGCTGCCCGGCAGGTCACCGGGGTCGTTTTGCCGGTGGATGGGGGGTTGCTGGCGACGCTTTGAAGGGGCATTCGGTTGTGAGCCGGACGAAATAGGCACCTGCTTCTGCTGCAGAAACCGAGCCACCACCCCTGGTCGCTATGTGTTCGGCAGATGGTTCAGTTGAGCTGGTGCAAGTGAAGCCAGGAGGCTCGTCCGCTGCTCGCCCCATTCCACCGGAAATCTCTCCCGCACCAGGCTCGCCAGCCCGTCCAGCCGCAGCCGGTTAGCCTGCCCCCCCGGTGGCCGAGTGGGCAGGCCATCTGGGAAAAGTCGGGTCGCTTGCTTCCTTAACGCCCTTCCCGCAACGCCCAAGCCGCCAACGCCGCCGGCCGCGCGAGCGCCGCCGTATACCAGGCGCGCACATGCGGCACGTCGTCCAGCAGGTCCTGGTTCAGCCGCAGATAGGTCAGGCATCCCGCCACGTTGAGGTCGGCCACCGTGAACCGCCCGCCCACCAGAAATCCGTGCTGCGCGATCACCCCCTCCAGCGCCGCCAGTTTCGGCCGCAGCGCTGCGATCAGCGGGGTCGCGGCGGCCGTCCGTTCGTCGCCCGCCAGGTCCAGCCCCGTCCGCAGCAGGGCGTAGATCTGCACATCGGCAATCGCCGCCCACATGCTCCAGGACGTCATCTGCCCGTCCTCGCCCACATCCCGCGGTGCCATCGCCCCGCCGAACTTCTTCGCCAGATACAGGTTGATCGCCAGCGACTCGGTGATCACCACGCCGTCATCGTCCAGCACCGGCACGCCTCCGCGCGGGTTCAATGCCAGGAACGCCGCCGATTTCGTCCCCTCCGGCCCGAACGCCAGGTCCACATGCGTGTACGGCGCGTCGATTTCCTTCAGCATCCACAGATTGCGGATCGCCCGCGACATCGGTGAACCGTAAAGCGTCAAACCCATAAGAAGCTCCACCCCTTTTTGAGCGCCGGAGTAGAGTATCCTTTCCCACCGCGGGCAATGCCCAAACAGTTCGCTGCTCCGCCCAATCCACCGAAATCCCCTCCCGCAACTCGTGCACGCCAGGTTCCGCCGGCTGGCGCCCGTCCAAGCTGGCCTCGACGATGTCGGGCGCTATTAGGGTCAGCATGAGGATGCGGCCGAGATAGTCGCGGTCGAGTTTCTCGGCCGTCGCCAACTCGTTGACCGACCCGTAGCGGCCGTCATCGGACATTCGCTTCTGACCTGAGCCCATCATCTATGCACTCAGTACGGCGGTTCGATCCCGCAGGCGGTCGGTCCGCGTCAGCCGCGAACCGCCGCCAGATGCCGTGTGAAGGCCGCGAGCGTCTCATCGCTGACATAATGCTCGATGCCTTCGGCATCGCCTTTGGCAGCTTCCGGTGGCACCCCGACAGAGATCAGGAAGGCCAACACCACCTCGTGCCGCTCGCGGACACGCCGCGCGAGGATTTCCCCGGCTTCCGTTAGGAAAACGCCGCGATAAGGCTTTGCCCGCACCAGGCCATCACGCTTGAGGCGCGCGATTGTCTTTGCCGCTGTGGCGTGACTGACGCCAAGCCGGCGGGCTATGTCTGTCGGCCGCGCCTCACGCTCGCGCGCCAGCAAATCAGCGATGATTTCCACATAGTCCTCAGCAACGGCGCCGGCGCGGGCCGAGCGTGCGGAGGCATGGCGCTCCGCCTCTGCCGCGCTTTCCGTTCCGCTCGGGAGGGTCAAAAGGTCCATATTCATCGAAATCCCGTACCACGATGGGGCCACGATGGCAATTTGTAGCCATGGCTATATTCTCAATCTTGAGCTTTATGTTTGCGCCGGATATAAACACTGGAGCCACACGCAACAGAAGCTGTACAAAATTTATTCTGGCAGGAGCATGACGTTGAGCGGACACACGGATGACGAACGGCAGATCGGCCGCCGGGGCTTTGCCGTTCGTGCGGCGACGCTCGGCGTCGGCGCGGCTCTCGGCGCGCTGCTCGCTCGCCCCACGGTGGCCCAGCAGGCGACGAAGACTGGACCGCTCAACGTGCTTGCAACCATCGCCATGATCGGCGATGTCGTGAAGCAGATCGGTGGCGACCGTATTCGCGTGGATACGCTGATGGGCGCCGGCGTTGATCCGCATCTTTACAAAGCGACGCGCGAGGATGTGGCGCGCATGCTTCGTGCTGACATCATTTTCTATAACGGGCTCGTGCTCGAAGGGAAAATGAGCGACGCGATCATCCGCGTCGCGCGCAGCGGCAGGCCTGTCTATGCCGTGACCGAACTGCTGCCTGAGGACCAACTGATCGAGCCGGAAGGCGCCGAGGGTCTCTACGACCCGCATGTCTGGATGGACCCGCGTGCCTGGTCGCGCGCCGCCGCGCTGATCGCCGACCGACTGGCCAACCAGGACCGCCCTAACGCCACCATCTTTCGGCGCAACCTCGCAACCCTGCAGGGAAAGATCGCCGAGCTGGACGCCTACGCGGAACGCACCATCGCATCGATCCCGGAGCGTCAACGGGTCTTGGTGACGGCGCATGACGCCTTCAACTACTTCTCGCGGCGCTATGGCATCGAGGTGTTGGGGATTCAGGGTTTGTCCACGGAATCCGAGGCAGGCGTCCGCCGTATTCAGGAACTCGTTTCCGTACTGGTCACACGGCGCGTCCCGGCCGTGTTCGTGGAGAGCTCGGTATCGGACCGAAACGTACAGGCGTTGATCGAGGGCGCGCGGGCCGGCTCACACCGCGTCGTGATTGGCGGAGAGCTGTTCTCCGACGCCATGGGCCACCCAGGCACCTACGAGGGAACCTATGTCGGTATGATCGACCACAACGTGACGACGGTGGTTCGCGCGCTGGGTGGCCAGGCGCCTGAGAAGGGCATGCAGAACCGCCTCGGCAGCCGCGCATGACCGCCGCCGATGTGGGGCCGTTGCAGGTCGCGCCGCTCGCGGTGCGCCATCTGTCGGTTGCCTATCACGATCAGCCTGTATTGTGGGATGTCAGCTGGGCCTGCCCGCCGGGTGCGCTCGTCGCCATCGTCGGGCCGAACGGCGCGGGCAAGTCCACCCTCATCAAGGCCGCGTTGGGCCTGGTGCCGCGGCTCTCAGGCGATGTCCGGATCTTCGGCCAGAGCTTCGCCGCAGCGCGCCGGCGCGTCGGCTATCTGCCGCAGCGCGCCAGCGTGGACTGGGACTTCCCGGTCACCGCGCTGCAGGTCGTCTCGATGGGTCGCTATCCAGTTGCCGGCTGGCTCCGCCCGCTGCCGCGTGCCGAGCGCGAGCGCGCCCGTGGGGCGCTGGATGAGGTCGGCATGGCGGATTTCGCCGCGCGGCAGATCGGCCAGCTGTCCGGCGGGCAGCAGCAGCGCGTGTTTCTGGCGCGGGCTCTGGCGCTGGGGGCCGACCTGTACCTCATGGATGAGCCCTTTGCCGGCGTGGACGCCGCAACCGAGCGCGCCATCGTGGATGTGCTGCAGCGCCTGGTGCGCGAGGGGCGCACGGTCGTCGCCGTCCACCATGATCTCGCAACCGCGCCACAGTATTTCCAGCATGTGCTGCTGCTGAACGTCCGCGCCATCGCCGCCGGGCCGATGGACACCACCTTTACCCCCGAGAATCTCGGCCGGGCGTACGGCGGGCGGCTGTCCCTGCTGGAACAGGCGGTGGCGGCGGCGAACCGAGATGGCGGACGCGTCGCGTGATCGGCGCGGATTTCCTCGCAGCGCTGCTTTTCGCCTCGGGCTACAATGCAACCGTGGTGGCGCTGGGCTGTGCCGCCTTCGGGCTGGCTGCCGGCGCGATCGGCTGCTTCGTGCTGTTGCGCGGTCGCGCGCTGATCAGCGACGCCGCTGCACACGCCACGCTGCCCGGCGTGGCTGGCGCCTTCATTCTGGCCTCTGCGGTCGGCTGGAATGCGCGCGATCTCGGCCTGCTGCTGGCCGGCGCCGGTGCGACCGCGGCACTCGGCGTGGGCGTGGTGGCGCTGCTCGGCCGGGGCGGACGGATCCGGGACGACGCAGCGATGGCGTTGGTGCTCTCGATCGGCTTTGGCATCGGCGTTGTGCTGTTTTCGGTGGTGCAGTCGCTGCCGGTTGGCGGGCAAGCCGGGCTCAAAAGCTTCATCGTCGGGCAGGCGGCGGGGATGAGCGCAGCCGATGCGATGCTGATCGCCGGCCTCGCCTTGTTCGCGCTGCTGGCGCTGGCCCTGCTTCTGAAACCGCTGACCGCGCTGTGCTTCGACGCCGAGTTCGCCGCTGCGACCGGCCTGCCGGTCCGGCTGCTGGATGGCTTGCTGATGGCGCTGATGCTTGCGGTGGCGGTTGCCGGGCTCCGCGCCGTCGGACTGATCCTGGTGGTCGGACTCATGGTGATACCCGCCGTCACCGCGCGGCTGCTCACTGACCGGCTGGAGATCATGCTGCCGATGGCCGCCGCGGCCGGTGCAGTTTCGGCCTGGGTCGGCACGGCGATTTCCGCAGCTTCGCCGCAACTGCCGACAGGCGCCACCATCGCGCTCACCGCCTGCACGCTGTTCGTCGTCGCGTTGCTGATGGCGCCGCGGCGCGGCGCCATCGCCTTCGCCGTGCGGCAGGCGCGCCTGTCCGTTGTCATCGCGCGCGACCACGCGCTAAGGGCCATGGTGGAGGCAGCGGAGCGTGGCGCCGCACCGCGCGACTGGCGGATGCTGGCCGAGGAGGCCGGGTGGTCCCAGTTGCAGCGGCTCGTGCTGCCCACCTGGTTCCGTCGCGCCGGTTGGGTTGCTGCGGGGCCGTTGCTGGCGCTCTCGCCAAGCGGAACTGCGCTTGCCCAGGACGTGACTCGCCGGCATCGTCTTTGGGAACACTATATGCAGTCGGCAGGTGGGTTGCCGCCCCAAGCGGCGCATCGCGCCGCCGATCAGGTCGAGCACGCTTTGCCCGGCGAAGTGGTTCGCGATGCCGAGGCCTGGCTGCGTCGCAACGACCCGGCCAGGCTGCCAGCGGGTACCGCGCTGCCCACGCCAGGTGAATCCCCGCATCCCGGAGCCCCGACATGACCGAGTTTCTGCAACTCGATCTCGCCCCTCTGCTGGCGGCGACGCTGGCGTGCCTGGTCTGCGGGCTGATCGGCAACCTGCTGCTGTTGACGCGCCAGAGTCTGCTCGGCGACGCCATCAGCCATTCGGTGCTTCCGGGCATCGTGATGGGTTTCTGGGTGACGGGCACGCGGGCGGCGGCGCCGCTGGTGCTCGGCGCGCTGGTCGCCGCCGTGGTCGCGGCGTTGCTGATCGGTCTGGTGCGGCGGCTGACCCGACTGGAGCCCGGGGCGGCCATGGGCGTGGTGTTCTCCGGCATGTTTGCGCTGGGCCTGGTGTTGATCGAGGTGAGCGGAGCGCATGCCGTCGATCTCGACGTGGACTGCGTGCTGTACGGCCAACTGGAAGCGCTGATCTGGCCAACGGCGACCGGCCTCGGTTCTTTGCTCGATGCCGCCGCACTGGCTGAGTTCCCCGCTGAGGTTTGGACGTTGGCCGGGGCGCTCGCACTGCTGAGCGTGCTCCTGGCTGGATTCTGGAAGGAGTTGCGCCTCGCCGCCTTTGACCCCGATTTCGCCCACACCATCGGTTTCTCGCCGCAGATCCTTTCGGCCATTGTGCTGGTGCTGGTTGCGGTGGCCTGTGTCGCTTCCTTCTGGGCGGTGGGCTCGGTGCTGGTGATCGCGGCTTTGGTTGCCCCCGCTGCGATCGCGCGGCTGCTGACGAACGACTACGGGGCACAGTTTGCTATCTCTGCCGGGGTCGCCGTGGCCATGGGCTCGGGCGGATACGGTGCCGCGGCGGCGTTGCCGGCCGTCCTCGGCCTTGGCCATGGCCTGAATGCTGCGGGGATGATGGCGGTGGTCGCCGGGCTGCTTTTGGCGCTGGCCGTCGCCTTCGGCCGCTACGGCCGCCGAGGCGGTCGCCGGCGCGTCGCCGCCGCCGGCGCGCCGCCGGTCGAACCCGCCACCGTATAGCAGCGCGCGGCTACCACCAGGCGTCAACCTGAGCATGTGGCTCACCCCGAGCGCGCCGGCGGGGCGATGCGGAACCAGGGACATAGAGGGCCGGCAGGAAGTTAAGAGTTTCGACCAAGCATACCGCAGAACTTCCCCCACAATCTGCCGCGCCCAACCTTCATTTGGCGCGATGAGATGACCATCGTCTTGGGGCCGGCACCCTGGTGGATGCGACGCTGATCCCAGCGGCGAGCAGGAAAGACGATGGGCCACGCTGGGCAGGGCATCGGCGCCGCAAGCCGGTGCATGACTGTGAGGCGGCATCCAAGTGGCATCTCGTCCAATTTAGGGCTATCCAATTGAAACAATCAGCGTTTTCCCGGATCGTTCGGGATGGCTGCCGACTTTAGATTGTGACCGCTCACGACAGCTCATATCGCATTGATGAGATGAACGAAGCGCCTGATTTTGTGGGGTCATCTTTGGAAACCGATCGAGGGATCCCGATGACGCGCCGAAACACATGCGGCGGCATAACGAGGCGCAGATTGACAAGCTTGACCCGCAACACCTGCCTGCTGCTGATCAGCTCAGGGTCGCGCGCAACGAAAAAGCGAGCGGCAAGGCCGGCATCGATGCCGGCAGGCGGAACATCCCCGCGCCGGCAGGCTCCATCATCGGAAAGGCGGGCCAAGGCAGCGTCTCATGCTCATGCAGGAAATCAAGACGGAAGCCGGCCGCCAGGAGTGCACCTAGAATAGCGCTGAACGAATGCGCCCATTCGTAGGTCTGGGTGTGCGCCAGCATGTCCGGCGCGCCGGTATAAGTGGTGGCGTCATTGTAGTTGAACGGTGCCTCGATGGGCACTTGCCAGGGGCGCGCCAGCACCAGCCGTTCATCCTGCTGCTCCAAAGCGTTCATCGCCGGGTGTGAATCCGCCAGGTACATCGCGCCGCCAGGTGCCAGAAGCGCGGCGACCACCCGTGCCCAGCGAGTCATGTCCGGCAGCCAGCAAAGCGTCCCCCAGGTCACATAGACCAAGTCGAAGGGGCCATCGAGCAGTGTGGCTGCATCATGCACATCGCCCTCGACGAAGCGCACAGGCAGATCAAGCTCCGCGCCCAACACCCGCGCGCCGGCGATGGCCCGGGGCGAGAAGTCGAGCCCGGTGGCGATGGCACCGCGCCGGGCTAGGCGCATGGTGTCGAGCCCAAAATGGCACTGCAGATGCGCCACGCGCAGCCCAGCGATATCGCCGAGTTCGCCATCGACGATGGGATCGAGCTGCTTGTCGCCCGCACGCACGGCATCGATGCCGTAGAAGCCCGTGCTGTCGCGTAGGTGGATCTCCGCGCGGTCGTCCCAGTTCAGGCGGTTGGCTGCTATCGGGTCCATGAGGCTCTACCTGTTGGCGCGGGCAAATGCTTCGGGCAAGGCCTAGACCGACCACATGCAGTTTCGCAACTGGCCTGCTGCTGGTTCGGTGGGCACCTAGTCAAGCTAACTGCACCTGTTTCTCGAAGTCGAGCGGGCTGAGACAGCCCAGGGTCGAGTGCTGACGGATCGGGTTGTAGTAGCACTCGATAGAGTCGAACACGTCAGCGAGTGCCTCGTCGCGCGAGCGGTAGGTTTTCCGGGCGGTTCGCTCGGTTTTCAGCGACGAGAAGAAGCTCTCCATAGCTCCATTGTCCCAAACATTTCCGGAGCGGCTCATCGAGCAAGTGACGCCGTTGTCGGCCATCAGCCGCTGGAATTGCTCACTGGTACATTGGCTGCCTTGGTCGGAATGATGCAGCAAGTCATCCGGTTTTCCGCGGCGCCAGATCGCCATAACGAGCGCGTCGGTGACGAGCTGGGTCGTCATCTCCGCCTTCATCGACCAGCCGACGCCGCTTTACCTCCCAGGCCGAGGCCCGGATGGCGTGCTTCAGCTTTATCGAAGGCTGGTACAACCCGGTCAGGCTGCATTCCGGACTCGGATATCGCTCACCGATGACCTATGAGGCCGAAATGCAGAAAGCGCTCGACGGCGCCTAGCCGCAAGCCAACAAACCGTCCACCAAAACGGGGCAACCTCACTGATCTTCGCGTCAGCGTCAGCAAAGGGGCACGAAGAAGCATTCCCTTGGGCTAGCCGGATTCACGTCACCCGCGACATCGCAGAGCATCTGTTGCCCGGTGAACGGGGGTGTGGCTAGGAGAAGCGTGCCTGGGTTGGCATCGGGCCGTATTGTCGCTGTGCGGGACTGGCAGACCGTCGGCTATTCGATCTGCCCGTCGCGCAGCGAGATCAGCCGGTCGAAGCGGTCGAAGATCTTCTCGTCATGCGTCACCACCAGCACCGCCGCCTGCTGCGTCCGGGCGACTTCGCGCAGCAGGTCCATCACCACGCGGGCGCGCTCGGAGTCCAGGGCCGCGGTCGGCTCGTCGGCCAGGATGATCTGCGGCCGGTTGGCCAGCGCCCGCGCGATCGCCACCCGCTGTGCCTCCCCGCCGGACAGGCGCGAGGGCATGTCGAGCGCGCGCCTTCCCACCTGCAACTCATCCAGCAACGCGCGCGCCCGTGCCCGCGCCTCCGCCAGCGCCGCGCCGGCGAGCGTCATCGCCAGCGCCACGTTGTCGATCGCATCAAGGAACGGCAGCAGGTTGTGGAACTGGAAGATGAAGCCGATGCGCTCGCGACGTAGCCGCGGCAGGTCGGGGATACGGTAGCCGCCGTCCCACACCGTCGCGCCGTCCAGCAGCAGCCGTCCGGCGGAGGGTTCCTGGATGCAGGCGACGAGGTTGAGCAGCGTCGATTTGCCGCTGCCGGATGGGCCGCGCAGGCCCACCACCTCGCCCGCCGCCACCGCCAGATTGACGTCGCACAGCGCCCTGACGGCGGCTTCGCCTGCACCGAAGGTCTTGCCGAGCCCTTCGGCCTGGATCAGCAGCTTTGCCATCGTTCAGCCGCCCAGTGCCTGCTGCGGCTCGATGCGCAGCGCGGCCCGGATCGACAGCAGGCTTGCCAGCACGCAGATCACCCCGATCACCCCCGCCATCACCGCCACTTCTGCCGGCCCGAGGGCTACCGTGCGCGGAAACACGTCGCGCACCGCAAACACCCAGCCGATCGCGGCGACGTAGCCCGCCCCGCCCAGCAGCAGCGCCTGTTGCAGCACCAGGGCGACGATGGTGCGGTCCGGTGCGCCGATCAGCTTCAGCGTGGCGATCTCGCGCAGCTTATCCATCGTCATCGTGTAGATGATCAGCGCGATGATCACCGCCGAGACCAGCAGCAGCACCACGGTGAACAGCCCGAGCTGCATGCGCGCGCGTTGCACCAGCGATTGCGTCAGCAGGTTGGACTGCTCCGTGTCGGTCAGCGCCGTCAGATGCTTCCACCGCCGCACCGTCTCGGCCACGCTCTGGGCATCCGCACCCGGATGCAGCCGTGCGACCACGGCGTTGATGCTGTCCGTCCCGGCCGGCTGGGCGCCGGCGGCGGCAGCGCGGCGGGCGGCCGGCGGGGCAAGCTTGAACTGCAACTCCTGGCTATCGCGCAGATGAATGAAACCAAGCGGATCGCCGCCGGAGGAGACCAGCCCCGTTGTGGTGCCCACCACCAGATAGCGGTCCCCACCGAGCAGAACCGTGGCACCCGGTGCCAGCCCGGACCGGCGGTCGACCACCATCTCGCGCCGCGCGCCGCCCAGGCCGCGCCCCTGCACCACGCGCGCTGGCCCGCCCGGGCGGCCCGGCTCCTGGCCGATCAGTTGCATCCGCACCCGACCCCACGGCACTTCGGCCTCGACGCTGCGCAGCGTGATGCTGCCGGCCGCGGCCACGCCAGACAGGCGCTGCACCATCTCCCGCGAATCTCCGGCCAGCCGCGACGCCTCGGCAAACGGCCCGCGCGTGCCGGATTCCACCACCCATAGATCGGCCTCCAGCGCCCGCGACAGCGCCAGCGCCTCCGCCACGACCCCTTGGTAGATGCCCACCATCGACAGCGCGACCCCCATCAGCAGGCCCAGCCCGACGCAGGTCATCAGGAAGCGGCCGAGCTTGTGGCGGATATCGGCGAGTGCGAGATTCACGGTGCCACGGCCCGCGCCGGCCGGCCGATGGCGAAGCCGCCGCCGACCGTGACGGCCACCGCCACCCCCTCCGGCAAGGGCTCGGTCAGGGCCAGCCGCGCATCGATCAGCCGCGCCGCGAAGCGCAGCCGCCGCTGCGCCAGCCGGTCGCCCTCCACCGTCCAGACGGTGCCCGACACCCCGTCGAAGCCCTGCACCGCCGCTTCCGGCACCAGCAGCGCGCGCGCCAAGCGGCCGGTGGTGATCACCACCTCCGCCTGCTCGCCGATCACCGGGGCTGCCGGGCAGGCGCGGCAGCGGACATAGACGCGCCGCTCCTCCGTCACCCGGTCCGCCTCCAGGCCGATGCGCACCACCTCGGCTTCCATCGGGCTACCGGGCCGGCTGCGCAGGGTCACGCGGGCGGCCTGGCCGAGGGCGATGTCTCCCGCCCGCCCTTCGTCCACATAGGCGAGCGCCCACAGGCTGTCAGGTGCGACCAGGGTGAACACCGGCTCGCCCGGGTTCAGCGCCGTGCCCGGCTCGCGCGTGCGTGCGATCACCGTCGCCTCGAACGGCGCGATCAGGCTGTGCTTGGCCAGCGTGGTGCGCTCGGCCAGCAGATTGGCCTGCGCCTCGGCCAGCGCCGCGCGTGCGACCATGGCGTCTGCGCGGTTCACGCCGACATCCGCCTGTGCCGAAACAACCTCGGTTTCCGCCAGTTCGGCGGCCTCCGCGCTGCCGGCGCCGCGGCTGGCGAGCTCGCGGCGGCGCTGCGCGGTGGCGCGGCGCTGTGCGAGCTGCGCTTCCGCCCGCTCGCGCTGCGCCTCGGCCTTGGCCACCGCGGCTTGGGCGGAGAGGATCGCTGCCTCTGCCCGCGCCACCCGGGCCTGCTGGCTCGCCGGGTTCAGCTGGGCGAGCAGGCTGCCGGCCGCCACCCGGTCGCCGTGATCGGCCAGAACCTCGATCAGCGTGCCGGGAACCTCGAACCCCACCCGCGACAGCACGCGCGCTTCGATCGAGCCCAGGCCGAAGACCGTCACCGCCACGTCCTGGGAGATGCCAGCCACCGGCACGGCCAGGGGCCGCTGCGTGACATACCACCAGGCCCCACCGATCCCCATTGCCATGACAAGGAGTGCAGCCGCTATGCGAAGGCGCATTGTGGGATTTTCCAGAACCAGCCTGAGAAGCAATTGTCCCGCGCAGGCGCCAGATTGCCAGGACGGTAGGACCCCGATGTAATTGGGCGAAGCGACGACGTGCCGCGGACAAACTGGAGGCTAGGCTTCGCGGGTCAGCCTTGCGTTGATGCAGATCAAATGCGTCACCAGCCGGCTGTCCCGATCCGAACCTGGGGTTCTACCGGGTTGGAGAGCGGCGCAGGATTGCGTCTGCCATTTTTTCGGCCAGCATGATGGTGGGGATGTTGGTGTTGGCGCGCGGCACGCAGGGCATGATGGAGGCATCAACGACGCTCAGGCCGGCGAGCCCGTGGACGCGGGCTGTGTGGGGATCGACGACGGCCATCGGGTCGTCGGTAGCACCCATGCGGCAGGTGCCCGAGGCGTGCCAACCGCCGATGGTGTAGCGGCGGACGATGGCTTCGAGGGTTGCGTCATCGGCCAGGATGGCGGAGATGTTGGAGTCCATGGCCAGCAGGCGGGCGATGACGAGGCGCCGCAGCGTTGCGGGCCCGTCCATCAGGAGGGCGGGGCCGATGGTCAGCAGCCAGTTGCGCAGGCTGATGCGGCCCACCATCCCGGCCATGGCGCCGTGGGTGGCGGCGAAGGGGTCGCGGGCGACGGCGGCTAAGTTTGGGTCAGCAAACAGGGTCGCCATCTGGCGGAAGGCGGATTTCATCCGGGCGAGGTCGCGCGGGTCGGAGAGGAGCTCGAAGGCAATTTGGGGGTAGTCGCGCGCGTGCGGCGTGCGCAGGCGCACATGCCCGCTGGAGAATGGCTTGTTGATCCAGGTGAACAGCGAGCCGAGCCGGCGGCCGATCGGGTGCCAGGCGGATTTGGCTACGACGACGGTGAACATGTCGCCGGTCGGGCTGCCGGGTTCGGGCGAGGTGTGGCGCAGGGCCATCTGCACGTGGCGCCGGGGATGCTCCCCCATGCGGGCGGTGGGGGTGAGCCAGGCGGACATCGCCAGGGCCGGGTGTTCCTGCAGGTTGGCGCCGACGCCCTGGCGGTCGGCGACCACGTCGATGCCCAGCGCGCGGAGCTGAAGGGCAGGGCCGATGCCGGCGCGCAGCAACATCGCCGGGGATTGCAGGGCGCCGGCGGCGATGATGGTTTCGCGGGCGCGGATGATCTGGCCGGCAACCTCCGCGCCGACCGCGCGCCCCTCCTCGATGACGATGCGGGTGACCGGGCTCAGCGCCTGGACGGTCAGGTTGGGCCTGGCGCGGACTTCGGCGGAGAGGTAGCCCATGGCGGCCGAGCGGCGCTGGGTGTGGTCGGCGGAGAGCGGCAGGGCGAACCAGCCGTCATCGAAGCAGGCGTTCTGGTCGGCGATGTCGCGCCAGCCGGCGGCGGTGAAGGCCGCGGCGGCGGCGCGGGTGAAGCCGGGCCAGGCGGATTGCGGCACATGGCTGATCGGAATGGGGCCGGCGTCGCCATGCAGGGGGCCCGTGAAGTCCAGGTCGCGTTCGAGTTTGCGGAAATAGGGGAGCACTTCGGCCCAGGACCAGCCCTCAGCGCCGAGGGCTGCCCATTCGTCGTAGTCGGCGGGGGTGCCGCGGTTGGCGAGCTCGCCGTTGATGCTGGAACCGCCGCCGACGACGCGGGCTTGGCCGTAGGTGGCTGTGGGCGGGCGCGCGGCGTCATTGTGCGGCAGCGGCGCGAAATGCACCTTCAGGTCGCGCCACTGGTAGGCGGGGTTGAAGGAGGCGCGGTAGGGGTAGAGGTCTTTGATTTCAGGCGGTTCCTGGCCCGGGGGGAGGTCTGGCCCGGCCTCCAATAGGAGCACCTTGTTGTTGGAATGCTCGGAAAGCCGGCCGGCCAGGACGGAGCCAGCCGAGCCGGCGCCGATGATCAGGTAGTCCCACATCGCGCCGGCCCCGGCTCAGCTTTCCTGACGGAAGCTGTGCAGGGCGGTGCGGTTGCGGGTGATGTAGTCCCAGTCGAGTTCGACGCCGAGGCCGTCGCCGGTGGGGACGGGGAAGCAGCCGTCGGCGCCGACGGCCTCCAGCGCATCGCTGTAGCCGGAGCCGAACACCGGCGGGACGGGGTTGGCGACACCGGGGGCGACGAGGGAGAGCTCATACCAGTTGCTGTTGCGGATGGCGGCCATGCAGTGCCGCTGAGCCGGGCCGGCGGCGTGGATTTCGCAGTCCAGGCCGAAGGCTTCCGCGAGATGCGCGGTCTTCATGGTGCCGGTGATGCCCATGTCGTAGTCGGGGTCGGCGCGCAGGAAGTCGGTGGCCCCGGCGGTAATCCAGGGGGCCTTGGCCTCCAGCCCGCGCACATGCTCGGTGAGCAGCAGCGGGGTCTTGACGTGCTCCTTGAGCTGGCGGGCCGCGTGCGGTGACCAGCCGGCGTCCAGGCACGGGTCTTCGTACCAATAGTAGCGCGCCTCGTCGCAGGCGCGGCCGACATAGATGGCATCGGCGAAGGTTTTGAGCTCGCTGGCGGCGTCGTACATCAGCGTCATCCGGCTGCCCACACGCCCGGCGCAGAACAGCAGGTTTTCCGCCTCCTCGCGGGCGTCGCCCTCGCCCCAGCCGTGCAGCTTGTAGCCGCGATAGCCTAAAGCGAGACACTCCTCGGCGAAGTCGGCATAGGCCTCCTTGCTGTCGAGCAGGCCGTGGCGGCCGCCGTTGAGGGTGCTGGCATAGGCAGGCAGGCGCTCGCGATAGCCGCCGAGCAGGCGCCAGACGGGCAGGCGGGCGGATTTTCCGGCGAGGTCCCACAGAGCGATGTCGATTGGGGAGTGCCCGACGGCGGAGAAATGCCGGTGCATGCGCTTGAGCTTGTTGAAGATCGCCTCGCGCGCCGCGGCATCCTGGCCGAGGATATGGGGGGCGAGCGCACGCGCCTGCCCGGCGATCACCCCGCTCTTGCCGCTGTGGGAGGTGCAGTATTCGCCGCTGGCGCCGTCGGCGGTTTCGATGCGCAGGGCGAAGCCGGGGACGTTGCTGCGCGCCCCCTTCATCACGCAGCGGTTGCCGCTGGCATCCACTCCCAGCCCTTCGACCGGATAGGTGAATTCGTGGATGTCGACGCGGGTGATGCGGCTGCCTGGCCGCGTGCCGGTGTGCCACGCCATGGATGCTGCTCCCTGAAAGCGGCTTGCCAAGCGGCAGCCGGTATGACTAATCTAAAGTAGTCATACAACTTCGGACCCGTCAATGCGATCCGCCCGCGCCAGCGATCCGACCAGCCGCGCCGACGAGGCCTACCGCCACATGATCGCCCATATCGAGCAGCAGCACGCCGCCGAGGGCGACCGCCTGCCCTCTGAGAGCGAGTTCGTGGACCGGCTGGGCCTCTCGCGCACCAGCATCCGCGATGCGCTGGCGCGGCTGCGGGCGGAAGGGCGGGCGGTGTCGCGCCGTGGCTCCGGCACCTTCGTGCTGCGTGGGCAGCAGCCGGAACTGGTAAGGCTGTCGGCGATCGACTCCATTCGCGACCTGATCGAATGGCATGAGTTCCGCGTGGCGCTGGAGAGCGAGACGGCCGCCCTCTCGGCCGAGCGGCGCAGTACCGAGGAACTGCAGCGGATGCAGGAGGCGCAGGCAAAGCTGCTCGCCGAACTCGCCCACTCGCAAGCCGCGCGCGAGGATGCCGGGTTTCATCATGCCGTGGCGATGGGCTCGGGCAACCATAAGCTGATCGAGGCGGTGGGCGCGCTGACCTCTCACATCTTCCGCTGGGCGGCCGTGGCGAGCGAGCGCGGCACGCTGACCCGCGCCGAGCGGCGCGAGGTGATTGCAACCGAGCACGGGGCGATCCTTGCCGGGATCGCGGCCGGAGATGCCGCCGAGGCGCGCGCCGCGGTGCGCCGCCATCTGCTGAACGGCCGGGCGCGGCTGCTGAGCACGCTGCCTCGATAGCACGACGATCCGAAGCGGACAGCGATCCGTAGCGACAACACCAGGAATTGGGAGGATGCCAGGATGACCAACACCACATCAACGCGCCGCGCGGCACTGACCGGAGCGCTTGCCGCCGGGCTCGGCATGCCCTTCATCAACCGCGCCGCCCTGGGGCAGGGGCTTGGGGGCACGGTGCGGATCTGGACCTTCCTCAGCGCCGAGGGGCGCTCCCCGCGCGAGGTGGTGCTGCGCAAGCTCATCGACGCGTTCAAGGTGACGCATCCTGGCGTGTCGGTGGTGGTGGAGGCGCAGCCGTTCCAGGAGTTGGAGACCAAGTTCGTCGCCGCCTCGGCGCAGCGGCGGGCGCCTGATCTGGTGTGGATGCGCGATACGTTCCTGGAGCTGGTGACCAACCGCAAGGCGCTGGCCGATCTGGATCAGGTGCTGACCGCGGACTTCAAGACGAAAGCGCTGCCGGACATGTATCCGGTGTTCGTGCGCAAGTCGGTGTTCGACGGCGTGCGCACCTCGCTGCCGCTGTGGCCGTCGCCGGCGCAGAGCATCTTCTACCGCCGCGACGTGCTGGGCGAGATCGGGTTGCAGGCACCGCCGTTGCAGTGGGATGCCTTTATCACCGCGGCGGGCAAGCTGACGAAGGGCAACCGGCTGGGCTTCGGGCTGCCGAGCAACGACAACAGCGTCTCATCGTTGATTAATATATTGACCGGGTTCGGCGAGGGCGCATTCGATGCGCGGACCGGGCAGATCGACCTGACCGGGCCGCAGGCGGTGGAGGCGGCCGGCGTGATCCGCGCCCTGGTGGCCAACGGCGCGCTGTCGCGCACGCTGCTGAACGTGATGGGCGACGACATCCAGGACCAGTTCGCCACCGGCCGGTTCGCCATGGCGCAGGCCTTCACGCCGCGCTTCCAGCAGTTCCAGAAGATCGCGGCGGGGTATGACGCCAAGGAGCTCGCGGTCTCGGCCTGGCCGTCCTTTGGGGGGCGGCCGCCGGCCGTGCTTTTGGGGCCGTACTGGACGGTTGGAATGTCCGCCGCGTCGGCCAACAAGCCGGCGGCGGGGGCGTTCCTGGAAGCGCTGTATTCGCCGGAGGCCTCGATGCTCTGGGCGCGTGAGGCCGGGCTGGTGCCCGATCGCCGCTCGGTGATGTCCGACCCGTGGTTCCAGACCGCCGAGGCGGCGATGATCCGGGTGTATGTCGATCTGCTCGCCGCCCCCGGCGCGCTGACCTTCCCGCAGCGCATGCCGGACATCACCAAGGTGTTTCCGGTGATGAACAAGGCGCAGCAGGAGCTGATGGGCAGCGACGAGCCGGTAGCCGCCATCCTGGCGCGCGCGAAGCAGTCGCTGGGCTGGTAGCGGTGGCACTGGCGGCCAGCAGCGCGCCCACCCGGGCCATCGCCGAGGTCCAGGGACAGCGGCGGTCCCTGGGCACGGCGCTGGTGGCCCCGGCGGTGGGGCTGGTGGTGGTGATCAACGTCCTGCCAGCGTTCGTGGGGTTCTATTCGAGCTTGCGGAAGATCTTCTTCTTCGAGGATGAGGGATTCGTCGGGCTCGACAACTTCGCGGCGCTGTTCGCCGACCCCGCGACCTACGCGGTGATCGGGCGGTCGCTGGTGTTCACCTTCGGGTCGCTGGCGCTGGCGGTGCCGCTGGCGCTGCTGACGGCGCTGGCGGTGCGTCAGTTGGGCCGGCACGGGCGAATCCTGCTGACCATGCTCCTCGTACCCTGGGCGATGAGCCCGATCGTGGTGGCGCTGCTGTGGAAATGGATCTTGCTGCCGGCGCCAGGCGGGCTGATCGCCAGCATCCTGATCGCCATCGGCTCGGCGCCGGTGGCGCTGCTGACCGATCCGGCGACCGCGATGCCGACGGTGATTGCCATCGGGGTGTGGCGCAACTTCGCCTTCGCGGCGATCATCCTTACGGCGGGCCTGGGCCAGATCCCCCAGGACCTCTACCGGGCGGCGGCCGTGGACGGGCTGGGGCCGGTGGAGCGGCTGTGGCGGATCACCCTGCCGCTGCTCGCGCCCTCGCTGCTGATCGTGTTGTGCGTGCTGACCATCAGCTATTTCAACGAGGTGCAGGTGATCATCGGGCTCACCGGCGGCGGGCCGATCAATGCAACGACGACGATTGCCTACAAGCTCTATCAGACCGGCTTCGTGGAACTGGACCAGGGGCGTGGCAATGCCATCGCGGTGGTGATGTTCCTGATCAACCTGGTGCTGGTGGCGCTGTATGTGCGCCTGCTGGGCGGGGGGCGGACATGACCGGGCCTCGCTGGGGATGGGGGCGATGGCTGATCGTCGGGGTGTCGGTGCTGGCCAGCGTGGTGGTGCTCGGCCCGATCCTGTGGGCGCTGTCTACCTCGTTGAAGGCCAATGACCGGATATTCGCGGTGCCGCCGCAGCTGGTGCCGCTGGCACCCACGCTGGAGCACTACGGCCGGCTGATCGCTGAGGGCGTGCATTGGAGTTTCCTGAACAGCGCGCTGTATGCGGTGCTGTCGGTCGGCGTGGCCGTCGGGCTAGGGGCGGTGGCGGGGTATGCGCTGGTGCGCTTTCCGGTGCGCGGCAAGAATGCGCTGCTGCTGCTGTTCATGGCCGGGCTGGCGATACCGAGCTACGCGCTGTTGCTGCCGACGCAGGTGATCTTCGTCGCCGCCGGGCTGTTCGACAGCTGGGTGGTGCTGCCTTTGCTGTATGCCGCACACATCGTGCCCTTCGCGGTGTGGATCACCCGGGCGCATTTCGCCTCGGTGCCGATCGAGCTGGAACAGGCGGCACTGGTGGACGGGTATTCGCGGGCGGAGGCGGTGTGGAAGGTCATCCTGCCCGGTGCCATGCCGGCGATTCTCGCGGCCTCGACCTTCGGGTTTCTCTATGCCTGGAACGACTACATCACCGCCACCACCATGGTGGACACGCCGGCCCATCGCACGCTGCCGGTGGCGCTGATCTTCTTCCAGGGCTTCCACGGGCGTGACTGGGGGGCTCTGATGGCCGGCGGGGTGATCGCCACCCTGCCGCCGGTGACGGTGTTCATGATCTTCCGCCGGCATCTCATCGGCGGGTTCTCGGAAGGCTCGGTGAAGGGATGAGCGGCACTTCGGCGCGCTCCGTGCGCTTTATCGACGTGGCAAAGCGGTTTGGGCAGACCACCGCGGTGGCGGGGATCAATCTGGATATCGCACCTGGGCAGTTCGTCACTTTGCTCGGCCCGTCCGGCTGCGGGAAAAGCACCACGCTGAACATGCTCGCCGGGCTGGAACTGCCGACGGAGGGGCGCATCCTGATCGGCGAGCGCGATGTCACCACCATCGGCCCGGCGGACCGGGACATCGCGATGGTGTTCCAGTCCTACGCGCTCTACCCGCACCTTAGCATCTTCGAGAACATCGCCTTCCCCCTGCGCGCCCGCCGCCGGCGAACGGCCGAGGCGGAGGTGCTGCGCAAGGTGCGCGAGGTCGCGGCCGTGCTGGGGCTGGACGCGCTGCTCGGCCGCCTGCCGCGCGAGGTTTCCGGCGGGCAGCGCCAGCGGGTGGCGCTGGGGCGGGCGATGGTGCGGATGCCGACGGTGTATCTGCTCGATGAGCCGCTCTCCAATCTCGATCAGCAGTTGCGGGTGCAGATGCGCTCCGAGTTGAAGGACCTGCATCAGCGCCTGGGCGCGACGATGCTCTACGTCACCCATGACCAGAGCGAGGCGATGACGCTCTCGGACGTGATCGCGGTGATGTCGGGCGGGCGCATCGAGCAGATCGGCGCCCCGAAGGCGCTATATCGCCGCCCGGCCAACCTGTTCGTGGCACGCTTTCTCGGCGAGCCGGGGATGACGCTGCTGGAGGGGGAGATCGCCGAGGGCGTGTTCACGGCACCGGGCGTGCGCGGCACCGCTCCGGCCTGGCTCGGCGGCCAGCGGCGACGGGCCGTCATGGGTATCCGGCCGGAGGATCTGGAGGCCGCGGCCCCGGAGGCAGCCATGTTTCGCGGGGTGGTGCGCACGGTGGAGTTCCTCGGCTCGCGCAGCCTTTTGCGGGCCGATGTCGGGCCGGTGCTGGCCACCGCCTTCGTGCCGGCGGATCTCGGCTTCAAGGTGGGCGAGGCCATCGGGCTCGCGCCGGCGAGCGACACGTTGCTGCACTGGTTCGACCTGACGACGGGACAGCGTTTGGAGGCACAGTGAGCCGCGGGGGAGGGAGCGGTTTCGGGATCAGGTTCAGAGCTTGGCTGTCAGCCGGCCAAGCGCTGCAATGCCGATAGGCGGCGCCGATTGCCAAGGGACAACGAAAAGCCGCCGGGCGAGAGTGTCGCGCACGCCTAGGAGTTGCGCTCGCTCGCCCTTCAGTCTGCGCAGCAGCAATGGATCATGCGTGCCCGCCGCAAGCAGGCTGCGGTTGACCACCCATGCATACGGCTCGATCCCGGCGCGGCGCAGATCCTCCTGCAAGGCACTCGCTTCGGAGACAGGGGTCGTCTCGGGCAGGGCTGTCAGGATCACCTTGGTGTAGTCGCCATCCTGCAGGCGCATCAGGGGGGTGATGATCTTGCCGGCCCCCGCGGCGTGGGTTGGCAGGTCGTGGGTCATCTGCCGGTGGTAGGCGCCGGTGGCATCCATGAGCAGCAGGGTATGCCCTGTTGGAGCCGTGTCGAGCACCACGAATGCGCCGCGGGCCTGACCCACTGTGCGGGAGAAGGCGTGGAACACGGCCACCTCCTCGGTGCAGGGCGAGCGGAGATCCTCGCGCAGCAAGGCGCGCCCCTGGACGTCGAGGTTTTCCCCGCGGGAGGCCATGATCCGCTCGACATAGCGCTCGGTTTCCGCCTTCGGGTCGATCCGTTCCACCTGGAGGCCTGCCATCTCTCCCTCCACGGTCATCGTGAGATGCGCGGCAGGGTCGGTGGTGCTGAGGTGGACCGTATGGCCGCGCAGGACCAGTGCGACGGCAATCGCGGCGGCAACGGTGGTCTTGCCCACGCCGCCTTTGCCCATGACCATGATCAGGCCGCGTCCCGCGGTGGCCAATTCATCCACCAGCACGCTGAGGGCGGCGAAGTCGTCAGCATCGACAACCGTCGCCTGGGCAGTGCCAGGCGGAGGCGCAGGCCCGCCCATCATCGCACGCAGGGCATCAAGCCCGACCATGTCGAACGCACGGAGCGGGATCTCGTCACGCGGCAGGGCCGCGAGCGCGGCGGGCATGCCAGCCAAAGCGGCCTGACCCTGCCGTTCCAGTACTGCCGCCGTTACGTCGTTTGCGGCGCTTGCGTGGAAAACACCGTTCACGATCAGCCTCTGATTGCCCAGACCCAGCGCCACCAACTCGCCGGCCGTGCGCGCGGCTTCGGCCAGGGCGCCGTGATCGGGACGCGTGACCAGCAGGATGGTCGTCAGGGCCGGGTTACCCAGCGCGGCCAGTGCGGCCTGAAACCTCGTCTCCTGCATCTTCAGACCGGAATGCGGACCAAGGCACGATGCCCCGCGGTCGTTGCTTTCCAGAAAGCCGGTCCAGGCCTTTGGTAAGCTCAGCAGGCGGATGGTGTGGCCGGTCGGTGCCGTGTCGAAGACGATATGGTCCCAGGCGGCGGCCTCGCCGGCCAGCAGGCCCGCAAACTCATCGAAGGCTGCTATTTCGGTGGTGCAGGCGCCGGAGAGCTGTTCGCGGACTTTGGTGCGTTCGGCCGCGTCGGCCTGCGGGGACATTTGGGCGAGCACCCGTTGCCGGTAGGCCTCCGCCGCGCGGTCCGGGTCGATGTTCATCGCCGAGAGGCCGGGTGCCCCCGGCACTGGAACAGGGCGATCGCACAATGCGACGCCCAGCATCTCATCTAGGTTGGAAGCCGGATCCGTGCTGACCAGCAGCACCGTCCGCCCGACACGCGCCAACGCCAGTGCCGCGGCGCATGCCGTGGAGGTTTTCCCCACACCCCCCTTTCCTGTGAAGAACAGGTTTCGTGTTGGGCGCTCGAGAAAGCTTGGTGGCGAGGCGGACATTGAATCCCCGAAGGCCGGTCGCGGCTTCGCGTATATCGCATGCCGGCGCGGAATTCGGCAGCAATTCGCAGTATTGGGCCAAGCTGCCGGAGATCAGCGCCGCTTTGCGCCGAGGACGGCGGAGGTGAATCCTCGGCTGCTGCGGGGTTGGGCGTGGCTGGATGCCTCAGATATAGACGCCCTTCATGCCGCCAGCCGGATAGCGCGTGCCGGCGGCGGCGCCGGGCGGGAGCGCTGCCGCGATGCTGGCGAGTTCCTCCGGCGTCAGAGTCACGGCGTTCGCGCCCAGGTTCTCGTCGAGCCGCGCCGGGTTGCGCGTGCCTGGAATGGCGATGACGTCGTCGCCCTGCGCCAGCAGCCAAGCGAGGGCGAGTTGTGCGGGGGTGCAGCCTTTCTCCGCGGCGATGCCGACCACGCGGGCGACGAGCCCGGCATTGTGGTCGAAATTCTCCGGCAGGAAGCGCGGATGCTGTGCCCGCCGTCCGCCCACGGCGGCGAGGTCGGTGATCGCACCCGTCAGGAACCCTCGGCCGAGCGGGGCGTAGGCCACGAAGGCGATGCCGAGTTCGCGGGTCACGAGACGGGTCTCCTCGGCCTCGGTCCGGTAGAGGAGCGAGTACTCGGTCTGGACGGCGGCGATCGGGTGGACGGCGTGGGCGCGGCGGATGCGGGCCGGGTTGGCCTCAGACAGGCCGATGAAGCGCACCTTGCCCTGTTGCACGAGGCGGGCCATCGCGCCAACCGTTTCCTCGACCGGCACGTCAGGGTCGACACGATGCTGGTAGTAGAGATCGATGACATCGGTGCCGAGCCGCTTCAGGCTGGCCTCGCAGGCGGCGGCGACATGCGAGGGCGAGCCGTCCACCCCGTTGGCCCCGCCTTCGCGGCGGATCTGGCCGAATTTCGTGGCGAGGAACACCGCATCGCGCCTGCCGTGCAGGGCGGTGCCGATCAGGGTCTCGTTGTGACCCCAGCCATACATGTCCGAACTGTCGAGATGCGTGGCACCACGCGCGATCGCATGATGGATCAGCGCGATGGAGGCCGCGTCATCCGCATCGCCGTATACGCCTGAGAGCGACATGCAGCCGAGCCCGATCGCTGAAACGGGCGGCCCGCCTGCCCCGAGGTGGCGCGTGATCGGCTTGGTGGTCATGGCGGCTCTCCTGTCCCGGTCTCGCTGAATCCGATCTTGCGCAGCGCAGCCTGGGTCTCCGGCGCTGCGAGGGCTGCCATCACCGCGCAAGCGAGGGCGCTTTCGTCGAGCGCTGCGGCGGCGTAGCTGGTGGACAGCGCGAAGGGCGGCGGGAATTCACCGAGCAGCGATACGCCGGGCCGATCGATGATCTCGGTGCTCTGGCTGACTGCGAGTTCGACCTCTCCCCGGCCGCAGGCGGCCACCGCCTCCACCCCGAAGCGGACGAGCCTGGCCTTGGCGCGCACCGCCTCCGCAATGCCGAGGGCGGCGATCACGCCCTCGAAGTGTCGGCCGGCGGTTGCGCCACTGCTGCCATCGGCCCAGCTGATGCTTTCGGCGGCGAGCAGCGCGGCCCGCAATGCGGCGGCATCACCGATCGGCCGGCGCGGCGCCCCGTCACGCAGCGCCAGCCCGGTGCCGGTGGCGCCCAGCCGCAGGATCGCCGCGCGGGCGACGTGACCGGCCTTGGCCAGCGCCTCCAGCGCCGCATCGCTGAGGATCACCACGGCCGGCCGCTCGCCTGCCAGCACACGGTCGCGCAGAGCGCCCACCGTGCCCCAGGCGACTTGTGCCGGCCAGGCCCGGTCCTCCAGCGCCGATTTGACAGCGCCGCAGAAGAACAGGCCCGCCGTCATGCTGACGCCCGGCGCGACAGCATCCGCTCGCGCCAGATCGGTGCCACGACGGAGACCACGAGCAGGCACCAGAGGACGTTGGCGATCGGCGAAGAGAACAGCACCATGATGTCGCCCTGCCCCAGCCGGAGCGAGCGCAGCAGATAGCGCTCGAAGATCGGCCCGAGCAGCACACCGATCAGGATTGAGGTGACGTGGTAGTTCGTCTTGACGGCGATGTAGCCGATCACGCCGAAACCGAGGGCCAGCGCCATGTCGAACAGGTATTCCCGGTCGGCGAAGGCGCCCACCACCGTCAGCCCCATGATCAGCGGCACGATGATATGCACGGGCACGCTCACCACCTTGGAGGCATAGCGCGCCAGCGGCAGGATGAGCGGGATCATCATGATATAGGCGACGGTCATCATGACGAACACGCCATAGGCGATCTGCGGCTGTTCCTGAAACAGCCGGGGCCCGACGACGATACCCTGGTATTGCAGCACGATCATCATCACGGCCGCGGTGGACCCGCCGGGTACGCCGATCGCCATCGTCGGCACCAGCGTGCCGGAGGTGACACCGTTGTTGGCACTTTCCGGCGCGATCACGCCCGGTGGAAAGCCGGTACCGTAAAGCTCTGGCGTCTTCGAGAACAGGCGCGATTGCTGATAGGCGACGAAGGAGGCGATGTAGGCGCCGGCCCCCGGAATGACCCCGACGATCAGGCCGAGAAACCCGGTCCAGACGATCTGCCACCAATAGGTGACGCACATGCGAAGCCCATCGACGGTATCGGCCCATTGCGGCCGCTGCTCCACCGCCGGCTTGGTGGCGTCGAACCGTTCATCGAGCATCATCAGGCACTCGCTGACAGCGAAAAGCCCGATCAGCACCGGCACCAACGGCAACCCGTCGTAGAGCTCCAACAAGCCGAATGTCGCCCGCGGGGTGGAGAACACCTGGTCAGTGCCGATCGCACCGAGCATCAGACCGAAGAGGCCGCCGATCAGCCCCTTCAGCATGTCCTTGGCGGCCAGTACCGCGATGAGCGTCAGGCCGAACAGGATGATGACGACCATCTCCACCGAGCGCAGCGCCAGCCCGACCTGCGCCAGGTAGGGGAGGATCGCCAGCACCGCGACGGAGGTGACCAGCCCGCCAGCGACCGAGGCGACGAAGGACAGCACCAGCGCCTGCTGCGCCTGGCCCTTCTTGGTCATCTGATAGCCGTCGATACAGGTTGCCGCTGCCCCGCCGCTGCCGGGGATGTTGACCAGGATCGCCGGAATCCCGCCTGACAGGTGGTTGGCGCAGTAAAGCGCGATCATGAATGCCAGGGCGGCTTCCACATCGACGGCGAGCGTTACCGGCAGCAGGATGATCAGCGTATTCTGCGGTGAGAAGCCCGGCAGCACGCCGACGACGAGGCCGAGCGCGATGCCCGGGATGATCGCCCACCACAGCGAGAACGACCGGCCGAACAGGTCGAGGATGGTGCCGAGATCGAGTTCCATCAGTCGGCTCCGCCAAGCCCCAGCAGACTTGCCATCAGGCGCTCGAAGGGTCCTGCCGGAAACCGCGTTCCGAGCCCGACGACGAGGCTGGCCCAGACCAGCAGCGGCGTGATCAGCGATACACCGAGCAGCGTGGGCCAGTGCCGCGCGCCCAGCATCCACATGGTCGCGAACAGCATCAGCGCCAGCGCGATGCTGGTGCCGGCGAAGGGGAGGAGCAGCAGGAAGGCCACACTGATCCCCAGCAGCCCCAGGCGCAGCCGGTCGGTCTGCGGATCGCCGCCAAGGGTCATCCGCAGGCTCGCCTCCCCGCTCCAGACGCGCACGGCGATCCGCAGGACTAGCAGCCCGACGAGCACGCAAAGCGCGCCGCCGATGACGATGCCGTTCGACTTCGCCTCCCAGGCGAGTTCCTGCACCGTCCAGAAGTAGTAGGTAGTGAAGCCCAGGGCCAGGATTGCGATGATCAGATCCTGCCCGACCGGCTTGGCCTCGCCTACCCGGCCCTGCGCCACCCCGCCGGCCATGCTAGCGCTGCGCGGAGAGTTGTGCGCGGTAGCGGCCGGCGAGTTCGATCATGCCCAGCGCATACTCCGTGCACAGCGCCCGATCGCCGAACCGCACCGTCTCCAGCGGCTGGCCGGCCTTGACCAGCGCATCCTTGAACACCGGGTCGTCGAACACCTGGCGCGCGGTCTGTTCCAGGCGGGCGAAGCGGTCGGGGAAGCGCTCGATGGCTTTTGTGTGGATCGCCCAGGAGCGCGAGGAGTAGAGATCAGGGATCTTCGTGCCGAACACTGCGTTCACGGTGGGTGCATTGTCGGTGAGGCTCGCCAGCACGTTTTCGCGTGCGAAGACCGACAGCACCTTCAGCCGTCCGGTCATGGTTGTGAGGCCGGAGACCGGCAGGGCGCCCACATCCGCCTCCCCGCTCATGACCGCGACCATCGTGGGGCTGCCGCCGCCATAGGGGATCAGGTTGAACTTCGCTCCCTGCGCCTCGCCCAGTGCCAGCATGCCGATCGAGGCGGGGTGCGGGATGCGGCTGACGGCGACGTTGAGGGGGCGCTTCTTCGCCTCGGCGATGATGTCTTCCACGCGGCGGAAGGGGGAGCCTTCCTTCACGTAGATCGCGGAATCATCGATGTCGATGCGGCAGAAATAAGCGAGGTCTTCCGGGAACTTGAACTTCGGCTTCTGCAGCGCATACATGATCATCTCCGGCCCCATGTTTCCGAAGAGCAGGTTGTAGGCATCGGGCTCGCGCCGGCTGGTGAACAGCTCATAGCCCACCTGGCCGGCCGCCCCGGGGAAGAATTCGTATTCGAACTGCCGGCCGAGGAGCTTGCCCCAGCCGTCATCGAAGCTGCGCACCAGCCGGTCGGCCCCGCCGCCTTGCCCGGTCGGGATGACCACGCGGAAGTTGCGAGTGGGAAAGCCGGCTTGCGCGACGACGGCCCGCGGCGCCAGTGCCGCGCCGGCGAGAGCGGATAGCGCCAGACGGCGCGTCAGCGTGACAGGCTGCATTGTTCGAACCTCCCTGCTTTTGGTAGCGATGGTCAGTCCGGCGCGCTGCCCTTGTAGCGGGGCGCCGGCTGGGCGAAGAAATTGCGCAGCAGATGCAGCATTACATGCCGGTTCTTTTGCGCCAGGCTGGCATGGGCGATCCCCTGCATCACCGCGAACTGCTTGTCGGGATGCGGCAGTTTGGCGAAGAAAGCGAGCAGATCATCCAGTGCTGCGATCCCGTCGAACTCGCCGCGCAAGATCAGCGTCGGGCAGCGAACGTCCTCGGGCTGCACCACCGGCAGGTTTTCGCACATGTCGACATAGGTGCCGATGGGCACGGAGGTGTCGAGCGCCAGGATCTGGTCGGCGAAGGCCTCGATGAAGCGCTCGTCGCCGGTGCCGGGATGGTCGCGGGTGAAGATCGACTGCACGAAGGCGCGGGTGATCGGGCGGCGGTTGCCGCCGGCGCGGTATTCCGGCAGCCGCAGCTTGCGGGCGGCCAGGGTGGGGCTGCCGGCGCCGGTCCAGACGAAGGCGTCAAGCGCGAGGCGGGCCACCCGGTCGGGGTGGCGGGAGGCGAAGAGGGCGGCGCGCAGGGCGCCCGAGGAACTGCCATACATAAACAGCTTCTGTCCGCCGTTTTGCGACATGATGTAGGCACTGGCGGCCGCCAGATCATCCGCGCCGTTGGCGATGTCGCAGATGATGTCCCGGTCCTTCGTCGAACGGCCATAGCCCTCCATGTCGACGCACCAGCAGTCGTAGCCCTCGGCCGCGAACAGGTCCATCGCGGAGGATTCGGGCACGCCGGGCACTTGCAGGTCGAAGGTCGGTGTCGAAGCCATCGAGGAGCCGTGCACGAACAGGATCGTGCCGCGGCCACCGCCGGCATTCTTGCGCCAGAGATACAGCTGCACCTCACCCTTCTGCGCCCAGTGCGCGACGCCTTCGACCGGGACTGCGATTGCCTTGTCCATTTTCGTCTTCCTCTTGTTCTTCTCTGTCTGCCCCGGACCTGCGGCGGGGCGGCCGCGCTGCGACCACCCCGCCGCCGCCGGTTCAGACCACTTTGGCGGTCACCGTGCCGACATGTTCGCAGAAGCCTTCCATCACGTCACCGCGCTGGATCGCACCAACGCCGGAGGGCGTGCCGGACATGATCAGGTCGCCCGGCTGCAGCACGAACAGGCTGGAGAGGTACGAGATCATCTCCGGCACCTTCCAGATCAACTGGTTGAGGTCGCCCTGCTGCTTCAGCGCGCCGTTCACCTTCAGCCAGATCGCGCCCTGCGACGGATGGCCGATGACGCTGGCCGGCACGATCTCGCTCATCGGTGCGGAGTGCTCAAAGGCCTTGCCGATCTCCCAGGGGCGCTGGCCCTTCTTGCACTCGTCCTGAAGGTCACGGCGGGTCATGTCGATGCCGATGGCATAGCCGTAGACATGGTCCAGCGCCGTTTCCACAGCGATGTCCGCGCCGCCCTTGCCGATCGCCACGACGAGCTCGATCTCATGGTGGACGTTCTTGGATTTCGGCGGATAGGGGAAGTCGCCGTTGCCCAGCACCAGGTTGTCGGTGTTCTTCTGGAAGAAGAACGGCGCCTCACGGTCGGGATCGCCGCCCATTTCGATCGCGTGCGCGGCATAGTTGCGGCCGACGCAATAGATGCGATGCACGGGGAAACGCTCGATCGTGCCGCGTACGGGCACCGATACGGCGGCCGGCGGCGGGATCACGAAGCTCAGGGGTGCGGCGGCTGTCATGGGTTGGACGGGTCCTCTATCGGGAAATGTCAGCGCGAAGATGCGTAGTATTCGACCTGACGCTCGCACCATGCGAGCGCCTCGTTCACTGCGAAGGCGAAGGAAAAGATGACGAGCACGAGCGCCCAGAGATGCTCCATCAGGAAATGCGACGAATAGATCTCGAACAAGGTGCCGAAGCCGACGACGGAGACCAGCAACTGACCGATCACCACACCCTTCACCGCGCGGATCAGGCCGAGACGAATGCCGGCCAGGATCTCCGGCATGGCGGCACGGACATAGATGAGCGCGAAGGCCTGCCATGTGGAGGCGCCGAAGCTGCGCGCCATCTCCACCAACGAGGGCGACATGCCGCGCACGCCGGCGCGGGCGTTCAGCATCACGATCCAGATCGCGAACAGCACCACCGTCAGCACCACTGTCTGCTCGCCGATGCCGGCCAGCACCATGATCACCGGCACGAGGGCGGATAGCGGCGCAGAGAGAAACAGATTGACCCAGGGCAGCAGCAGCCGGTCCACCACCGCCACCCGCGCCATCAGGATGCCTAGCGGCACGCCCAGCCCGATCGCGATTGCGGTGCCCATGACAAAGGCGCGCGCGGTGATCCACATTGCGGTGGCGAAGCTCGGCGTCGGCACAATCTCTCCGATGCGCACGACGATCCGGCTCAGTGGCGGCAGGATGAGCCCGGCTTCGCTGTGTCCGGCGAGTTCCCACAGCACCGCCCAGACGATCAGGGCAGAGAACAGCGGGAGCCGGTAGGTACCGATGAACATGCGCAGCGCCCCTCAGTCGAGGTAGTGCTTGAGGGTCTGCCAGATGCCTTCGACCGCATCCAGATAGGCCGGATGCCGGCGGATCGCCTCCGGGTCGCCACCTCGCGCGATCTGCGGCTCAATGATCGCCGAGATACGGCTCGGCCGGCGCGACAGCAGCACGATGCGATCCGAGACATAGACCGCCTCCTCAATGCTGTGCGTGACGAAGATGAAGGTCTTGCGCTCATTGGCGACGAGATCGAGCATGTCTTCCTGGAACTTGCGCCGCGTCTGCTCATCCACCGCCGAGAACGGTTCGTCCATCATCAGCACCTTGGCATCTACGGCCAGCGCGCGCGCCAGGCCGACGCGCTGGCGCATGCCGCCGGAGAGCTCGTGCGGGAATTTCCGCTCGAAACCGCGAAGGCCGACGCGCGCGATGTAGCGCTCGGCCAACGCCTCGCGCTGTGCCTTTGCCACGCCCTTAAGCTCGAGGCCGAAGGCGACGTTGCGCATCACGTCCGCCCAGGGCATCAGCGCGAAATCCTGGAACACGAAGGCCCGCTCCGGCCCCGGCCCGGTGACGACACGGCCATCAACCAGCACCTCCCCGCCGGAGGCCGGCACGAGCCCTGCGATGATCTTCAGCAGCGTGGTCTTGCCGCAGCCGGAAGGGCCGAGCAGCGTCGTCAGCTTGCCCTCGGGGATGTCGAGCGAGATGCCGCTCAGCGCTTCGACGCCGCCGGGATAGGTCTTGCGGACGCCGCGGACCTCGACGATCGCCGGTGCCTCGCCGGCCGGGGCCGGGGCCGTCGCTGGGGCGAAATGGCTGCTCATGCGGCGCGTTTCTCCGGACGGAACAGGCGGAACTCGATCGTTTCGAGCGCTTCGATGAACAGCACCGAGATGATGACGATCGACAGGATGGCGGCATACATCTTTGGGTAATCCGCCACCGACTGGTTGTAGGAGATCAGGTCGCCGATCCCCGTTGGCGTGATCAGCAGTTCGGCCAGGATGATGCCGATGAACCCGGCAGCGCAGCCCAGCCGCAGCCCGACGAAGATCAGGGGGCTGGCCGAGGGCAGGATGATCTTCACGATCACCTGCGTCCGTGAACCCATGAAGCTGCGCCCCATCTCCAGCAGCGAGCGCGGTGTGTTGCGTACCGCGCCCAGCGCGTTCAGCACGATCACCGGCATCGCCATGATGCACACGGTCAGCACCTTCGCGGTGATGCCGATGCCGTAGGCGAAGGTCAGCACCGGGATCAGTGCCGCAAGCGGTGCTGCCTGAGCGACGATGAAGACCGGCGCAAACAGCCACTCCGTCGGTCCGTGGAGGCCCATCAGCACACCCAGCGCCACGCCGACCAGGATCGAGGCAAACAGCCCGATCGCCAAGGGATGCAGCGTCTTCGCGAACGCTGAGACGAGGCTGCCATCGGCCAGCATCTCGCCCATCGCCGCCATGGTCTCCCCAAAAGTAGGGAAGGCCGCGCTGACAGGGATGCGCCCGGCATACTCCCAGGCGAGCACCGCCAGCCCGAAGGAGACGAAGCGGAGCACATGCGCATGGCTGAGCAGGCGGCCGAGCTGGCGAAGCAGTGCCGGCCCTGCCGCGAGCGGCGACGGGGCCAGCCGTTCAGATGTGCCGGGTGCGGACATCAGGCGATCAGCGGCCGATCGCGGCCCGCGCCTTTTCCAACGGCCCAAGGTACCAGAAGTCCTCGACCTTCAGGCTCGCCACCGGACCGGTCATCTGCCCTGCCTCAACATAGAAGTCGAAATCGCTGCGTGCGACATCGGCGCTGCCGCCGGCCGGGGCGTAGATGCCCTCCTTGGTGCCGACAGTATAGAACGCGGTGATGCCGGCGAGGATCTCCTTCGGCTGATCGGCCATCAGCTTTCGCTTGGCCCGCTCCGTCTCGATGATCGTGGGGTCGGCGTTCATCTCGGTCCAGAGGCGGAGGAATTCGGTCACGATCGTCTCAACCTGTCTTGGGTTCTTCTCGATCCAGGCAAGCGAGGCGAACAGCGTCTCGTCCGAGGCCGGGTTGCTTACCCCGGGCAGCACGTGGAAGCGATCGCCGGCCTTTTCCATCAGCACGTTCTTGTTGGCGAGGTCGATGATGGTCGCCTTTACCTGCCCGCGCATCATGGCGATGATGCGGTTCTCGGAGCCCGGGACGTAGCTGCGGTCGCCGAAGGTGATGCCCTCGCGCTTGGCGATGATGTTGCCGATCGCCTCCGTGCCGGTGCCGCGGGCGTGGAAGGTGAAGGGCTGGCCGTTGAGGTCCTTCCAAGTCTTGTAGGACTTGTCGGCGACAGGGAAGAACACCAGCCGCGTGCCCTGGAACAGGATGCGCAGCGGTGCGCGGCTTTTCTGGATCACCGAATAGGGCGTGCCGACGCCAAGGTCAGCCTGCCCGTTTAGCACCGCCTGAATGGCGAGCTCCTCCTTGGAGAAAAAGGTTATCTCGTAGTCGACGCCTTTTTCCTTCGCTCGTTCGAGCGCGATCACCATGGATAGCGTCTCGGTCGAGAGCACGTCGCCGAAGGCCACGCGCAGCTTTTGCTGCGCCTCGGCCGCGCCTGCGGCGAGCAGCAACGGGGCGGCGAACAGCGCCGCACAAAGGCTGCGCCGCAGCGCAGAGAAGGATGATACCATATGTTGTCTCCCCGAATCTGACCTGTTTTTCGGCCTGCAGCCCTCACTCGAGCGTCCTGAGACGCGCGAACCAACCGCGGTTTTGGCCAATACAAATGATCGGATTGGTTGTGTCAAGACCGTTCTGAGGAGGCGGAACAGGGTTCAATCTTGCTCTCCCCCTGCAACCAATGAGCCAATGGTTTGCAACCAGTGCGGCGCATGGTATGACCGATTGCTCCACAACCGAGGCGAAGTACTTGGACGCAGCACAGGCCAACCTAACCGGCGATGATCTGATCGAGGCGTTACGCGCCTATCTGGATGCGGCCGATCTACCGCCTGATGGCCGTCTGCCGAATGAGCGGGAAATGGCGGCCAGCCTGGGCATCAGCCGGGCAGAACTGCGCAAGGGTCTCGCCGTGCTCGAGCGCCAGGGCCAGCTGTGGCGCCGGGTGGGCAAGGGCACGTTCGTCGGCCCCAAACCGCCGCAGATGCTCGATGTCGCCGAGTTGGCCGAGCGGTCGAATCCGATCCAGATGATGCGCGCCCGAATCGCGTTGGAGCCGGAACTGGCCCGGCTGGCGGCATTGAACGGCACCGCAGGGGAAATCGCAGAACTCAAGGCGCTCAACCTCGCCTGCCGCTCCGCTGCGACCTGGCGCGATTATGAGGCCTATGACGCCCGGTTCCACCACTGCATCGCCAAGGCGGCGGCCAATCCGGTGCTGCTAGCGCTGCTGGACACGTTGAACGCCGTGCGCCGCGCTGTCACCTGGGGGCGCCCACGGCCGGAAGGGGACCGCCCGGCGCCGACGCATCACAGTTTCGAGGACCACGACCGGATTGCCGACGCGATCGCTCACCGCGAATCGGTCAATGCCGCGGATGCGATGAGCCGGCATCTGCAGAAGGTGGAGGACCGGCTGGTCGGCCGGCCGATCTGAGCGGTTTCGATCGGGCCGCCAGTTTGATTGCGCCGCCGGCGTCAGAATGAGCGCCTTCATGGGTCCCCCCGCTTTCCAGCCAAGGAGGATTCGCGGGGAACGCACCCGTGTCAGGCAATTCAGGTCTCTGGGAGCCGGGCAGATTCGTCGCGTGTTCATCGTACCGTCACTCAATCGCAATACGCAGGTCATGCCTCGCCACTAGTAGGGCAGCTTCCGACAAGGGGGGCGACGGCGAGCGCTGCATGCTGACACTCGATGGTCTCTCCAAGCATTTCGGCACCGTCCGCGCCGTGGACAAGGTCAGTCTGTCGATCGAGTCCGGGCAGTTTGTTGGCGTGATCGGTCGGTCGGGTGCCGGCAAGTCGACCCTGCTCCGCCTGATCAACCGCCTGGCCGAGCCCACTGCCGGCCGGGTCCTGTGGGAAGGCACCGACGTCACCGCGCTCAGCGGCCGGGACCTGCTCACCTGGCGCGCCCGTTGCGGCATGATCTTCCAGCAGTTTCACCTGGTCCCCCGCCTCGACGTCATCACCAATGTCATGCTGGGCCGGCTGAATGGCACAGCGTTGATGCCCTCCCTGTTCAAGCGCTTCCCCCGCCACGATCGGGAAGACGCGATCCGTGCGCTGCACCGCCTCGACGTTGTCGACCAGGCGTTGCAACGGGCCGAGACGCTGTCAGGCGGGCAGATGCAGCGCGTCGCCATCGCCCGAGCCCTGATGCAGCGGCCCCGCATCCTGCTCGCAGACGAACCGATCGCATCGTTGGACCCGCGCAACGCCACCGTCGTGATGGACGCGCTGCGCCGCATCAACCAGGAGGACGGCATCACCGTCCTGGCGAACCTGCACACGCTGGACACGGCCCGTGCCTATTGTGACCGGTTGATCGCCATGGCCGACGGCCGGGTCGTGTTCGACGGACCGCCGGAACGCCTGACCAGTGCCGAAGCCCGCGCCGTCTACGGTGTCGAGGACGGGGCGTTCGAGGAATCCATGACGTCGACCGGACTACCGCTGGCTGCGGAATAGCAAACAAGACGGGGATATCGACTGATGATCACACGCCGCATCATGCTGGGCAGCCTCAGCGCGCTCGCCCTGCCCGCCGCGCCGGCCCTGGCTCAGGGCGCCGGCTGGCGCGCCGCCTATCCTACGATCGGAATGGGCGTCGTTACCTCGGAGAATGAGGCCGATCGCGTTATCCGCTACCGCCCCGTCGTCGCCTATCTGGAAAAGAAGTTCGGGGTGAAGGTCGATTTCCGCAACGCCAGTGACTACGCCGGTGTGATCGAGGCGATGGTCGCCAACAAGATCCAGATCGCGCATTTTGGCCCGAGCGCCTATGCTCAGGCCTGGATTGTCTCGAGCGGCAAGGTCATGCCGTTGCTCGGATCCGTCGATCTCGCAGGAGACCTGGGTTACTTCTCGGTTGCGGTGGTCAAGTCCGACAGCCCGTATCAATCGCTGGACGATCTGAAGGGCAAGCGATTTGCCTTCGCTGATCCCAACTCCGCCTCCGGGTTTCAGGCACCGGCCTTCTTCATGAAGGAAGCCGGCTATGATCCCGCAAAGCATTTCAGTTCGACCGCGTTTTCCGGCAGCCATGAGAACAGCATCATCGCGCTGCTGAACGGCACCTTCGACGGCGCTGCAACGTGGTGGAACAACGAGGAGCGGACCAACTACAGCCGCATGTGGGACAAGGGCATGATCCCCAAGGGCTCGATCCGCGTGATCTGGAAATCACCGCGTCTGCCTTCGAGTCCGCTGACCGTTCGCACCGACGCGCCCGAGGCGTTCCGCACACTGGTCCGCGACAGCTTTGTATCGATGAAGACTGACGATCCGGAAGCGTGGCAATCGCTGACCGACGGCAAGACCGGCGGCTATCGCGACGTCACGCATGCCGACTACGAACCGATGGTTCGTATGGTGCGCGACAACCAAAGGGCGCGCCGCGGTATCTGAGTGATGTCCATCAGCACCGCGGATGCTGCGGTCAAGAGGGTCGAGGCGCAGTGGAGCAACCTGGCCCGCGAGCGCCAAACCCGCACAATCCTGTTCGCCGTGATGTTCATGCTCGCCTTCGCCGCCTCGGTTCAGGTTGGCGAGGTGAAGCCGCTGCGCTTCATCGAGGGTATCGACGGGCTGTTCAACTACATCGGTCGCACCGTGCCGCTGGCGACCGGCGACGGCCTCCTGGCCGACCTCCATGAATGGTACTGGGGCTTCTGGAAGTGGCTGGGGCTGATCGGCGATACGATCGTCATCGGCTTCCTCGCCACCGTCCTGGGAACACTCGGCGGCTTCGTGCTGGCGCTGGTCGCTTCGCGCAATCTGGGTGCTGGGGACGTGCCATACTTCCTGGCCAGACGGACGCTGGAGATCGCGCGCTCGGTACCGGAATTGGTCTATGCGCTGATGTTCGTTTTCGCATTTGGCATCGGCCCGTTGGCGGGCGTGCTGGCAATCGCGATCCACACCGTTGGGGCTCTGGGCAAGCTGTTCGCCGAAGTCATCGAGAATATCGACGAGGGTCCGCGCGAAGGGCTGCGCGCGGGAGGCGCCGGCTGGGTACAGATCATCCGCTTCGCTGTCATCCCGCAGGTTCTGCCCAACTTCCTGAGCTACGCACTGCTGCGCTTCGAAATGAACGTACGCGGCGCCGCCATCATCGGCTTCGTCGGCGCAGGCGGCATCGGGCAGGAATTGTACCTGGTGATCCGCCAGTTCATCTACCAGGACATCAGCGCCATCGTTCTGATGCTGATGGTGACCGTCACCCTCATCGACTTGCTGAGCGAACGGCTGCGCCATGCCCTGATTGGCCGGGAGGCATTGCGATGAGCCAGCCGGTCCCCGTCGATGCGCTGCCGGCCCTGCTGGCGGCGAATCCCGCACTGCGCGGGCCTTCGGCCATTCGGCAGATCCTGGTCTGGCTCGTCTGGGGAGGATTCTGCCTCGCGGTTGTGGGCGCGATGTGGCGGACGGGCATGCTCGACGTCGGCCGCCTCTGGTCGGGCGCGGAACGGCTGGGTTGGCTGGTGGGATTCATGTTCCCGCCGAGCCATGGCGGCTGGCTGCTGGATTTTCTGGAAGGCTTGGCCGAAACACTGGCCATGGCGTTCTTCGGGACGTTGCTCGGGGTTGTGCTGGCGATTCCGCTGGGCTTCCTGGCCGCATGCAACGTGGTGCGCCTGGCCCTGCCCCACTTCATGATCCGGCGCGGCATGGACGGCATTCGGAGCATCGATACGCTGATCTGGGCCTTGATCTTCGTGAATGTGGTCGGTCTTGGCCCGTTCGCTGGCCTGCTGGCCATCGCCGCGGCCGATGTGGGCGTGCTGGCCAAATTGTTCGGAGAAGCGATCGAGAACGCCGACCGCAAGCAGATCGAGGGGGTGCGCGCGACTGGCGCGGGTTCGATTCAGACCCTGCGGTTTGGCATGGTCCCGCAGGTCATGCCGGTCATGATCTCCAACATCCTGTATTTCTTTGAGTCAAACACGCGGTCCGCCTCCATCCTGGGCGTGGTTGGCGCCGGCGGGATCGGGCAACTGCTCTCTGACCGTATCCGCATCAACGACTGGGACCAGGCGTGTTTCATCATCATCCTGATCCTGATCACGGTGGCGATAATAGATGCGATTTCGCACCGCCTGCGCCGGGGGATGATCGGCGGACGCGCGTAGGTTGGCCGTTACAAGTCACTCGTCGCCGACCACTTATCGGGCGCTGGCGGCATCTTGGCCGGGGCGTGCCCGCAACGGGGCAAAATGGCCCCGACGTATTGCGTATCTGCACGGTTTGGCCAAACTTCAGATCGATCAGAGAATCTCTTCAACCCAACCATAGGAGGCCCGACATGAGCGATGCCGTCGCAGGAGTGGTAAGCAGCGTGCGGTTTGATCGGGCGCAGACGCCCGATGAAGGGGCGAGGGTGACCAGCCGCGTGCTGTACCGCGATCCATCCGGAGCGTTCAAGACCGGCTTCTGGTCTGCTTTGGCGGGCGCGCCGGCGCCGATCAGCTATACGATGGACGAGTTGTGCGTGCTGCTGGAGGGCGAGGTTCGGCTTGTGGATGCGGCAGGACATGCCGAGCTTTATCGGGCCGGCGACACGTTTGTGATCCCCAACGGCTTCGTCGGCACCTGGCAGACATTGGTCGATGTGCGGAAATTCTTTGCTGTGTTCAAGCCGGGCTGACCAGCCCTGCCCGCCAGCCGCAACCGTCACGCTTCAGGCTGTTCGGCGCGCTAGCCGGCCGCGCGCCTGGTGTGCCCAGTAGATCATCAGCGCCGGAGCGCGGCCGATTGGGCCGCCGGCAAAGGGCAGGCCGAAGCGGCGGAAAAGCTGCCAGCGGGTGTCGCCCTCGGTGATCGCCGCGGCGATGAGGCTGCCCGCCATGGTGGTGATGCCCATGCCGAGCCCGCCGAAGCCTGTGGCGACCCAGCGGCCTTCGCCGATCGCGCCGATCATCGGCATGCGGTGGCGAAGATAGGGCATCAGGCCGCCCCAGGCGATGTCCACTTTCACCTTCGCGAGGTCGGGATAGAACCAGGCCATGTCGCGATGCAGCGACTCGCGCATCCGCTCCGGGCTGGTCTTCAGGGTGGCGACGCGCCCGCCCCACAGCACCCGCCCGTCGGCCAGCGGGCGATAGTAGTTGGTGGCGAAGCTGCGGTCGGCCAGCGAATGCTTGGTGCCGATGATGTTGCGCAGATTGTCGCCGAGCGGTTCGGTAACCATGACATAGGTCGGCACCGGGATGGTCGCCATGCCGACCTTCCAATCCAGCATGCCGCCGTAGCCGCCGCTGGCCATCACCACATGGTCGCAGACGACGCGGCCGCGCGGGGTGAGCACGATCTGTCGGCCGCCGGCGCGGCGCAGCCGGGTCGCCGGCGTATCCTCATGGATGCGTCCGCCGCGGCTGGCGAGCGCGCGGGCCGTGCCGCGCACGAGCTTGAGCGGGTCGAGGCTGAAGGCCTCCGGGTCGAGCGAGCCGTCGGAATAGCGGGTGGTGGCGAGCTGCTGGCGCACGGTGGCGGGCGACCAGACCTGGAGCTCCTTGGCGAAGCTCTTGGCCATGTAGTCGGCGTTTTCGGCCATCGCCTCGCCGTCCTCGGCCATGGCGAACAGCAGGCGGCCATGCACAAGCTCGCCCACATCGATGCCGTACTCGGCGATGCGGCGCAGGATGAGGGCGAGCGCGCCGCGTGTGAGGGTGTAGAGCTCCCGCGCATCGGCCAGCCCCACCATGGCGGCGAGGTCGGCCGGGCGGGTGGGATAGCCTGGCACGACGAAGCCGCCGTTGCGGCCGGAGGCGCCGAAGCCGACGCGGTGGCGCTCCAGCAGCACCACCGACCGACCCCGCTCGGCGAGGTCCAGCGCCGTCGCCAGCCCCGCCATGCCGCCGCCGATGACGCAGACTTCCGCCTGCGTCTCGCCCTCGAGGGCGGCGTGCCGCACCCCGAGGTCGGTCGTTCGGACGTAGTGGTTGTCCGTGTAGCCGCTCATCGGCCCCATCATCGGCGAAGGCGAGTCCAGACCTTGTCGCGCAGATCGAGCGAGCCGGCCGGGCAGGTGGCGACCGGGCGCAGCCGGGTCAGCATCTCAGGCGGCGTGTTGATCGCCGGCTCGTTGCGCAGCGCCTCGGCAAGCAGAGGAGCCGAGGCGGGGATGCCGTTGTTGTAGCCGAGGAAGTTGGAGGCCTCCGCAATGTTCTTCGGCTCCATCATCCAGTTGAGGAAGGTCTTGGCATTCTCCAGGTTCGGTGCGCCTTTGGGCACGGCGAAGTTGTCCGCCCAGGAATCCAGGCCCTCCTTGGGGTAGATCCACTCCAGGGAGGCCTTGCGCGCCTTGGCCCGGCGATAGGCGCCGTTCCACATCTGCTGCATCGAGACCTCGCCGGCCACCACCCGGTCCGCCGTGGCGTTGGAGGAGTAGATGGCAACGGCCGCCTTCTGCTTGGCCAATGCGTCATAGATGCGCTGGGCGTCGTCGGGCTTTTCGGTGCAGCGGTCGATGCCGAGGTAGTGCGCGGTCGAGTTCCAGGCCTCGCCAGGTGCGTTCAGCATGCCGATCTTGCCCACGAGCGAGGCTGGCGGGTCGAAGAGCACCTTCCAGCTGTCATCAAGCTTACCCCCGGTCACCGCGGTGTCGTAGGCGATGCCGGTGGTGCCCCACATGTAGGGGACGGAATAGGTGCGTTGCGGGTCGAAGTCGGGCTTGTCGAACGGGGCGCCGACGTTCTTGAAGTTGGGAAGCTTGGAGGCGTCGATCGGCAGCAGCATGCCGTCGCGCACCATGTTTCTCAGGGTCGGGCCGGTGGGCACGACGAGGTCGTAGCCGGAGCCGCCGGCCTGAAGCTTGGCCAGCATCGACTCGTTGGAGTCATAGCTGTCGACCGTCACCTTGATGCCGGTCTCAGCCTCGAATCGCTTGAGCAGGTCGGGCGGCATGTAGTTGGACCAGTTGAAGAGCTTGAGTTCCTTGCTCTGGGCCGCGGCAATGCCGGGGACGAGTGCGGGGGCGAGGGCGATGGTGGCGGCGAGCAACAAGCGGCGGAACATGAAACCTCCGTGTGATGTCAGGACTTCGCGCGGGTCAGGCGCTGGGAGACGACCAGGATCGTGATCGAGGTAAACAGCAGCATCGTCGAGATGGCGTTGACGGCGGGAGTCAGGCCGGTGCGGATCAAGCCAAAGATATAAACCGGCAAGGTCGTTGTCCCCGGGGCGGAGAGGAAGAACGAGAACGTGA
>CAMCJI010000007.1 GCA_945874805.1 Asaia bogorensis | reverse complement strand
TCCGTCATGTCGCTCGGATAGCGCAAACCGCGCCGATCCGCTGCTCGCCGATGTTCTGCCGTCCAGGTCATGATCCCTCCGCGAATCGTCACGCGGAACAGCGAATCACATCCGATTCCAACGACTCAACTTCTTTGTGGATGGGTTCTGACAGACCGCTTGCGTTGCAGAAGACTACGTAGTCATCATCACCGGACAACAACACTTCCGGGGGGATCCACCAATGGAGCTTTCACGTCGCCACGCGCTGACCGGTGCCGCGGCCCTTGCCGCCGCCGCCGGGTTCGGCCCGCAGCCGGCCCGGGCGCAGCTCACACCCGGCAAGCCCTTTGCAGGCCAGACCGTGAAGGTCATGGTCGTGCGCGCCAGCCAGTACGCCGCCCAGGCCAAGCGCCTGCCGGCCTTCGAGGCCGAGACCGGCATCAAGGTGCAGTTCATCGACGTCCCCTTTGCCGCCCTGCGCGAGAAGCTGACGGCCGAGATGGTCGCCGGCTCCGCCGATTTCGACCTCGCCACGATTATGGATGTGTGGATCCCGCCGCTGGTCGATACCTACCTGATGCCCGTGGGCGCCGAGATGAAGAAGCGCGGCATCGATCCCTTCGCCCGCTATCCCCGCCCCTTCCTGCATGCCGGGCTCTACAAGAACGACGTCTATGGCCTGCCGACGCGCTGCCACATCCAGCTGATGTTCTACCGCAAGGACGTGTTCGACGAGCTCGGCCTGTCCGCCCCGCGCAGCTGGGAGGAGACGATCGCCGCCGCCCTGCGCATCCAGGAAAAGACCAAGCTCGCCGGCATCTCCATCCCCTACGGCCGCCTCGCCGGGCAGAACCTGATGGTGTGGTACAACTTCCTCTGGGGCGCCGGCTCGGACCTGTTCGACGACAAGATGCAGCCGATGTTCAACAACGCCGCCGGCCTGCAGGCGACGCAGGACTACGTGGACCTGCACATCAAGTACAAGATCACCCCGACGGGTGCGGCCAGCTTCAACGAGGGCGATGCGACGACCTCGATGGTGCAGGGCAATTCTGCGATGAACCCGGTGTGGTGGCACGTGTACAACCGCTACGCCATGAAGGACGCGGCGATCGGGCTCGACAAGATCGGCTTCGTGCCGCTGCCGAGCTACCGCGGCGCCGCGCCGACGACCTACACGAACAGCTGGATCTACGGCGTCAACAAGAACTCGAAGGTCAAGAACGCGGCGATGGAGTTCCTCGCCTGGGTCAGCGATCCGGCGATCGAGCGCTCGATCCTGGTCGATCCGGCCGAGAACGACGTGGTCTGCACCCAGTGGTCGAACCTGCGCGACCCCGATGTGGGCAAGCGCTTCCGCGGCATGCACGCCATTGCCGCCGAGGCGCTGGAGAAGACCAAGAACGCCATCCCGATGATCCCGCAGTTCCTGCCGTGCGTGGACGTGATGGAAGTGGCGGTGAACAACATCGTCACCGGCCAGGCCAAGGTGCCGGAAGCGATGAACGCGGCCGCCGCCCAGGTCGCGCGCATCATGCGGCGCGGCTGAAGCAGGCCGAGCGGGGTTGGCCATGCGCGAGTCCCGCTCGACTGCGATCCTGCTGGCGCCGGCGATCATCGTCGTCGGCGCCACCACGCTCTATCCGCTGCTGTATTCCTTCTACACCAGCTTCCACGACTGGCAGCTCACCCGCAGCCTGCGCCCCGGCGCCTTCATCGGGCTGGAGAACTACGAGATCGCCTTCACCGACGACCCGGTGTTCTGGCAGGTCGTCTGGGTCACGCTGCGCTTCGTGCTGATCGACGTGACGCTGACCATCGGCGCCGCCCTGGGCCTGGCGATCCTGCTGCTGCGGGCCGGCTTCGCCCAATCGATGCTCCGCACGGTGCTGATCCTGCCGTTCGCCGTCAGCCCGGCGCTGATCGGGATTTCCTGGCGCTTCATGTTCAATCCGGACTACGGCGCCTTCCAGCGCGGCATCGGCACCATCCTGCCGTTCATGGCCGATGTGGACTGGTTCGCGAGCCCCGCCCTGTCGATGGCCGCCCTGATCTCCGCCGACCTGTGGCACTGGGCGCCGTATTTCTGCTTCATGCTGATGGGCGGGCTGGCCACCGTGCCGCCGGAGACGCAGGAGGCCGCGCGCATCGACGGCGCCGGGGCGTGGCAGGTGTTCCGCCATGTCACCCTGCCGCAGATCTTGCCCGTGCTGACGGTGGCGATCATCCTGAAAACAGTGTTCGCCCTGAAGGTGTTCGACAGCATCGTGACGATGACCGGCGGCGGCCCGGGGCGGGAGACCACCACCCTCGCTCTGCTCGCCTACGAGATCGGCTTTCGCGACTACGACATCGGCTACGCCTCGGCCGTCGCCTATGTGCTGACGGCGATCCTGTTCGCGCTGTCGTTTTCCTACATCCGGCACATCGTGCCGAAGGGCAGCTGATGTCCGCTTCCCGCACCCGTGCGATCTGGCGCGTGGCCGAGCAGGCGACGCTGTTGCTCGTCGGCTTCCTGATCCTGTTCCCGATCGTCTGGATGATCGCCACCGCCTTCAAGGACCCGGCGCTGATCTACCGGATCAACATCTTCTTCACCCCCACGCTGGACAATTTTCGCGAGGTGTTCAGCCCGCGCTGGGAGATCGGCTGGAAGGTGCTGAATTCCGCGGTGATCGCCAGCGGCACCGTCATCGTCGCTTTGCCGGTTGCCATCTGTGCGGCCTACGCCTTCTCGCGCCGGCGCTTCCGCTTCAAGCGCGCGCTGTTCCAGTGGATCCTGCTCACCCAGTTCCTGCCCGGCGTGGTGGTGGTGCTGCCGTTCTACCTGATGTTCCGCAACCTCGGCCTGCTGGACACCTATCTCGGCCTGATCATCGTCAACCTCTCGATCGTGCTGCCCTACGCCATCTGGACCATCAAGGGCTTCATCGACGCCATCCCCGAGGAGACGGAGGAAGCCGCGAAGATCGACGGCGCCAGCCTGCCGGTGCTGCTGTGGCGGATCGTCGTGCCGATGTCCCTGCCCGGCATCGCCACCGCCGGCATCTTCAGCTTCATCATCGCCTGGAACGAGTTCCTGTTCGCCCTGATCCTGACCCGTAACGCGGTGGTGCCGCTCTCCGTCGGCATCATGGGCTTCCGCATCGAGCGCGGCGTGATGTGGGAGCTGATCGCCGCCACCGGCATTATCATCACCATCCCGATGTTCTTCCTGGCCATGATCATCCAGCGCCATTTCACCAAGGGCATGGCCGTGGGCGCCGTCAAATGAGCTGTCATAAAAAGGTTTTCGCATGACCGACATCATCCTTACCCCGGCCGAGGCCCGTGCGCGGCTGATCCCCAGCCGCGAATACGTCTCCTGCCCCGTCGCCTTCGTCGATTGCCGGCTGCCTGGCTCGCACCTCAAGCGCAACTACTCGATGATCGGCCCGGGCGTGACCACGGCGGCCGACCAGCACGTGAACCTGCGCGAGCCGCACGGCTTCAACATCGGCGCTGCAGGGATGCCGAACGGCATCGTCAACAACCTGCATCTGCACTTCACCGCCGAAGTGTTCATGACGCTCCGCGGCAAGTGGACGCTGCGTTGGGGCCCGAACGGCGATGACGGCACCTTCGAGGCCGACGAGGGCGCGATCTCCTCCATCCCCACCTGGATCTTCCGCGGCTTCACCAACACCGGCCCGGATGACGGCTGGATCTTCACCACGCTCGGCGGGGACGATACCGGCGGCATCATCTGGCACCCCTCGGTGCTGGCCCGCGCGGCCGAGACGGGCCTCTACATCGGCGCCGACAACGCCCTGATCGACACCACCACCGGTGCGCCCGTGCCCGCGCCGGCGGACCGCCTCAAGCCCATCACCCCCGAGGAGATCGCTGCCCTGCGCCGCTGGACTCCGGCGGAGATGCGCAAGCGCGTCGTCACCGCCGAGGACCGAGTATGGAGCGACGCCGCCCTGCTCGACTCCTGCCTGCCCGGCTGCGCCAGCGCCATCGCCCCGGTGATCGGTGCCGGCATCAGCCAGCATCGCGGCCATCTCGCCCCGCTGATGGACCCGCACGGCTTCTCGATGGAGTGGCTGCGCGTCCCCCCCGGCGGCAGCGTCTCGCGCTTTCGCATCGGCGCGAAGATGGTGCTGCTCGCCCACCGGGGCGAGGCCGAGGTGGTGCTGAACGGCCCGGGCCACGAGGTCGCCCTGCCGCTCGCCCCGCTCGACATGTGCTCCGTGCCCGCGGGCGTCTGGCGCGCGGTACGCAACACCGGCAGCGAGGCCGTGGAACTGCTGGTGATGATCACCGGCGAGGGCCGCAAGACCCCCGAATGGCCGGCCGGGACCATCGCCGCCGCCCGCGCCGCCAACCGTGCCGTCGATGCCTCAGGCCTGATCGCCCCCGCCCACCTCCTGCCGGATTACGCCCCGGGCCGGCAGATGGCCGGCGAGATGGAGACGGCCTGATGAGCGACGCCCCCTCCCCTCGCATCGTCCCCGCCGCACCCGCCGAGGAGGTGCTGCAGGTCGAACGCCGCGACTTCACCGACCTCGTCCCCACCGACCGGCCGCGCAGCCAATCCCTGCGCGGGTTTGACCCGATCTATACCGACATCGTCGATTACATCGTCCGATGCACCCACCGCATCTGGGACGAGCGCGACATCGGGCTGATCTACAGCCACTACACCCACAACGCGGACGTGTACTACAACCTCAAGGTCGTGCATGACCGCGAAGACATCGTGCGCGACACCATCGCCCGGCTGACGGTGTTCCCCGAGCGGCGGGGCATGGCCACCCAGGTGATCTGGCGCGGCAATGACGTGGATGGGTTCTACACCTCCCACTACGTCACCGGCAGCGGCCGGCACAGCCAGGACGGCCCGTACGGGCGCGCCACCGGGCGCAGCTTCACAACCCGCGGTATTGCCGACTGCATGATCCTGGAGAACCGCATCTACCGCGAATGGATCATGGGCGACGGCATGGGCATGATCAAACAGCTCGGCCTCGACCCGCACCCGATCGCCGAGGCCGCCGCGCGCGACCTGCTGGCCACCGGCAAACCCCTGCTGGACTTCGGCGAGAACCGCCGGATGATCGGCCAGTATCCGCCCGAGGCGAAGGCCGACCTGTCGATCGCCCATACCGATACCGAGGCCTGGCTGCTCGGCCTGCTGCACGAGACCTACAACCAGCGCATGCTCGGCGCGATCGACCGCAACTACGCGCCGAACGTGCTCTACCACGGCACCAACAACCGCGACCTCTACGGCCGCCCGGCGGTGCTGCACCGCACGATGCAGCTCATCGCCACCATGCCGGACTGCGCCTTCATCCCGCAGCACATCTGCTCGGTCGCCTCCGAGGAGGGCGGCGAGAAGGTGGCGGTGCGCTGGATCATGGAGGGCCACCATCTCGGCTGGGGGCTGATGGGTGCGCCCACCGGCCACCGCATCTTCCTGCTCGGCGCCACCCACTACCACATCATCGGCGGCAAGATCGTCGAGCAGTGGGACGTGTATGACGAGATGGCGATGCTCACCCAGATCAAGCTGGGGGAGCTGGGGCGGGCCTGATCAGCCCTTCATCTTCGCGAACACCTGCCGGTCCTTGTTGTCGCGCATCAGCATGGTGAAGCCGATGATCGTCTCGAAACCCAGCCCGGTCGGCAGGCCGTCCTCGTCCGCCTCGATTGCGGCGTAGGGCGCGCCGGCGACCTTCTCCCATTTGCCGGCGGGCTTCTTCACCTCGACATTGGCGACGGTGGCCTTCAGCGACAGTCGCACGATCGCCTCCGTCGGGTTGCGCGGCTTGGTCAGGCACGGCATGCCACCGAGCATCTGCCAGCCATTGGCCAGCGCCCAGGCGGTGAGTTCTTCCTTGGTCATGCCGGAGATCCTTTGACGATGCGGCCGAGGGCGCGCAGGGGGGCGGTGACGCGCCAACTGGTCGAGGCGCGCAGGATCGCCACCTCGTCCGCCCCGCCCGCCGCATTGATGAAGGCGCGCGACAACAGCGGCAGCAGGCTCTCGCCCGGCCGCGGCGCGGGCGGGGGCAGCACCACGCCCCAGCGCCGGGCGAGCGCCGCGTTGCTCTCGGCAAAGGCCGCGGCAAACCCCCGCGCCTCGTGCAGGGACAGCCCATCGGGGCCGATCGCGGCCGAGGCGGCGGCATACGCGCCTGCGTAACGGCGTCGGGCGGGCTGCCCCGCCAGGCCTTGTGCAGCACCGCCAGCCCGGCCGCGGCGTCGATCCGCTGATTGGTGCGCGGCAGCGGCGCGGCGAGTACCGGCGCGGGCAGGCCAGCCACGCTTGCGAAACCAGAGCCGAGCGAGCCGCGCAGCCCGTCATAGCCGCCCACATGCACCGGCGCACCGAACGCGGCCAGGGCGGCGAGGAACGCGTCGTAGCGGAACGGGAAGCGCCATTCGTGATGCACCACCACCCCGTCCGCCGCCGCACTGCCGAGAAAGTCTGACAGCGGCGCGGTGTAGCCGAGCTGGATCGCCGTCATGTAGAGGCTCGCCGCATAGGCCGACTGTTCGCGCAGCAGCACCACGAACTCCGGCGCGAAGCCGGCCGCGCGGGCGAGCCCGAGAAAGGAGGCCATGCGATCCGGCTGCATGCCGGTGAAGTCCTCGCTGGTCAGGATCGCCGGGCCGGGATGGGCGGCAAGCTCCGCCATCACCTCGCCGACCGGATTGCCGTCCAGCCGCCGGTCCCCGCTCAGCGCCCAGGCGAGGTTGTGATGGCCGGCCATCAGCGGCGCGCGGCCGGCGGCGGGATAGAGCCATCCCGCCGCCAGCAGCACCTCCGCCCGCGCGGCCATCGCATCCTGCAGGGCCGTGGTGCCGGTCTTGTGGGTGCCGACATGGATGACCAGCCGGCGCACCCGCTTCAGTCCCGGCTGATGCGGCTGAGGCCGCCCATGTAGGGCACGAGCACATCCGGCACGAGGATCGAACCGTCGGCCTGCTGATAGGTCTCCATCACCGCGATCAGCGCCCGGCCCACGGCCACGCCCGAGCCGTTCAGCGTATGCACATGTGCCACCGTCTTGCCGTCCGCCGAGCGAAAGCGTGCGTTCATCCGCCGCGCCTGGAAGTCGCGGGTGTTCGAGCAGGAGGAGATCTCGCGCCAGGCCTGCTGGCCGGGCAGCCACACCTCAAGGTCGAAGGTGCGCACCGCACCGAAGCCGGTATCCCCCGCGCACAGCACCACGCGGCGGAAGGTCAGGCCCAGCAGCTCCAGCACCCGCTCGGCGCAGCCGGTCATCCGCTCCTGCTCGGCCACCGAGTGCTCGGGATGCGCGATCGAGACCATCTCCACCTTGCGGAACTGGTGCTGGCGCAGCATGCCCCGCGTATCCCGCCCGGCCGAGCCGGCTTCGGAGCGGAAGCAGTCGGTCAGCGCGGTCAGGCGGATCGGCAGCGACTTCTCGGCGACGATCTCGCCGGCGACTGTGTTGGTCAGCGGGATTTCCGACGTGGCGATCAGCCACAGGCCATCGGTCGTGCGGAACGAATCCTCCGCAAACTTGGGCAGCTGGTTGGTGCCGAACATCGCCGCGTCGTTGACCAGCGCCGGCACGGAATGCTCGGTGTAGCCATGTTCGTTCGTATGCAGGTCGAGCATGAACTGGCCGAGCGCGCGCTCCATCCGCGCCAGCTTCCCGCGCAGGATGGTGAAGCGGGCGCCAGAGATTTTCGAGGCGGTGGCGAAATCCATCATCCCCAGCGCCTCGCCCAGCTCGTAATGCTGGCGCGGCGCGAAGCCGAGGTCGCGGGGTTCGCCGACCTGCTTGAGCACCTTGTTGGCAGCCTCGTCCGCGCCGTCCGGCACGTCGGGGTCGAGCAGGTTGGGGATGGCTGCCAGCGTGTCGAAGATGGCGCGGTCGAGCGTTGCCGCCTCGGCTTCCAGCGCGGTCATCTCATCGCGCAGCGCCGTCGCCTCGGCTTCCAACGCCGAGGTGTCGGCCTTGGCGCGCTTGCCCTCGCCGACCAGCTTGGCCACCGCATTGCGGCGGGCCTGCTTGTCCTGCAAGGCCGTCTGGGCGGCGCGTTTGGCCGCGTCCTGCTCCAGGATCGACGACGACATCGCAGCGATCCCGCGCCGTGCCAGAGCGGCATCGAAGCCTGGGCCATCGGCCCGGATCGTACGGATGTCGTGCATCGTCTCAGTCCCTTCCGGCCGCCTCTGCCAGGCCCACAGCGGGACTGGTCAGCGGCGCACCCAACTTACAAAGTGCGGCCGCCCCGGCCATGCTGGCCTGGGCGAGGGCGATGGTGTCCGCCCCCTCGCTGCGCGCGGCATCCACCGCCTGCGCGATGATGCGGTGATAACCGGCGGTATCGCCCGCCTTGAACGCGTCCCACGCGCAGGGGATGACGCGCATGGCGATCTTCACCCCCGTGCCCTCCGCCGCCGCTTCGAACAGCCGGCGCGTCGGCTCCACTGTGGTGGTGACCGCACAGAGCACCAGCACGTGGCCGCCCTTGGCTTCGGCCACCGCGCGGCGCGCGAGGGCGGCATCGACGCGCACCACCCCGGCCACATCCTCGGCCGCCGGGCCGATGGTGGAGCAGGTGAGCAGCACCCGGTCCGCCCCCTTCGCGAGATCGCGCAGCAGGGCGGCCGTCTCGGCGCGGATCGCCGCCGTCATCCCGCCCTCGGCTTCCGAGCGGGCGAGCAGATCGGGGCGGATCATGTGTTCCAGCGTCACCCCCGTCGGCGCGGCGGCGGTGAAGACGTCGGCATTGCTGGCGACGGTGTGCAGGCAGGCGATGCGCATGGCGCGTTCCCCTAGGTTGTCGTGGCTTCGTCATCCGGCGGCGGCTTCGGCTCGACGAAGCGGGCGGCGATAATCGAAAGCTCGTACAGCGCCATCAGCGGGATGGCGAGGCCGATCTGGCTCATCGGGTCCGGCGGCGTCAGGATCGCGGCGGCCACGAAAATGCCGACAATGGCATAGCGCCGCGCCTTCTTGAGGCCCTTCGACGAGACGATGCCCACCTTGGCCATCAGCGACAGCGCCACCGGCATCTGGAAGGCGATGCCGAAGGCGAAGATCAGCTTCATCACCAGATCAAGATACTCGCCCACCTTGGCTTCCAGCTGGATCGGCACGCCGCCCGAGCCCGGCGGCGTTTCGAAGCTGATGAAGAACTTGAAGGCGGCGGGAAAGACGAAATAATAGGCCAGCGCCGCGCCCGCGAAGAACATCACCGGCGAGGCCAGCAGAAACGGCAGCAACGCCCGCTTCTCGCTGCGGTACAGCCCCGGCGCGATGAACAGCCAGAGCTGATGGGCGATCACCGGGAAGGCCAGGAACGCGCCGCCGAAGAACGCCACCTTGAGGTAGGTGAAGAACGCCTCGGTGAGTGCGGTGAAGATCAGCCGCCGCGGCTCGCCGGACTGCGCGGTGAGGATATCGACCAGCGGGCGGGCGAGGAAGGAATAGATCTCGGTCGAGACGAGATAGCAGCCGGCGACCGCGATCACCAGCGTGCCGATCGCCCACATCAGCCGCGTGCGCAGCTCGACCAGATGATCGAGCAGCGGCATCGCCTTGTCGTTGATATCGTCGTTCGGCTTGGTGTCTGACACGGATCGATCCTAGGCGCTGCGGGCGAGCGTGGTGCCAGGCGGCAGGAAAGCGGGCGGAGCCGGCGGCATGGCGATCTCCGGCGGCACGAAGGCGGGGATGGCCAGCAGCGCCGGGTCTGGCGCCGGCTCCGGCGTCGGCGCGAAGGCGGTGGCGATGTCGGAGGCGGTGCTTTCCAGCGGCGTGGCGGCGTTGGCGTTGACCGTGTCCTCCAGCGGGTTGCCGCTGAAGGTTTTGGCGAGCGAGCCATCCGAGTCGACCGCCTTCGATATCTCGCCCTTGAGGTCGAAGTTGCGGATCTCGTTGAACTTGTCGCGCACCGAACCGAGGTCGGCCTCGCGCACCATCTCATCGACATGGGTCTGGAATTCGCCCGCCATCTTGCGGGCCTTCTTGATCGCGCCGGTGACGGCCTTGATGGCGACGGGCAGGTCCTTCGGCCCGATGGCGATCAACGCCACGATGCCGATCACCGCAAGCTCCGTCCATGCGAAATCAAACATGGCTCATTCCGGTCATGGCGCTGCTGTCGATCATCCGCGAACCTGTCCCCTCGAAGGCGCTTGCTAGCAGGAAACGGTGGCCGGAGGAAACCGGCGGATCATGACAGCGGCTCCTGTTCCGCCGGGGGGTCTGCCGGCTGCGCTATCGGCGAGGGCGGCTCCAGCAGCAGCTCCTCGCGCCGGGGCAGGTCGCGCAGGCTGGCCAGGCCGAACTGGGCGAGGAATTCCGGCGTGGTGCCCCACAGCATCGGCCGGCCGGGCACCTCCATGCGGCCCCGCGGGGCGATCAGGCTGGCGTCCAGCAGCTGGTCGAACGTCGCCTGGGAGAGGCTGGCGCCGCGGATCTCCTCGATCTGGGTGCGGGTGACCGGCTGATGGTAGGCGACGATCGCCAGCGTCTCCATCGCCGCGCGCGGCAGGCGACGGGGCACCTGCACCACGCTGCGCAGCCGGGCGGCGAGGTCGGGCGCGGTGCGGAACTGCCAGCCGCCGGCCACCGCCACCAGTTCCACCCCCCGCCCGGCATAGCGCGCGGCAAGTGCGGCGAGCACGGCATCGACATCGGCGCCCTCCGGCAGCAGCTGGCCGAGTGCGCGCGCCTGCACCGGGCTGGCGGCGGCGAAGATCATCCCCTCGGCCAGGCGGAGCATGGCTTCGATATCGGCCGGGTCCGGCAGGGTTTCAGCCGGCGTCTGGTCCATCCCTCGCCTCCTCGCCCGGGCCGCGGCCCAGCAGGATCGGGCCGAACGCCGTCTCCTGGCGCAGCAGGATCGCCCCGCCGCGCGCCATCTCCAACCCCGCGAGCAGGGTGGCGGACATGGCACCGCGGCGCTCCAGCGGGGTGGCCGTCTCGGGCAGGAACTGCTCCAGGCTCGCCCAGTCCGGCAGGCTGCCGACGAGGCGGCCGATGCGGGCGAGCGCATCGCGCAACGTCCAGAACGCCACCGGCGCCGGGCGGTAGCTGCGCCCGCGCGCACCGCGCCGCAGGGCGGCGAGATAGGCGCGCAGCAGCGCCGGCACATCCAGCACGAGGCGGGAGCGGTCGGTCTCGACGAAATCCTCCGGCAGGCCACGGGCGAACACGTCCTGGCCCAGTACCGGGCGGGCCCCGAGCCAAGCGGCAGCGAGGCGGATCGCCTGCAATTCGGCCAGCCGGCGGGCCAGCACGTCGGCCGCGACCTCCGCCTCCTCGGCCGCTTCGGTGCCGGCGGGGAGCAGCAGGCGGCTCTTCAGCCAGGTCAGCCACGCCGCCATCACCAGCCAGTCCGCCGCCAGCTCGAGGCGGACCCGGCGCGCGCCCTCGATCACCGCGAGATACTGCTCCACCAGCGAGAGGATCGAGATGCGGGCGAGGTCGAGCTTCTGCCCGCGGGCGAGTTCCAGCAGCAGGTCGAGCGGCCCCTCGAAGCCGTCGAGATGCAGCAGCAGCGAGTCGGCCGAGGTCTCAGACATCGCCGCCATGCCCGGAGGCCAGCAGCACCATCCGGATCGCCCAGGGCAGCACCTGATCGAGCGCGGCGCCCACCGGATCGAACTGGTAGCCGAACTCGCGCGCGGCCATCGGCAGCAGGAACACCAGCAGCAGCACGAGGACGATGCCCGCCCGCTCCAGCCCCGCCCAGGTGCGGGCCAAGCCCTCCGGCAGCACGCCCACCATGATCCGCCCGCCATCCAGCGGTGGGATCGGCAGCAGGTTGAACAGGCCGAGCACCAGATTGGACAGGATGAACATATGCAGGAACCGCCCGGCGGGGTCGGCCGGGTCGTCCATGCTCAAGGCGAGGCAGGCGTTCTGCAACTGCTGCACCTCGAAGCCATAGCAGGCCACCCAGTCCGGCAAGGCGACGGCCTGCAAGGCGAGGCCGCCGAGCCAGGCGAGGGCGAAATTCGCCGCCGGTCCCGCCGCGGCCACCAGCGCCATGCCCTGGCGCGGATTGCGAAAGCGCCAGGCCGCCACCGGCACCGGCTTGGCCCAGCCGAACAGAAAGCCGATCCGCCCCATCATCAGCAACTGGCCGATCACCAGGATGCCCGGCACGATCAGCGTGCCCACGCGGTCCACATGCGCGAGCGGGTTGAGCGAGAGCCGGCCGAGCTTCTTGGCGGTATCGTCCCCGAGCGCGAGGGCCGCGTAGCCATGCGCGGCCTCGTGCAGGGTGATCGCCAGCACCACGGCGATCAGCGAGATGAGAATGTCCATCATGCCAGCAGCGCCGCGCGCTCGGCCTCCATCGCCGGGCCATCCAGCGGGCGGCGGCGCTGGGCAGCCAGGGCGGCGGCGGCCCGCAGCCGCCCGGCCGCCAGCGCGCTGAGCGGCGGCACGGCGGCCAGCACGCCGGCGGTGGCGCCGTCGCCGGGGCAGTAGAGCGCGATGTCGCAGCCGGCCGCGAGCGCCCCCTTCGCACGGTCCGCCGGCGCGCCGGACAGGGCGCCCATCGCCAGATCGTCCGAGACCAGCAGGCCGGCGAAACCGGTGCGCGCGCGCACCCAGCCCTCCAGCACGGTGGGCGACAAGGTGGCCGGACGGTCGGGGTCCAGGGCGGGATAGACGATATGCGCTGTCATCATCCAGGGGAGATCGGCATTGCGCGCGAACGGCACAAGGTCGGCGGCGAGATCATTGGCGTGGACGACCGGCAGCGCCGTGTGGCTGTCCACCCGGGCGCGGCCGTGGCCGGGCGCGTGCTTGCCTATGGGCTGGATGCCGGCCGCGAGTAGGCCGGCGGCCATTGCCCGGCCGAGGCGGGCGACGGCCTGCGGCTCGGCAGCGAAGCCGCGGTCGCCCACCACCTGGTCCATGCCGTCCAGCCGCAGGTCCAGCACCGGGGCGCAGGCGACGTCGAAGCCCGCCGCCATGCAGTCGGCGCCGATCAGCGCCCCGGTCAGCCAGGCCGCGCGCAGCCCGGCCAGCGGGTCGGCCGCGTAGAGCACGCCGATCCGCCCGGCGGGGGGATGCGCGCGCCAGTGCGGCGGCCGCAGCCGGGCCACACGCCCGCCCTCCTGATCCACCATCAGCACCGCCTCACGCGGAAGGCAGCGGCGGAGATCCGCGACCAGCAGGGCCAACTGGGCGGGTTCGCGGATGTTGCGCGCAAAAAGGATCACGCCGGCCGGGGGATGCTCCCGAAACAACGCCGCTTCCGCCGGGGCCAGCGCCGGCCCCGCAATGCCGATGATGGCCGCCTTGGTCATCGCAGGGGTCTAGAGCGGCAGGCGGGCCGCTGCAACAGCCGGGCTCAGAAACTCGCGACCGTGCAGCCGTTGCCTTTGGCGCGGACGGACTCGCAGAACTTTGTTGCTTCTGCGGCGTCGGTGAAGGCGCCGGTGCGCAGGCGCCAGAGAGTGCGGCCGTCGCGTTCGATCTTTTGCACCGCCGGTTGGCGGCCGCCGAGGAGGTCGGGCATGCGGCGTTCCAGGCGCTTCCACTCGCTCATCGCATCCTGTTCGGAGCCGACCGCGGCAAGTTGCACCTGCGCGCGGCCGGTGGCGGGCTTGGCGGCGGCCGGCGGGGGGGCCGTGGCCGGCTTTTCGGCGGCTGGCTGGGGCGGGGCGGCCAGGACGACGGGAGCCGGGGGCTGAGCGGGAGTTGTCGGCGCAGGCGCCGTGGTCAGCGACACCGGTTGCGGCTTGGGCGCGGCGGCGGCCGCCGCCGCGGCCTGCTGCTGTTTCAGGGCGGCGATGGCCGGGGCCTCGGGCGGGGGGGCGATCTTGGCCTGGGCGTCCGGGACGCTGCCGGCCCCAGGAGCGTCCGCGCCCTCGACCTCCAGGCCGCCGGCCTTCAGCGGGCGTTCGCGCACCGGGCGGGAGTCTGCCTCGACCACGGGAATGCCGGTGCGGCGGGGGCCGGAGGTGAAGGAGGCGATGGCGATGACAGCGATGATGGCCGCCGTCAGCCCGCCGGCGATCATCAGCATGCGGCGTGGGTTGCCCTCCAGCCCGGTTTTGCGGCGGGGCACACGGTAGGACGGGCCGGTTGCCGGCATCACGCCCGGGAGCGGAATATCGAGATCAGCGCGCCGTGACATCATCCACCTCCCAGGTTACCGCATCTCCTCGACCGGTGTGACCCCCAACACGGCCAGGCCGGAGCGGATCACAGTGGCCGTCGCTTCCACGAGGGCGATGCGCGCAAGGGTCTCCGCCGGCTTGTCGGCCAGCAGGAAGCGCATTGCAGCATCGTCGCGCCCGCGGTTCCACAGCATATGAAAGTCGCTCGCTAGATCATAGAGGAAAAACGCAATTCTGTGCGGCTCCCGCGCGAGGGCGGCACCCTCGACCACCCGTGGCCATGCTGCGATGCGGCGTAGCAAAGCGAGTTCCGCCTCAGCGGCCAACAGGGAGACGTCGGCGGTGGCGAGATCGACCACCCCCAACGCCTCGCCGGCCGCGCGCAGCACCGAGCGGCAGCGGGCGTGGGCGTACTGGACGTAGAACACCGGGTTCTCGCGCGTCTGCGCGACCGCGGCGGCGATGTCGAATTCCATCTGCGCGTCGGACTTGCGGGTGAGCATGGTGAAGCGGACGGCGTCGCGGCCGACTTCGTCGAGCAGGTCGCGGAGTGTGATGAAGGTGCCGGCGCGCTTGGACATGCGGACGGGCTCGCCGTCCTTCAGCACGTGCACGATCTGGCAGAGCACGACCTCCAGCGCATCGCGGCCAGACAGGGCGCGGACGGCGGCCTTCATGCGCGAGACGTAGCCGCCGTGATCGGCGCCGAGCACGTCGATCAGGATATCGGCGCGGGTCAGCTTGTCGGCGTGGTAGGCGATGTCGTTGGCGAAGTAGGTGGCGGTGCCGTCGGACTTGCGCAGCGGGCGATCGACGTCGTCGCCGAACTGGGTGGCGCGGAAGAGGGTTTGCTCACGCTCCTCCCAGTCGTCCGGCAGTTTGCCCTTTGGGGGTTCGAGGACGCCTTCGTAGATCAGGCCCTGGGCGGTGAGCTGGGCGATCAGCTTGTCGGTGACGCCGGCTTCGGCCAGCGCGCGTTCGCTGCTGAACAGGTCGTGGGTGACGCCGAGGAGGGCGAGGTCTTCGCGGATGCCTTCGAGCAGGCGGGCCAGAGTGTAGTCGCGGACGATCGGCAGCCAGTCCATCTCCTGCAACGCGGGGCCGTATTTGTCAGCGAGCTCCTGGCCGATGGGGACGAGGTAGTCGCCGCCGTATTGCAGGCCGCCGGGGACGGTGGCGGCGAACTCTTCCTGGGTCATCGCCGTGCCGATGGCTTGCAGGTAGCGCCAGTAGGTGGCCCAGCCGAGGGCGTTCACCTGGTTGCCGGCGTCGTTGATGTAGAATTCCTTGGTGACCTGAAAGCCGGCCTTGGCCAGCAGGTTGGCGAGCGCGTCGCCGACCACGGCGCCGCGGCAGTGGCCGACATGCATTGGGCCGGTGGGGTTGGCGGAGACGTATTCGACGTTGACCTGCACCCCCTGCCCCGCATGGCTGGCGCCGTAGCTCTCGGCCGCGAGCAGCACGGCGGGGACGACGGCCTGCCAGGCGGCATCGACGAGGCGGATGTTCACGAAGCCGGGGCCGGCGGCCTCGGCACTGGCGATCAAGGGGTCCGCGGCCAGGGCGGCGACGAGGCCGGCGGCGATCTCGGCCGGCTTACGGCGGGCGGGCTTGGCGGCGAGCAAAGCGGCGTTGGTGGCCATGTCGCCGTGGGCGGGGTCTCTTGTGGGGGTGACCTCGACGCGGGCGAGGATGTCCGCCGGGAGGTCGGGCTGCACCGTTGCCAGGGCGGCGATGACGCGGGTGCGGAGGTCGGCGAAGATGTTCGTGGTCATGCGGTGCGGTATCCCGGGGGCGGCGTGCGGTTTTCGCGGCCTCCGTTCGCGTGGAACAGGGGAAAAGGCAAGGGGAAGGGAAGAGTCTTCTTTTTTTGGAAAAAAAGAAGCAAAAAAACTTTTGGCCGTTTGGATAGGATTTGCCTGGTTTGTTTTGTTTTCGTAACAATATAGGCGTGCGAAGATGTGGCTGGCCGAAGGGTTTTTCGACATCGGGCGCGCCTGGGGGGTGGACGCCGAGGGCATGCGGGGAGGTCGCGGTCCCGCGGGGCGATGGCGGGCAGTTCGGCCGCCGGCGCCTTCGCGGCGATGGCGCGCGCGGGGCGTGCCGGACGGCGGCCGGGAGACCTGGGGTAGCCGGCAGCAGAGGCCGCACCCGGTTTGCGGGCAGCCACCGGCCGGGGGGCGACCGGGGCGGCAGCCGGAGCCTGGGGCAGGGTTCCGGCCTGCCATTGGGCGAAGAGGGTCTCCAGCGCCGTCAGCGCGGCGGTCATGTGACGGCGGAAGAACAGATGCAGCATCAGGCCCATCCAGCCGCCGGACAACAGCCCGGTGAGGGCGGCCTTCAGTCCGGAAAAGGGGTTGCAGGCCGGTGCGCTCATGGTTAGAACATTAGAAGAACATCGACGGAATGTCGAGGGTTTTTGGCTTCGATAGAGAATTTTTTCTTGAATTGAGAATCGCTTGGTCGAGCGGAAAAGCGTGGATCCTTCGGCAAGGGCCTCAGGATGACGGGTGGAGCTGGGGAATGCCGTCGCCAGGTGGATAGGTTTTTAGCCCGAAACCGACAGATCCGTGAGGCGCAGGTGTTCGTCGCGGGCGAAGCGGTCGGTCATGCCGGCGATGTAGTCGCAGACGATGCTGGCGGCCCGCGCCGTGCCGCCCTCCCCTGCCCTGGCGCGCCAGTCGTCCGGCAGGAGGGCGGGGTCGGGGTGGAGGATGGTGAAGATTTCGCCGGTCAGGCGCTTGGCCTTCATCGCCATGCGGTTGACCCGCCAGTGGCGGTACATGCGGGCGAAGAGGAATTCCTTGATGACACGGTTGGCTTCGGCCATCGGGGCTGCGAAGGCGACGACCGGCTTCTTGGCGCGGCGGATCACCTGCGCGTCCTCGGGGTCCAGGGCGGCGATGCGGCGGCGGGATTCGGCGACGAGGTCATCGACCATGGCGTTGATGACGCGGCGGATCGTCTCATGGCGCAGGCGCGGGGGCGGCATGTCCAGGCTGGCCATGCGGGCCCGGGCGAGGGCTTCGCCCACGACGGGCAGGTGGTGCAGGTCGCCGACGTCGAACAGGCCGGCGCGCAGGCCGTCGTCGAGGTCGTGGGCGTGGTAGGCGATGTCGTCGGCGAGGGCGGCGACCTGGGCTTCGGCGGAGGCGTGGGTGTGCAGGTCGAGCTTGTGACGGGCGTCGTATTCGGCGACGTAGGGCGGGGGGTGGCGGAGCGGGCCGTTGTGTTTGGCCAGGCCCTCCAGCGTCTCCCATGTCAGGTTCAGGCCGTCGAAGGCGGCGTAGCGGGCTTCGAGGAGGGTGACGACGCGCAGCGACTGGGCGTTGTGGTCGAAACCGCCGAAGGGCTTCATCGCGGCGTGCAGCGCCTCCTCCCCGGCATGGCCGAAGGGGGGGTGGCCGAGGTCATGCGCCAGCGCCAGCGCCTCGGTGAGGTCTTCGTCCAGCCGCAGTTCGCGGGCGATCGAGCGGGCGATCTGGGCGACTTCGATGCTGTGGGTGAGGCGGGTGCGGTAGAAATCGCCCTCGTGATTGACGAAAACCTGGGTTTTATACTGCAGCTTGCGGAAGGCTGAGCTGTGGATCACGCGGTCGCGGTCGCGCTGCCACGGGCTGCGCGTGGGGCTCTCGGGTTCGGGGTGCAGGCGGCCGCGCGAGGTCTCGGCCCGCACGGCCCAGGGGGCGCGATCGGTCATCCTGACGTGTTAGCCGGAAACCGGGGGTGGCAGGAAGGCAAGCGGCAGGAAGCGCCTTCTTTTTTTGTAAAAAAAGAAGCAAAAAAACTTTGCCCGTTGGGTGGGGTGGGATTGCGGGGTTCGGGTTTGTTGGTCGGGGGATTTTTTGGCTTCGCCGGCTCTGGAATCATCGTTGCGGGTTGGCGGCGAAGCCCAGGTAAAAGTTTTTTGCTTCTTTTTTTCCAAAAAAGAAGATTCTTCCTGCCACTTGCTTTGTTCCCGCTTCCCGCCGCCCCTTCAATCGGCGTGCGGGAAGCCCTATGTTGCTGGGATGGACACGCACATGGTTGAGACTCCGTTCCGCGTCACCGATCGCGCTGCTGCGCGGATTGCTGAGATCAGCGAGGGCCAGGGCGGCGGGTATGCGCTGCGGCTGACGGTGGAGGCTGGGGGGTGCAGCGGGTTTCAATACAAGTTTGATCTGCGCACCGCGCCGGAGGATGAGGACGTGGTGGTGGACCAGGGCGCAGCGCGGGTGTTCATCGACCCGGCGAGCCTCGATCTGCTGGCGGGGTCGGAGCTGGATTTTTCCGATGCGTTGATGGGGGCGCATTTCACGGTGCGCAATCCGCAGGCGGTGTCGTCCTGCGGGTGCGGGACGAGTTTTTCGGTGGAATGATCCGGGCGTGAAGCTCGCGACCTGGAACGTCAACTCCGTCCGGCTACGGGCGCCGCATATCTGCGCCTGGCTGGAACGGGTGCAGCCGGATGTGCTGGTGTTGCAGGAGATCAAGTGCGAGGCGCCGCAGTTCCCGGCCGCCGGCTTCGAGGCGCTGGGGTATTCCTGCGCGGTGGTGGGGCAGAAATCCTATAACGGGGTGGCGGTGCTGAGCCGGATTCCGTTCACGGTGACGCATACCGCTTTGCCCGGCCTGCCGGAGGGGGATGCGCAGGCGCGGTATATCGAGATCGAGGCGGGGGGGATGACCGTCATCGGCATTTATCTGCCGAACGGCAATTCCGGCGGCGAGGCCGGGCTCGCGTACAAGCTCGCCTGGATGGATGCGTTGCGGGCGCGGGCCGAGGTGCTGCTGGAGGCGGATGTGCCGCTGGCGATCCTGGGGGATTGGAACGTGGCGCCGGCGGATGTCGATTTCGCACGCGGGGCGCTGATGGACGGGGATGCGCTGATCCGGCCGGCTGTGCGGGCGCGGTTCCGGGCGATGCTGTGGCTGGGGCTGACGGATGCGCTGCGGGCGTTGCAGCCGACGGGGGCGCATTACACGTTCTGGGATTATCAGGCGGGCGCCTGGCCGCGCGATGTGGGGCTGCGGATCGACCATGCGCTGCTGTCGCCGACATTGGCGGAGCGGCTGGTGGCGTGCGCGGCCGATCGGGATGAGCGTGGGCGGGAGCAGCCGAGCGATCATGTGCCGGTGCTGGTGGAACTCGCCGACTGACGGCATGGGTTGAGCCTCGGCCGGGGTGGTGCGAAACTGCGGGCAACCAACGGGACGAGCGCCATGACCGAAGTCACCAGAATTCTCTCCGAGTTCACCGCGGCGATCCAGTGGGAGGCGCTGCCGGCCGAGGTGCGGGAGCGCACGCGGTTTCTGCTGCTCGATCTCGTCGGCAATATGGTGCGCGGGCGGCATGATGCGGAGAGCACGCCGCCGCTGCTGTCGGCCGCCCGGGCGCTGGGGTTCGAGGGCGGGCGTTTCGGTGTGTTCGGCGATGCCGGCGGGTGGACCGCGGCGGGCGCGGCGTTCATCAATGGCGTGACCGCGCATTCGCTCGATTTCGACGACACGCATGCGGCCGGCAGCCTGCATCCCGGCGCGCCGGTGATCCCGGCGGCGCTGGCGGCGGGCGAGATGGTGGGTGCCTCGGGGGCAACCGTGCTGGCGGCGATCGTGGCGGGGTATGAGGTGACGTGCCGGGTGGCGCTGGCGCTGCCGGCGGGCGAGCATTATGCGCGGGGGTTCCATCCGACGGCGACCTGCGGCGCCTTCGGGGCGGCGGCGGCGGCGGCGCGGATTTTCGGGCTGGATGCGGCGGCGACTGCGAGCGCGTTCGGGATTGCGCTGAGCCAGGCGGCGGGGTCGTTGCAGTTTTTGGCGAACGGGGCGTGGACCAAGCGGTTCCAGGTCGGCTGGGCGGCGATGAACGGGCTGGCGGCGGCGACTTTGGCGCGCGAGGGGTTCAAGGGGGCGGCGGAGGCGTTCGAGGGCAAGGCCGGGTTCCTGCGGGCCTATGCGCCGAATCCGGTGCCGGAGCGGGCGTTGCAGGGGTTGGGCGTCGAATGGGAGCTGATGCGCACGGCGGTGAAGCCGTATCCCTCCTGCCGGTATGGGCATGCGGGGATCGACGCGATGCTCGATCTGCGGGCGCTGCATGACCTCAAGCCGGAGGAGATCGAGCGGATCACCTATGGCACGTCGCGGTCGGGGATGATCCTGGTGGGCGAGCCGGCGGCGAAGCGGGCCGATCCGCGCAATGTGGTGGACGGGCAGTTCAGCGGGCCGTTCGTGCTGGCGAGCGCGCTGGCGACGGGGGCGATGGGCTGGGACAGCTACGGCAATCTGTTCGACCCGACGATCCGCGGGCTGCTGCCGAAGGTGGTGTGCGAGCAGGACGACGACGTGCAGGCGATCTTCCCGGAGAACATGGGCGGCAAGGTGACCGTGCATGCGCGCGGGCAGGTGTTCCAGAAGATGGTGACGGTGCCGAAGGGCGAGCCGGACAACTTCCTCAGCGAGGCGGAGCTGCGGGCGAAGTTTGCCGGCCTGGTGGACAGCGTGCTGGGGGCCGGGCCGTCGGCGGCGTTGGCGGAGGCGGTGCTGGGGCTGGATCGGGCCAACGAAGTGGCCGGGCTGATGCGGCTGTCCGTGCCGGCGATCCGGCTGGCGGGGGAGTAGGCGGGCGGGGGAGTAGCCCCGGCACTCAGGCCCGGTAGCGCCGCTGCAAGAGGGCGCTGCCGAGCAGGGTCAGGCCGAGGGTGACGAACAGCAGAATGAAGGCCAGCGCCGCGCCGAAGGGCCAGTTGGTGGTGCGCACGAACTGGTCGTAGACGGCCGGGGCCATCATTTTGAAGCGGGGGCCGCCGAGTAGGAGCGGGGTCGCGTAGGCGTTCATGCAGAGGATGAACACCAGCGCGCAGCCGGCGATGACGCCGGGCAGCGAGAGCGGGAAGACGACGCGGCGGAAGACGGTGAAGGGTTTGGCGCCCATGTTCAGCGCCGCTTCCTCCAGGGAGCGGGGGATGCGCTCGATGATGCTGGCCAGCGTGAGGATCATGTAGGGCAGCACGACGGTGACGATGCCGACGACCACCGCGCCGGGGGTGTACATCATCTGCACGCCGGCGAAGCCGAGCGCCTTGAGGCCGGCGTTGACCATGCCGGTGTTGCCCAGCACCGTCATCCAGCCGGCGGCGCGGACGACGTTGCCGACCATCAGCGGGAAGACGGTGAGCAGGGTCATCCAGGCCTTCCAGCGGCCGCCCATGCGCGCGAGCGCGTAGGCGGCGGGGAAGCCGAGGGCCAAGGCGAGCAGCGTGCTCAGGCCGGCGACCCAGAGGGTCTGGCCGAGCACGCCGCGGTAGTACGGGTCGGTGACCGCCTTGATGTAGTTGGCGGCGGTGGTCGCCTCGATCATCAGCTCGGTCGGGCTGTACTCGTTCAGCGAGTAGCGGAACAGCAGCAGCATCGGCGCCACCATGATGGCGAGCACCAGCAGCCCGGCGGGGACGACGAGGGCGATCAACGGGCGGGTCCGGTCAGGCCTTGAATTCCTTGTTCCAGAAATCGAGGATGTTCGGGTTGGCGCGGGCGGCGTAGTCGTAGTCCCACAGGCGGAACTTCGCGGCCTGTTCGGGGGTGAAGCTGACCGCGCCGGCGAGGTCGCCGGGCAGGGTGGCGTTGGTCACCGTGGGGCCGTAGCCCATGCGGTCGGCGAAGCCGAGCTGGGCCTGGGCGTCGAGCATAGCGTCGAGATAGGCCCAGGCGTTGGCCTTGTTCTGGGCGTTCTTCGGCACGGCGGCTTCGAAGACGACGGGGATGGCGCCTTCCTCCGGCACCGCGTGTTCGAGCTTGACGCCGCCCTTCTTCCACATGAAGCCGCGGGCCAGCCACATCGGCGCGATCCAGACGTCGCCGGATTTCAGGCCGGTGGCGAGCTGTTCATGCGAGGGGTAGAGCTGCGCCTTGAGCTTCTTGAGGTCCATCATGACCTTCTTGCCGGCTTCCCAATTGGTCATCGAGCCGCCGCCGGCCACTGCCGCGCCGTACATGATGACGTTGAAGTTGGGGTCCGAGATGCCGACGCGGCCGGCGTATTTCGGGTCCAGCAGGTCGGCAAAGCCCTTGGGCGGGGTGGTGACCTTCTCGGGGTTGTAGATGATCACCTGGGCGGAGACGATGTGGGGGATGCAGTAGGACTTCTTCAGCGAAGCGACGACGTTGCCGCCGTTCTTCAGCTTGTCGAACGGCACGTCATCGAACACGCCGAGCAGCTTCATCTGGTACATGTCCACGTCGGACAGGTGCACCACATCCATGCTGCCGCGGCGCTGGGCGCGTTCGGCGGTGAGCTTGGTTTTGCGCGCGTCCGGGCTGCCGAGGTCCTGCAGGACCTCGATGCCCTGCGGGCCGAGGATCGGCTTTTCGAAGTTGCGGCCGAGCAGTTCGGCGTAGTCGCCACCCCAGGTGCCGACGACGACCTGGCCGGCAGCGCGGGCGGGGCGGGCGATGGCAGCCGCACCGGCGGCGGCCAAAAGCGTACGGCGAGCGATCATGCCTTGAACTCCTTGTTCCAGAAATCGAGAAGCTGCGAGACGTTCTTTGCCATGTAGTCGAGGTCGGGCGAGTTGAACTTCGCCTGTTCGGCCTCGGTGAAGCCGATGCTGCGCATCAGCTCGTCCGGCACGCCGGCATTGGCGATGGTGGGCGAGAAGAACATCCGCTCGGCGAAGCGCTGCTGGCCGGCGGGTTCGAGCATGGCGTTGAGATAGGTGAGCCCGTTGGCCTTGTTCGGCGCGTTCTTCGGCACGCCGGCGCCCGAGGAGTAGGTGATGGCGCCCTCGCTGGGCACGGCGTGGGTGAGGTTCACCCCGCCCTTCTTCCAGAACATGCCGCGGGCCAGCCACAGCACGGTCATGTCGATCTCCTCGCCCTTCAGGGCGACGGCGATGGCTTCGTTGGAGGGATAGAGCTTCGGCTGGATGCGCGACTTCATGTCCATCAGCGCCTTCTTGCCCGGCTCCAGGTCGGTCATCTTGCCGCCGTGGGCGACGGTGGCCATGGCGATGTTATAGAGATACTGAATATCGACGAGGCCGACACGGCCCTTGTGCTTGATGTCCCACAGATCGGCGAAGGACTTGATGCCGCCTTTGACGCGATCCGGGTTGTACAGCACGACGAGGCCGGAATAGATCTGGTTGATCGAGTAGGGCGTGCGCAGCGAGGGCAGGATGTTCTTGATGTTGGGCACGTTCGCTTCGCTCAGCGGCTCCCACACATTGAGCAGCGACATGTTGTAGCAGTCGATGTCCGACAGGCAGGCGACATCGAGCGTGCCGCGGCGGCCGCGTTCGGCGGTGAGTTTGGTCTTGCGGGGATCCTGGGTCGCGATGTCCTGCACCACTTCGATGCCCTTGGGGGCGAGCAGCGGCTTGTCGATATTCTCCGAGAGCAGGGCGGCATAGTCCCCGCCCCAGGTGCCGACGACGACCTGGCCGGCGGCGCGGGCGGCCTGCGGGGTCAAGGCGAGGGCGGAGGCACCGGCGATCAGGCCGCGGCGGCTGAGCGGAAGGGTCATGCGTCAGTCTCCTGTAGGTTCGTCGGCCAGCAGCCGGGCGGCCGCGGCATCCCAGTCCAAAGACACGATATCACCGGCCGCCAGCTTGCGCAGCGGGTCGTCCGGCGCGGGGGTGGGGTGGGTGACCAGCACCCGCCCGGCGGGGGTTTCCACATGCCAGTCCGTGCCGCTGCCGAGATAGGTGACCATCTCCACCCGGCCAGTCAGCGCGCCGCCCGGGGTGCCGGGGGTGAGCTGCACACGTTCGGGGCGGACGACGAGCGCGCCACCGCTGCCCGGCGGAGCCGGCAGCAGACTGGCGCCGCAGCGGAAGCCGCCGGATTCCGGTGCGCCGCGAAAAATGTTGCAGCGGCCGAGGAAGCCGGCGACGAAGAGGTCGGCGGGGTATTCGTAGACCTGCTCGGGCGTGCCGATCTGGCGGACGCGGCCGTGGTCCATCACCACGAGACGGTCGGCCATCGTCAGCGCCTCCTCCTGGTCGTGGGTGACGAACAGGGTGGTCAGGCCCAGGCGCTGTTGCAACGCGCGGATTTCGACGCGGACCTCGGCGCGCAGCCTGGCGTCGAGGTTGGAGAGCGGCTCATCCAGCAGGAAAACGGCGGGATTGACCACGAGCGCGCGGGCGAGGGCCACGCGCTGCTGCTGGCCGCCGGAGAGCTGGCTGGGGCGGCGCTCGGCCAGGCCGTCGAGCCGGACGAGGCGCAGGGCCTCGGTGATGCGGCGCTCGCGCTCGGGGCGGGAGATATTGCGCATTTCCAGGCCGAAGCCGACGTTTTCGGCGACCGTCATGTGCGGGAACAGCGCGTAGCCCTGGAAGACCATGCCGGTGTCGCGCGCGTAGGGGGGCATGCGGGTGACGTCATTGCCGCCGATGCGCACCGTGCCGGACGTCGGGGCGACGAAGCCGGCGACCATGCGCAGGGTGGTGGTTTTGCCGCAGCCGGACGGGCCGAGGAGGGCGACCAGTTCGCCCTGGGCCATCTCCAGATCGACGCGATCGACCGCGACCGTGGCGCCGTAGGTGCGGCGGAGGGCTTCGAGAGAGAGACGGCTCACGAGATGGCTTTCGAGATGTTCACGAAGCGGTCGGTTATCAGCATCAAGGCTCCGATCAGCACGATCTGGATGGTGGCGACGGCGGCCAGCGTCGGGTCCACGCGGAAGTTGAGGTAGTTCAGCATCTCCACCGGCAGGGTGGACCGGCCGGGGCCGGTGAGCAGCAGGGTGAGTTCAAGGTTTTCGAAGCTCTGGATGAAGCTGAACAGGCAGGCGGCGACCACGCCGGGGCGCATCATCGGCAGGGTGACGCGGCGGAACACCGTCCAGGGGCGGGCGCCGAGATTGGCTGCCGCCTCCTCCAGTGCCGGGGTCATGGCGGTGAGGCTGGCGCTGACGAGGCGGACCGTCCAGGGGATGGTGAGCAGCACATGCGCGGCGATCAGGCCGGGAAGGGTGGCGACGATCTGCAGGTCGATGGCGTTATCGACCTGCACGAAGAAGATGTAGAGGCCGGTGCCGAGCACCACGCCGGGGATGGCGAGCGGGCCGAGCAGCAGGCCGGTCAGCGCCCCCCGGCCGGGAAAGCGGCCGCGCACGAGGCCGACGGCGGCGGCCGTGCCGAGCGTCACGCCGATGCTGGCGGCGATCAGGGCGATTTGCAGGGAGTTCATGAAGCCGCGCGAGAACTGCCGCTTCTCCCAGGCGTTCTGATACCATTTGAGGGTGTAGCCTTCGGGCGGGAAGCTGACGATCTCCTGATCGAAGAAGCTCAGCCACATCACCGCGATCATCGGCAGCAGCACGAGCGCAAATACCGCGCCCACGCCGCCCCGCCAGAGGAGTGTCGTTCCCATGTTCATCGGGCTATCGTGCGGGTGCGCGGCGTTGCGCACAAGGGAGGAACGGCATGATCGGGGTGGATTGGGGCACAAGCAGCTTCCGCGCCTTCCGCCTCGGCGCGGACGGGGCGGTGCTGGCGCGCATCGAGGCGCCGATGGGCATCCTGACCGTGCCGGCCGGCGGATTCGAGGCGGCGTTGCGCAGCCAGATCGGGCCGTGGCTGGGCGGGGAGCGGCGGGTGCTGCTCTCCGGCATGGTCGGCAGCCGGCAGGGCTGGGTGGAGGCGCCGTATCTCCCCTGCCCCGCCGATGCCGCGGCGATTGCCGGGGCGGTGATCGATGTGCCGTTCGCGGGGGCGGTGGTGAAGCTGGTGCCTGGCCTGTCCGACAGCGACGAATCGGGCACGCCGGAAGTGATGCGCGGCGAGGAGACGCAGATCATCGGGGCGGCGGCGGACGGGCTGGTGTGCCTGCCGGGCAGCCATTCGAAATGGGTGCGGGTGGAGGGCGGGCGGATTGCTGGCTATCGCACTTATCTGTCCGGCGAGGCATTTGCCGCCATCCGCGCGGGGACCATCCTGGGGCGGATGATGGCTGAAGCGCCTGCGGATGCGGCAGCGTTCGACCGGGGTCTCGCCCGGTCCGGCGCGCCGGGGCATCTGCTGCATCATCTGTTCGGGGTGCGCACGCTGGGGCTGATGGGGCGGCTGGCCGAGACGGAGTCGGCCTCCTATCTCTCGGGGCTGCTGATCGGCCATGAGATCCGCGCGGAGTTGCGGGCGGGGGCGGCGGTGCAGCTGATCGGCACGCCGACGTTGTGCGCGCTGTATGCCCGCGCGATTGCCACCCTCGGCGGCAGCGCCATCACACTGGACAGCGACGCCGCCGCCAGCGGCCTTGCCCGTATTGGAGCCCAAATCACATGGACCTGAAGAGCGCGCTTGCCCGTTGCCCGCTGGTGGCCATTCTGCGCGGCGTGCAGCCGCACGACGTGGAGGCGATCGGCCATGCGCTGGAAGCCGCCGGCATCGGCATCATCGAAGTGCCGCTGAACTCGCCAGAGCCGCTGGCCAGCATCGAAATCCTCGCCCGTGTGTTCGGCGAGCGGCTGCTGATCGGCGCGGGGACGGTGCGCAGCCCAGCGGACGTGGGGCAGATCGCCCGGGCTGGGGGGCGGCTGATCGTCACCCCGCATGCGGCGATCGACGTGGTGCGCGCGGCCCGCGCGCGGGGGATGCTCGCCTGCCCTGGGTTTTTCACGCCGACGGAGGCGTTCGCGCTGCTGGATGCGGGGGCGAATGCGCTGAAGCTGTTCCCCGCCGAGGCGGCCTCGCCGGCGGTGCTGCGGGCGATGAAGGCAGTGCTGCCGGCGGGCACGATGGTGCTGCCGGTCGGCGGGATGGATGCCGCGACGATACCCTTGTGGAAGCCGGCGGGGGCGGCGGGTTACGGCATCGGCTCGGCGATCTACAAGCCGGGCGATACGGCGGCGGTGGTGGCGGAGAAGGCGGCCCGGCTGATCGCCGCCCTGGGCTGAGGTCAGGCCAGGGCGGCCAGCACGGCGTCGCGGGTGAGCGGCAGGCTGTGCAGGCGCTGGCCGAGCGCGTGGGCGGCGGCGTTGCCTATGGCGGCCACCGCCGGCCCGCCTGCGCATTCGCCCATGCCGAGCGGCGGGTCGTCCGGCCTGTGGGCCAGATGCAGCGCGATCTCCGGCACTTCGGAGAAGCGCAGGATGGGGTAGCCGGCCCAGGCGCGGCCCACGATACCGTCGGCGTCCAGGCGCACCTGCTCCTTCAGCGTCCATGACACGGCCTGGATGATCGCGCCTTCGAGCTGGGCCCGCACGCCGTCGGGGTTGATGACGAGGCCGGCATCGGCGGCGCACCAGATGCGGGGGCAGCGCAGGTCCGTGCCGGTGGCGTCGATCTCGGCGACGATGGCGGCCATGCCGGAGCGGTTCTTGTAGCGGGCGAAGCCGAGGCCGAGGCCCCTGCCCTGCCCTGCCGGCCCGCGCGTGGCCCAGGGCGACATCGCCACCACCGTCTCGATCAAAGCGCGGGCGCGGGGGTCGGAGAGCATCCGCAGCCGGTAGGCGGCGGGGTCGATGCCGGCCTGGTCCGCCAGTTCCTCGATGAAGGACTCGATGGCGAAGACATGCGCGTTGGCGCCGAGGCCGCGCAGGGCGGAGGTGCGCACGGGCGGGATGGGGACGAGGTTGTGCTCGAAGCGGAAGGCCGGGAGGTCGTAGTACGGCACCACGTTGCGGGTGCCGGCGCCCGGCGTGGGGTCTGAGCTTTCGGTCACCGGCGGCGGCGGCGGCGGGTTCGGGCGGGCGCGGACGGCGAGGGCGGAGGCGGCGAAGCCGGCGCGGCCGGAATGCGGGGCGGACCAGAAGCGCGTCGTCCAGTCCAGCGGCATGCCTTCGGCATCGAGGGCGGCGTCGATCTCCACCAGCATGGCGGTGCTGACCGGGGCGTGGCCGAATTCGTCCTCGCGCTGCCATTGCACGCGAATCGGCGGGCCGGGGCGGTGGAGCGCGATGACGGCGGCGTCCATCGCCGCGTCGTCGGCACCATTGTGGCCGTAGCAGCCGGCGCCGTGGGCGTGGCGGACGGAGATGCGATCGGGCGGCAGGCCGAGCCCGGCGGCGAGGGCGGCGCGCAGGGGATAGACGCCCTGGCTGTGCGTCCAGACGGTCAGGTGGCCCTCGGCGTACTGCGCGATGGCGCAGGAGGGGCCGAGCGAGGCGTGGGAGATGTAGGGGCGGGCGTAGCGGCGGACGATGCGCGCGCCGGTGTTGGTGGGGGCCGGGCCTTGATTGCGGCGGTCGGCCGGCAGGGTTTCGAGATGGGCGGCCGCGGCCTCGGCGGGCGTGCGGGTGGTGCCGCCTTCCCAGGTGGCCTTCGCGGCGTGCAGGGCACGGCGGGCGTCGGTCTCGCGGGGGGCGAGGAAGGCGACGAAATCGCCGTCGCGGATGGTCTCGGCGCCGGTGGCGGCGAGCGCGGTCAGTCGGGCGCCGGGGCGGGGCTGGCGCAGCACGCGGGCGTGCAGCATGCCGGGCAGGACGATATCGTGCAGGAAGCCACTGCCGGCGAGCTTCTCCGCGAGATCCCGCCGGGGGACCGAGGTGCCGACGAGGCGGTGCGCCGCCTGCGGCTTCGGCGCCACGCTGCCGGTGGCCGGGCGGTCGAGCGAGACGCCGAGGCCGGCATAGTCCAGCCCGGTCGGCGTGCCGTCGCGCAGGATCGCGCCATCGGCGACGGCGAGGTCGTCGGCGGCGCAGTTGAGGCGGCGGGCGGCCTCCGCCAGCATCACCGCCCGCGCCTCCGCACAGACCAGGCGCAGGGCGGCGCCGCCGATCTCGATGGACTGGCTGCCGGTGGTCATGCCCTCGTCCGGCGCGCGGTCGGTGTCGCCGGCCAGCCATTCGATGCGGTCCAGCGCGACGTCCAGTTCCTCGGCGGCGATTTGGGCGAGGGCGGTGGCGATGCCCTGGCCGATCTCCACCTTGCCGACGGCGACGTGGACGGTGCCGTCCGCCGCGAAGCGCAGCCAGCGGTCGAGGCGGGGATTGTCGGCGAGGCTTTTGGGGAGGGCGGTCATGCTGCTGCCACCCGTTCGATGGCGCGCAGCACGCGCGGATGCGCGCCGCAGCGGCAGAGATGCGGCTCCAACGCGGCGAGGATTTCGGCGCGCGAGGGGTGGGGGTTGCGCTGGAGCAGGCCGGCGGCGGAGACGAGGAGGCCGGAGAGGCAGTAGCCGCATTGCCCGGCCTGCTCGGCGATGAAGGCGGCGAGCAGGGGGTGGGTTTGCAGGCCCTCGACCGTCGTCACCGCGCCGGTGACGCTGCCGACGTCACGCGAACAGGCATAGGCCGGGGCGCCGTCGATCAGCACCATGCAGGCGCCGCATTGCTCCAGCCCGCAGCCGAAGCGCGCACCGGTGAGGCCGAGCGTGTTGCGCAGCACATCGAGCAGCGGGGTCTGCGGGTCGTCCGGGATTGTGTGGGCGGTGCCGTTGACGGTGAGCTTCATGCCGCGCGAAAGCCCTTGTTCTGCAACGCCGTGAACCGGGCGCAGGCGAGTTCGTGGGCGGCCCGAGCCTCGGCATCCAGCGCCGTGCGCAGGCGTGTCTCGGGCTGGAAATGGCCGAACCGGTCCTCGCCGCGCACCAGCAAAGCGGAGGGCACGGCGGGGCCGGTGGGGCGCACGGAGGTGGGGATGTAGCTGATGCCGTAGCCCATCCGCCGGTCCGCTGCCCGGTTCGGGCCGGAGGCGTGGATGGTTTTGGTGTTGTGCAGGCTCATCTGCCCCGCCAGGACCGGCACGGCGATGCCGGCATCTTCGGGAATGCCGTCCAGGCCCTGGCCGCGGCGGATCATGTTGTTCTTGCTCGGCGCGTCGAAATGCTCCAGCCAGGGGCCGGTGTGGCTGCCGGGGATCATCCGCATGCAGCCGGCCTGCTCGGTGGCGTCCGACAGCGCAACCCAGGCGGTGACGTGGTGCGCGGGGTCGAGATGGAAATGTGCGCCGTCCTGGTGCCAGAGCACGAAGGCGTCGGACTGCGCCTCCTTGATCCACATGGTCGAGTGATAGACCAGGATGTCCGGCCCGATCAGGTCCTCCACCGCATCCAGCACGGCCTTGTGGTGGACGATCGCATCGGCCCAGTCGAACAGCAGGTAGGATTTCGATTTTTCGGGGAAGTCGAGCGGCTTGCCCTGGGCTGCCTCGAAGGCCTGCAGGTCGGCGCGGTAGCGTGCGACCTCGGCGGGGCTGAGCACATCGACCGCGGGCACCAGGCCCTCGGCGTGGTAGCGCGCGATCTGTGCGGCGGAGAGCAGCTTGCCCATTGGTTTATCCCTTCAGCCGGGTTGCGAGTGCGGCCTTGTCGATCTTGCCGACGCCGGTGCGGGGCAAGGCGTCCACGAACAGGAGATCGGTGGGTAGCTTGTACCGGGTCAGCTGTTCTGCCAACCAGGCGCGCAGGGACTCGGCGGTCAGCGCGGCGCGGAGGACGATGAAGGCGGCCAGCGCCTCGCCGCGCACCGGGTCGGGGCGGCCGATCACCGCGGCTTCGGCGATGGCGGGGTGGCTGTGCAGCACCTCCTCGACCTCGCGCGGATAGACGTTGAAGCCGGAGACGATGACCATCTCCTTCAAGCGGCCGCGGATCTACAGGTAGCCGTCGGCATCGAAGGTGCCGATGTCGCCGGTGTGGAGCCAGCCGTGGCGGAGGGCGGCGGCGGTTTCGGCGGGGCGGTTGCGGTAGCCGGACATGATCTGCGGGCCGCGGGCGCGGATTTCGCCGGCCTCGCCGGGCGGCAGCACGATGGTGCCGGTGGCGATATCGACGACCTCGACCTCGGTTTCCGGCAGGGCCACGCCGACGCTGCCGGGCTTCCGCGGGCCGGATGCCGGGTTGTAGGTGAGGATCGGCCCGGCCTCGGTCTGGCCGTAGCCCTCGCAGATCGGCGCGCCGGTGACCGCCTCCCACCGGTGCAGCACCGCCTCGGGCAGCGGCGCCGAGCCGGAGAGGCACAGGCGCAGATCGGCGCAGCGGGCCAGGCGGGGATGGTCGAGCAGCGCGCCATACAGCCGGGGAATGCCGAGGAAGAGCGTGATCCGCTCGGCCGCCAGCAGGTCCAGCAGCGCATCGGCGTCGTAGCCGCGCATCTGCACCAGCGCCGCCCCGGCCTGGGCGGCGAGGTGCAGGCCGGTGGCGATGGCATAGACGTGGAACATCGGGGCGACGGAGAGCACCCGGTCGGCGGGGCCGGCGGGGATCAGGGCGTGGCGCTGGATCAGGTTGGTGGCGATGGCGCGATGGCTCAGCGCCACGCCCTTCGACCGGCCGGTGGTGCCGCCGGTGTATTGCAGGGCGGCGGGCGAGTCGGGGTCCGGCAGCAGATCGGCGGTGAGGCGCAGGCCGGCATTGGCCCAGCGGGTGAGATCGCCCGCGCGGATCACGCGCCGGCCGAAGCCGCGCCCGGCCTGCGCGGGATCGGCGACGATCACCTGCGGGTCGGCGTCGTCCAGGATCGGGGCGAGCTCGGCGTCGGTATAGGCCGGGTTGAGCGGCACCACCTGGGCGCCGGCGGCCTGGGCGGCGAACATGGCAATCGCGATGTCGAGCGAGTTGTCCATCAGCAGCGCCACCCGCGCCGCGCCGCGCAACTCCGCCGCGAAGCCGGCGACGCAGGATTCGTACTGCCGATAGGTCAGGCGGGCGCCGTCGCAGACCAGCGCCTCGGCGTCCGGCCTTGCCGCGGCAGAGGCCGCGAGCATGTGGACGACGGTGGTCATGCGTCGCCCACATGGATCACCACCGCCATCCCCGTGTCGCCGGCGGCACAGCCGGTGAACAGGCCCCAGCCACCGCCGCGCAGCACGAGTTCCTCGGCAAGTTCGATGACGCAGCGCAGGCCGGTCGGGCCCTGCGGATGGCCCCAGATCAGCGAGCAGCCGTAGTTGTTGAGGATGCCCGGCGCGATGCCGGTTTCGCGCAGCAGCACGATATCGTTGACGATGAAGGGGTTGTGGGTCTTCACCGCCGCAAGATCGGAGACGGCGATACCGGCTTGGGCCAGCGCCGCGCGGGCCGCCGGGATCGGGGCGAGCGGCATCATCGCGCGCGCCACCCGCGCCTGGCCGATGCCGGCGATGCGCACGGCGATCTTCGGCTCGCGGGACATCTCCCGCGCCCGCGCCGCGTCGGTGACGACCAGCCCGGCATTGCCGTCCGCCGGATGGGTCTGGCCGGCATAGGTGATGCTGCCGCCCGGCATCACCGGCTGCAGCCGCGCCATGCCCTCGGCGGTGGAGGGGTGCACGCCCTCATCGCCGGTGAGCGGCGGCGGCGGGCGGCGGCCGGGGAGCATGAAGGGCAGCGTCATGTAGCGGCTTTGGAACGTTCCCAGCGCCATCTGATACTGGGCCTAGCGCGTGAGCACGAGATCATGCTGCTCGGCGCCGCTGATGCCGTGCAGGGCCGCGACGTTCTCGCCGGTTTGAAGCATGGAGGTGCCGCCATGCGGGTCGAGGCCGAAGTTGTCGAGCACCCAGTTCTCCGCCGCCCCGGTGCCGCCCGGCCCGCTGGGCGCGGGGTAGTAGAGATGCGGGCCGTTGGAGACGCGGTCGGCGGCGAGCACCAGCAGCGCACCTGCCCCGTCCGCCACCTCGGCGCGGGCGTAGGCGAGCAGGCGGGCGGAGGTGGCGCAGGCCTGGGCGATGGTCGGCCCGGCGAGGTCGCCCGCCCCGATCATGCCGGCAAGCCACGGAAATCCATAGAAACTGCGCGGCTGCGGCACGGTGGTGCCGAGCACGCCGGCGCTCAGCCCCGCCGGGTCGATCCCGCGCGCCGCCAGTGCCGCTTTGGCCGTGTGCGCGGCCAGTTCCAGCGCGTGGAAGCCGGACAGGCTGCCCTGCCAGCGGGCGAAGGGGCTGCACCACCAGGCGCCATAGGGTATCCAGGCCATGCGCTTGCTCCCGCGGGTCGGCAGTGGTGAAGTCGGTCCGACGACGGAGATTAGCAGAGCATGCCCACGCATCCCATGCACGGCCCCAACCGCTTCAAGCTGGGCGTGTTTTCCGCCAACAGCGACGGCGGGCTGACGCTGACCCGCGTGCCGGAGCGCTGGCCGGCGGTGTGGTCGGAGGTGGTGGACGTGGCACAGATGGCGGACCGGGCGGGCATCGAGTTCTTCCTGCCGATCGCCCGCTGGAAGGGCTTCGGCGGGGAGATGAACTCGCGCGAATGGAGCTACGAGACCTTCACCTTCGCCGCCGGCATCGCCGCGCTGACGAGGAATATCGCGGTGTTTTCGACCATCCATGTGCCGATGGTGCATCCCGTTTATGCCGCCAAGGCGCTGGCGACGGTGGACCAGATCTCCGGCGGGCGGGCCGGGCTGAACATCGTGTGCGGCTGGAATCCCGAGGAGTTCGGCATCTTCGGGCTGGAGGTGATCGAGGACCGCTACGGCCAGGGGCTGGAATGGTTCGAGATCATGAACCGCATCCATGCTGATACCGGGCCGTTCGACTATGCGGGGAAATACTACAATCTCAAGGCCGTGTCCGGCCGCCCTGCCCCCGTGCAGCGGCCGCGGCCGGTGACGCTGAATGCCGCCTTCTCCCCGCCGGGCCGCGATTTCGCGGCGCGGGCGGCGGATTTCCTGTTCACCACCTTCACCACCATCGACAAGGGCCGCGAGACCATCGCCGACATCGCCGCCCGCTCGGCCGCCACCGGGCGCGAGGTGGGGGTGTACACCACCTGCCACGTCGTCTGCCGTCCCACCCAGGCCGAGGCGGAGGCGTATTACGAACACTACGCGGTGGAGATGCAGGATACCGTCAGCGTCGATCACTATATGAAGGCGAAGGAGACCTTCTCCGGCAGCCACGAGGCCGACGCCTACCGGCTGCACCGCAAGCGTTTCGCGGCCGGGGCCGGGACCTATCCGCTCATCGGCACGCCGCAGCATATCGCGGCGGAGATGGTGAAGATGGCCGAGGCGGGCTTCGCCGGCACCACCGTCAGCTTCGTCAACTTCCGCGACGAACTGCCTTACTTCATTGAACAAGTTCTCCCATTGCTGAAAGAAGCGGGGCTGCGCCAATGATCACCAATCCCACCATCTGCTTCGCCCATGTCGCCTACCGCATGGCCGACCAGTTCGCGCGCCGCAACACCGGCCTGAACCATTTTCAGGTCTGGAGCCGCGAGGAACTGGCCGCGCGGATCGGCGAGGCGGATGTGGTTGTCGTCTCCGGGTTCTGGCAGAATAGCATGATCCCAGCGGCTTCACGGCTGAAGTTCATCCAATCCATCAGTGCTGGGACGGACCAGTACGACCGCATCGCCCTGGCCGCCGCCGGCATCCGCCTCGCCAGCGCCGCCGGGGCGAATGCCCGCGCGGTGGCTGAGCACGCCATCGCGCTCATTCTGGCCCTCGCCCGCCGCCTGCCGGAGGCGCGCGACAACCAGTTGCGCGCGCATTGGCGCGGCATGATCGGCGACCTCACCAAGCGCGAGGACGAACTCGGCGGCAAGACCCTGCTGATCGTCGGCCCCGGCCGGATCGGCGGGCGGCTGGCCCAGCTCGGCCGGGCGTTCGACATGCACGTGATCGCGCTGAAGCGCGACGCCTCGACGGGGGTGGACGGCGCGCATGAGGTGCACCCGATCGCCGCCCTGCACGAGCAGTTGCCGCGCGCCGACTACGTGGCACTCACCTGCCCGCTGACGGCAGAGACGGAAGGGTTGATCGGCGCGCAGGCGCTGGCCCGGATGAAGCCTTCCGCCTTGCTGGTGAACTGCGCGCGCGGCCGGGTGGTTGACGAGGCGGCGCTGGAGGCCGCACTCGCCGCCGGGCAGATCGCCGGGGCGGGGCTCGATGTCACCGCCGAGGAGCCGCTGGGCGCGCATTCCCCGCTCTGGGCGATGCCGAACGTGCTGGTCACGCCGCACACCGCCGGGGAGACGCGCGCCTATGAGGACAATGTCATCGATCTGCTGATGGAAAACCTCGGCCGCCTCGGGCGCGGCGAGACGGTGCTGCGCAACCAGATCGTCTGAGGCCGGTTTAACCGGACCTTCACCGGTCGCGGTCATCCTGCCTGCGTGAAGCAGGCATTCATCTTTTCCGAACGCGCGCGCGCCGGCAGCCTGCTGCTGCTGGCGCTGCTGCCGCTTGCGGCATCGCTGGCCCTCGCCCCGGTGCCGGCGGACCGGCTTGCCGTGGTCTTTCCGCCCTGGTGGCCGGCGGAGCGGAGCCTCGCCGCTGCCGGCCTCGGCGGCGCCGTGCTGCGCCAGGGCGCGGGCGGCTTCGTGATGATCGTCGCCCCCGATGGGGCAGACGCGCTGGGCCGGCTGCGCCAGGCCGGCGCCTGGCTATTCCTCGATCCACAGGGCCTGGGCGGCTGCCTTGGCCCGGCCAAGGAGTGAGACATGAACCCGGCTGAAACAATCGATGATCTGGCGGAGCTGCGCGGCCAGGTGGACCGCATTCTCGTCCCCGTGCTCTGGCTGCATGTGCCCCTGGTGGCCGGCGTCTCGGCGGCGTTCGGCGGGGCCTGGCTGATCCTAGGCGGCGTGGCGGCGGGGGTGGCGCTGATGGCCACGTTCGCCCGACTGTCCTGGCCGGCAACAGCAATGCGCCGCTCGGCGGTGGGGATCGGCGTGGTGGCGATGGTCTCCGTCCTGCTCGCGGCCAGCGCCGGGGGGGTCTGGCAGACCGATCTGCATATGTACTACTTCGCCGCCCTCGCCGTGCTGGCAGCCTATTGCGACAGGATCGTGATCCTGGTCGCCGCCGGCGTCACCGCGGTGCATCACCTCGCGCTGAACTTCGCCGCCCCGGCGCTGGTCTTTGGCGGCGAGGGCGATATCGCCCGGGTGCTGCTGCATGCGGTGATCCTGGTGATCGAGGCCGGCGCGCTGATCTGGCTCACCTCCGCCCTCGTGCGCCTGTTCGCCGACAACGCCGTCTCGCTCGCCGGGGCGGATGCCGCGCGCCGCACCGCCGAGGCCGCCGTGATCGCCCAGCGCGAGGCCCAGGCACACGGCGAGGCGGCCCGGCATGCCGCGATGGCCGAAGTCGCCGGAGCGATGGAGGCGGAGCTGCAATCCACCGTCGCCGGCATGGCGGCCGCCGCCCAAGGCCTGCGCCGCGCATCCGGCCATATGGACGGCTCGGCGGAAGCGGCCGACGGCCATGCCCGTCAGGTGGTCAGCGGTGCCGCCGCTGCCTCGGCCGAGGTGCAGGCGGTGGCCAGCGCCATCGAGGAGCTGACCTCATCCGTGCGCGAGATCGCCGGCCAGATGGGCCGGGCCGCCAGCAGCGGGCGGCGGGCCGATGAACAGGGCCAGGCCACCCGCAAGGCGATGCAAACCCTGGCCGACGAGGCGGCGCGCATCGGCGAGGTGGTCGTGCTCATCAACGACATCGCCGCCCGAACCAACCTGCTGGCGCTGAACGCCACCATCGAGGCCGCGCGCGCGGGGGATGCCGGCAAGGGCTTCGCGGTGGTGGCCAGCGAGGTGAAAAGCCTCGCCGCTCAGACCGCGCGGGCCACCGAGCAGATCCAGGCGCAGATCACCGCCCTGCAGGCCGGCACCGCCGAGGCGGTGGGCGCCATCGGTGCGATCGGCAGCATCGTCGGCGAGATGAGTGCGATGACCGCCGCCGTCGCCTCCGCCGTGGACGAGCAGGAGGCTGCGACCGCGGAGATCGCCCGCAGCGTGCAGGTTGCCGCCCGCGGCGTGCAGGACATCACCGACGGCATCGGCGGCGTGGCCCAGGCGACGGCGGAAACCCGCAACGGCGCCAACGACGTCAGCGGCGAATCCGTTCAGGTGGAGGCGCTGTCGGCCAATCTCGCCGCCAGCACCACCGCCCTCATCGGCCGGTTGCGCGCGGCATGAGGGTCAGGCCGGGTTCTTCGGCGCCGGCGTTTTCATCATCGTGCCGGTCATCGGGATGAAGAAGACGCCGACATCCTTCTTCGAGTGCACGCGCCCCTCGGCGTCCTTGGTATAGACATAGAGGAACTGGCCGCGCTTGAAGGGCTGGCCGATCGGGATCAGCATCCGCCCGCCCGGCTTCAGCTGCTTGAACAACTCCGGCGGGGCGTACTGCGCCGCACAGGTGATGATGATGATGTCGAAGCCGCCCTGCACTTCCGGCCAGCCAAAGTAGCCGTCGCCGACCCGGGTTTCCACATTGTCGTAGCCGAGCGGGGCGAAGATGCGGCTGACAGCCTTGCCCAGCGGCTCAATGATTTCAATCGAATAGGCGCGCTTGACGATGCGCGACAGCAGCGCGGACTGGAAGCCGCTGCCGGTGCCGATCTCCAGCGTCACGTCGTCGGGCTTCGGGGCGGCGACCTGGGTCATGTAGGCCTGGCCGAGATAATCCGACAGTGCCGAGCCGTAGCCGAGCGCCCAGGGCTTCGGCTCCACCTCATAGGCATCGCCGGGGGTGGGGCGCTTGCCGTCGTACATGTAGTGGAAGTACTCGCGCGGCACCGCCTCGAAGGCAGCGAGCACCGCCGGGTCCGTCCGGCCGAGGCGGCTGGTGAGGTAGCTGTCGATGCGCTTCATCGCGGCCGGGCGGCGGGCCTGGATGGCGGCGAACTGCGCCTCGGTCAACGAGACCGGCCGGCCGGATTTGGCCATCGCCGCCTCGAACTCGGCGCGCGACCAGGCGGCGGCGCGGGCGGCGGGGGTCACGGCGGCGGCAGCGGCGGCACCGAGCAGCAGGCGGCGGGAAAGGGTCACGGCAATCACCTCGAGGCGGGATTCGTCCGCGGGAAGGCGGCGGCGCAGGCGACATACAGCACCAGCGCGAACAAAAGAACCCGGTCGAAGCCGGATTCCAGCGCCACCAGATTGGCCAGCGGCGTGGAGATGACGGAAAACGCGCCGTTCAACCCCCAGGCCCAGGGCAGGAACCCGGTCGATCCCGCCTGGGCGAGTCCCAGCGGGAACGGCAGGCCCAACGCGACCGACGCCGGGGCGATGGCCAGCAGCACCACCACCGCGCGCAGCCACCAGGGCCAGGACAGGCTGGCGAGCATCGCCGGCATCAGGAAGAGCGCCATCAGCAGGCCCCAGACCAGCACGACCAGCACGGAAATCCGCACCGCCCGAACCGGGTTCGCGGCATAACGGTCTGCCAGCATGCTGCCGAGGCCGGAGAAGATCAGCATGCCGGCCAGCACCAAAGCGAAGCCGGCGGTGCGGTCGTTGAGATAGAAGCTCGCGCGTTCAATGAGATACAACTCGATGAACAGGAAGCCGAGGCCCAGGCCGGCATAGTACAGCACGGATCGCAGCAGCCCGCCGCGCGCCGGCCGCACGCCGAAGGCGAGCGGCACGCCGAGCACCACCAGTGCTATCACCACCGCCTGCGCCAGCACCGCGAGGTTGACCAGCGGCCCAATCTCGCCCTGCGGCAGCAGATCGAGATTGCTGAAGATGCTGTCCAGCCGGTCCAGCCGCAGCATCGCGGTCAGGCCCGGGCGGTCGAGGCTGACGGCGTTGATGCGAAACAGCGCGCCGGATTGCGTCGGCAGGCCGCGCAGCACGGCCAGCGCCTCATCGGCGATGGCGTCGTTGAGCCCGGCGCCGGAGGTCACCTGCCCGTCCTCGAAGGAGACGGCCGGCAGGTCGTTGTAGATGCCTGGCCGCTCGGCCACCGGGTCCATGCCAGGGAAGTAGCTGATGTCGAAGCTGCGTTCGCCGGCGAAGGCGCGCGCCTGGGCCACCCGCACCGCGCCGAACGGGGTGGGCGAAACCAGGATGCGGACGTTCCAGGCCGAGCGGTAGATCAGCACATGCTGCTCCGGCGCCGCCACCCCGGCAGCGAGCAGCCCGCCGCGCACGGTTGCCAGCAGGCGCAGCGCATAGGCGGGGACTTCGCGGATCGAGACGGGAATGGAGACGATGCCGCCCGGCCGCAGGCCGGCGAGGAAGATCGCCACCGCCTCGGTGGTGAAGGACGCGGCGTTGCTCTCCGAGGTCTCCAGGAAGTCGCCGGCGATGTCGATGATGTCGTATTTCGCCCGTCCGGCCTCCTCGATCGGCCCGCCACGGTGGAGGTCCAGCCCCCAATAGGGCGGGGTGGGGCCGATGCCCTTGGCGAGGACGAAGTTCAGCATCGGCTCGGGTTCGACCACCACGATCCGCCCGGCGCCGAGGTCGCGCACCTCGCCCACGCGAAAGCCGCCATTGGCGCCGGCCAGCATCACGTCCGCACCGGGGATCATCGCGTAGGGCAGCGCCGACAGCAGGGCCGGCGCGTAATGCGCGTCGATCGGGCCAGGACGCGGGATGGCGGAGAGGCGGTTGCCGTCGCGGTAGAGGCCGAAGCTCGCGGGCGGGCCGGGCAGGCCGAGCAGGCCGGCGTTGGCAGAGATGTCGGCATCCACCCGCTCGGTGAAGTTGTCGAGCAGCATGTAATGGCCGTGCGGGGAGCGGACCTCGAGCACCACGCGCGACTTCGGCGTGTTCAGCGGGGCGTAAATCGCCTTGAAATCATTGTAGTCGGCGGGGCTGGCGAGCATCAGCACGATGCCGGCGGCCAGGGCAAGGCCGGCGGCCCGGACCGGGCGTCCCCGGCCGCTCCAGAACGCCGCGGCGGCCAGCGGCACCAGCAGCACGGCGGCAAGCAGGAAGGGATGCACCACATACATCAGGCCGAGCACGGCGAGCGCGCCGGCGCCGGCGCCGGTGAGGTCCCAGCCATAGACCCGGCCGAGCCGGCCGTCGTTCAGCACAAAGCACAGGCTGATGAAGATGCCGACGAGGAAGAAGAACGGCAGCAGCACGAGATAATACAGCCCGATATTCAGCAACTGCGCGTCGAACGTCGTCGGGTTCTGCAACTGCAACGGGTTGAACGGGTTGGCGGCCACGCCGTAGAAGCCGATCGCTGCCGTCAGCACCAGGGCGGCCGGCAGCCAGGCGAGCAGGGTTCGGCCATTCTCGGCGAAGCGGTCGCGGGTGATCGCCACCACCACGCCGGAGAGCGCGAAGCCGGCCAGCACGATGGAGATGACCCAGTAGCCATACTCCGACCACTTCGCGACGGCGAAGTAGCGGGTCAGCGCGATCTCGATCCCCACAGTGGCGAAGGAGACGAGGAACAGCGCCGGCATCAGGCTGCGGGCGGGCTTCACTGCCATACGCGCCGCCGGGCGAAATCATCCAGCGCGGCATGGAACCGGGCGGGGTCGTCGATGAACAAGGCGTGGCCGGGGCCGCGCAGCACCAGCGTCTCGGCCGTCGGGTGGCGGGCGGCGAGATTGGCGGCCTGGCCCTCGAACTTCGGGCGGACGAGATAGAGCACGGGGCGGCTGACCGCGTAGACCGCCTCCTTCCACCATGTGCGCGGCACGGGGTAGGCGAGCAGGGCGTTCGCCGCCGGCTCGGGGGTGCGCAGCGCGCTGCGGATCAGCCGGTCGAGCCAGGGTTCGGGCTGCGGGGTGGCGAACATGCCGCGCACGAAGCTGGCCATCGCCACCTCGCGCAGCGGCTTGGCGCCCTTGGACGGCGGGGTGGGGACCGGGGGCGGGTCCTCGCCGATGGAGTTGTCCACCAGCACCAGCCCGGCCAGCCGCCCCTCCCCGGCACCACGGACATAGGCGAGCGAATCGAGCACGCCGAGCGACCAGCCGACGAGCAACACGCGTTCGCGGCCGAGGTGCTCGATCAGCTCGGCGATGTCGCGGCCACGGCGGACCGGTTCGTGGCCGGCATGGGCGATCTGGCTCGCGCCCTGGCTGCGGGGGTCGAAGGCGATGACGTGGTGGGTGCGGCCGAAATGGGCGATCTGCCGGTCCCAGATCCAGGCGGGCATGGTCCAGCCGGGGACGAAGACGATGGTGCGGGGCCGGCCGGCGCCCTCTTCGATGTAATGCAGCTTCACGCCGTCCGAGGTGGTGAAATAGCGGTGCTCGGCCGCTGCGGCCGGTTGGGCCAGCAGACTCCATAGCAGCAGCGCAACGGTGAGCCCCCTCGACATTTGTTCACCTTGCCCGCGCCGCCGCTGATGTCAACCGGCTGGCTGCATACCATCACATTCCGTCACGATTGCGGCGTCAGGGCTTCGGGGCGGCGCTGCGCGGCCCGGAGCGCAGTGGCGGGTCGCGCATCAGCAGGGCCACGATCAGGCAGAGGCCGGAGAGTGCGGCGCAGGTGGCGAAACCGAGGTGAAAGGCCAGTTCCACCGCCGCCCGGGCGGAGGCGAGGTCGGCGGCGGGGAGGGCCGCGGTCTGGCTGCCGCGCAGGGCGCCGAGCTCGACGCGCCCGGCCAGGGTGGTGCCGGCGAGGCCGGCAGCGAAGCCGGCGGCGAGTGCGGCGCCGGCCAGCGTGCCGCCGAGCGCGCTGCCGAGGTTGCGCAGCAGCAGCAGCAGCGCTCCGGTGGCCGAGCCGAGGTCGCGCGCCTCCGCCGCGTTCTGCACCATCACCACGCAGGAGGGCATGCACATGCCGATGCCGAAGCCAACGCCCATGGTGGTTCCCAGCAGCAGCGGCAGCGGCGTCGCGCCGTCGGCGAAGGCCAGCAGGACGAAGCCGCCGGTGGTGAGGAGCAGCCCGGTGACGACGATCGCCTTCACGCGGCCGAGCCGGCGGGCGAGCTGGCCGGCGGCGAAGGCGCCGGCGGTGCTGGCGACCAGGAAGGGGACGAGCTGGCTGCCGGACGCCGCCTCCCCGGCGCCGCGGGCGAGCTGGTAGAACAGCGGCAGCAGGAAGGTCGCCCCCAGCAGGGCGGCGGAGGCGAGGAAGCCGACCGCCACACCGGCGAGGATCACCGGGTTGGCGAACAGCCGGGGCGGCAGCAGCGGGTCGGGCGCCAGGCGCTGTTGCAGGGCGAGTGCCACGAACAGCACGGCCGCGATCGCGGCCAGGATGGGGACGCCCAGCCCCTCCCCCACGCCCGGCATGGCGCCATGCGCGGCGCCGGCCTGGCTGAGGGCCGCCAGGGTG